>NZ_DDGH01000098.1:189346-254824 GCF_002337565.1 Rhodopirellula sp. UBA1907 | reverse complement strand
CGATCGTCGTCGAAATCGTTGGGGGAACTCGTCCATTTTCAGACGCAGATCGAAGTGGAGCAACGTGGTCTCGCATGACCAGGCCAGCGGCAAACCCGCCCACGATCGCCGCCAATTCAACGGCCTGCGCTAACCAAGCGAATCCGAAGGTGAATGCCAAAGCAAAAAACTCGCGGCCATTCTGCCTATCGAGCGATTGAAACAACTTCGCGCCACGAGCCGCGAGCTTTTCGCCGAAGATCAGAGTGAGGAAGACAAAAAGCAATGCCGTTCCGCTGGTTTGCGCAATCAACCAAGGGTCAACATCGCCACTCGTCGCGATGCGCGACACGATGGCCAATAGCACCAATCCAAGCACATCGTCGATCACGGCAGCACCCAAAATGATTTCGGATTCGTGTCGGTCCATGGCCCGCAAATCTTTCAAAACGCTTGCCGTGATGCCAACGCTTGTTGCGCTAAGCGTTGCCGCCAGAAAGAGATGCCCGGCAAGCGACATCTGAACATGCAAGGCGACACAGGTGCCATATGCCAATGCGAACGGTGCAACGACACCAATGATCGCGACCAGCACGGCCCGTCCGCCGACACGTTTCATCTTGGCGACACTGGTTTCCAGTCCGGCAGAAAACAACAGCAAGATGGCACCAAGCTCGGCCAACGCTGCAAAGATCGTCGCGACATGGGTTGCCACCGGTGCCGTCTCGACAAGCCTCTCCGCCGACTCGGGATTCATCAAGACCGAAAAGAGCGGCGACCCGAACCAGAATCCAATGTTCCCGACAATCACGCCCAATAACAGCTCCCCCAAAACCGACGGTTGCTCCAGCCAATCACACAGCCACCGCATCGCCATGAGCGCGAGCAGTAAGAAGGCTAATAGCAACAGCAAGAGTGAAAGTTCGCTCAATCTCAGGTTCTCATCATTCGGGGTCGATCATTTGATGCGTCCTTCGGCCAAATTCTTCGCAAAGGTTTTCAACAAAGTGAAACTGGCGCAATTGTGACGGCCCGATTGAATACCCTGCCCCCGTTCCCGCACAGCTGGTCATTTTGCATGGTTCTGTCGCGATAACGCTCCGAATACTGAATCTAACGGAATGCAAACATTAACGAAGGGAATCGTGATGCGCGGATACATATCGGCATTGATGCTTGGGATGCTTACTGCGGGGATAAGTCTCGCTCAGCAGCCGATGAGCGACTACGACATGCAGATCATGCCGGAGGATGTCTACGTCGCAACTGATATAGTGTCAGGTCCACCGGCTGTTTCATTGCCGGAACTTGAGGCTTGGGCGCTTGCCAATAATCCCACGCTGGTTCAAGCAACCGCCCAAGTGCGCGCCGCCAGCGGTGCGGCGTATCAAGCGGGGCTCTACCTGAATCCCATTGTCGGGTACGAGCTACAGAACGATGCGATCGGAAACGCTCGCGACGAAACGTGGAACGGTGGATTCGTTTCGCAGGAATTCGTGACTGGTGGAAAACTGCGACTAAGCCGCGCGAAATGGTGCCAACGGGTGAAGATTGCCGAGACCAACATGGGTGCCCAACGGCAACGGGTGATCAACGATGTTCGGGCACAGTTTTACCGAACACTGGCAGCGCAAAGGTTGGTCGAAATTCATCGAGAGATGGTGGCCAATGGAGAAGACAACCTGCGGACGCGTGAAGAAATGCTAAACCTCGGGCAAACCAATCAACCGGGACTGTTGCGTGCTCAGGTCGAGCTTCAGCGTGATCGTTTGAATCTACAGCAAGCTGAATACGAATTCTCACACGCGTGGCGGACTTTGACGTCATTGGCGGGTGTTCCAGACCAGGTACAAACGGCAGTACAGGGCTATCTGCTCCCTGGCGAAGAACCGCTCGACTGGGAATCGGCGTTTGCACAACTGCTGGCATCGAGTCCTGAAATGGAAGCGGCGTGGCAAAAAATCCAACACGACAAGATTGCCATCAAGCGCGAGCAGGCCGAACCGATTCCGAACGTTATCGCGAGCGTAAGGAGCATTCGTAGCCCCGTCGCCGATACGACGGAAACATCCTTTTCGCTTGGAATCCCGCTACCGGTTTTTGATCGAAATCAAGGAACCGTGCGGCAAGCGCGAGCTGACTTGATGCAGTCCCACGCGGAAGCTCGACGCTTGGAACTCGAACTGCGTACCCGCCTGGCCACGCAATTTCGGGCTTATCAAACCGCGTGGCAAAATGTCCAACAGTATGAGACGACCATGCTGCCTAAAGCGAAGCAGTCTTATGATCTGCTGCACGAGAGTTACAAGGCACGTCGAGCGGCTTGGCCCGATGTCCTAATGGCTCAACGCTTTTATCTTGGCTTACGTGTTGAACAAGTCAGCAACCTTGTGATGTATCGTGAAAGTGATGTTGCGATTCGAGGAATGCTGCTCACTGGCGGATTGGCGATTCCACCAAGTCCAGTCAGCGGCGGCCATATTGACGCTGTGCCAAAGCCGCGGTAACTGCCGCCATCGGTCGGCAACTCCGGTCGGCAACTTCCATACACTGAATCAACAAAACACGCGAAGGGATTAGCTATGAGTAAGAATGAAGAACGCCGGAACTTTCTCGCACAAGGCGCCGCTGCGACCGCCGGCCTTTTTGCTGCCGGAGCCGTCTCTGGCCAAGAGCCAACCGTTCCCAGTCAGATGAAGATGAATCACGCCGATCACGAAAGCGGTGGTGGGTTCCCGCGCATGAAGGCTGGACTGGGTGGACCCATCGGCAGCCCGACCGATCGTGGAAAACTTGTTCCTGGATACCGCGATCCAAACTTGCCAGCGGTTGAAGTGATTGCACCCGACTTGCAAAAGATGACCGGAAAGATAGTCCGTGGAGCCCGCGAATTTCATCTTCGGGCAACGCCGGCGCGACGCGAGCTGCTACCCGGAATTTGGATGGATGCCTATGGCTACAACGACCTCTTTCCGGGGCCGGTCCTGGAGATGACGCAGGGCGAACGCGTACGGATCGTATTTCGCAACGACTTACCAGAAGAGACGACGCTGCATCCTCACGGACTCGAATTGCCAGTCAGCATGGACGGCATCCCGGCCGTGACACAGGACTACGTCAAGCCCGGTGAAACGTTCGTGTATGAATTTGACGTGCACCAGGAAGGCAGCTACTTCTTGCACCCGCATGTTGCGATGCAAGAAGCCGTTGGTATGGTCGTGCCATTCATTATCCACCCGAAGGTCGCACACACACCTGCTGTTGACCGCGACTTCGTTTTGGTCGCACAGCAATTCTCGATCCTGCCCAACGCAACGATCCCCAACTCCAACGCAATGGACTGGAACTTTCTGACACTCAACGGTCGCAGCGGACCCTACACCACTCCACTCGTTTGCAAGTTGGGCGAACGGGTCCGCATCCGATTCATCAATTTCAGCACATTGCACCAGCATCCGATGCATTTGCATGGCCACACGTTTTGGATCACCGGGACCGAAGGAGGCCGAATTCCCGATTCAGCATGGATTCCCAGCAACAATGTCGTCGTAGGCGTATCTCAGTCCCGCGATGTTGAGTTCATCGCGAACAATCCTGGTGACTGGGTGCTTCATTGCCACATGTTCCATCACATGATGAACCACATGACTTCCCAGGTAGGCCCGATCATTCGGCAAAAGGAAAATGATCCTGGCTTCCAAGTTCCCGGCTATCCACAAATCATGAAAGGTATGTCCAGCATGAAGATGGAGGGCATGGACGGCATGAAAACGACGCCAGAGGGCGACAATGAGTACGCCATGAAAATGACCATGGAGGACATGAAAAAGATCACGTCTCGCCGAGAAACGCATGGGATGCGAGACGGCTGGTACAAAGGCGTCAAAGGTCTTTTCTCGGTTCTGCGCGTATTGCCGCCGGAACTGTACGACAAATTGATGAACACTGACGAGCCGATTCCTCCGAACACCAGCACACCTTGGGGTCCGCACGGGAAGAACATGCCGATGCACGGTATGCATCAGTCATGACGCCACTTTCAATGCTCAACAGAACCGTCGCTTGCGGAGGCGTTTGCCTTACTGCCAATTGACAACTGTTTCTGGGAGCAAAATTGCCCTCAGCTCAGACGCAAGCTCGGCCGAAGGTTTGTGTGAATAGCCGGCGTCAATCCACAACTCTTCGTCAGCGAAGGCCCAGAGAAACAGCGTGCTAAAGGCTTCTCCGTTTTGGTCCCAGTACGCGGTGGAACCGAACCACTGGTGGTTATCGGGGATGTCTGGATGCCAGAGCCTGATAATCGACTTGCGCATTTCCGGAGTCAGGTAGAAGAAGTCCACGGCATGCCCCAGTTCTAGAATCACAGTGCGCTCCGCCTGCAGGCCGTCGATGGAATTGCTGATCCCAATTTGGCCGCCGGTGGATGCCCATCCCAGCGACCCTTCATCCGTTGGCTCCCAAAAGATGTCAATGGAGCGGAGTCCCGCCCGTTGGAGTCCCGGTCTTAGACGGTCGAACGGGAACGTGCAGCGTGACAGAGCCGTTCTGACTGTGGCCTGTTGGGTCGCTGAACCGGATAGCGAAAAGATCCCATCAACAGGCTGCCCGACCGGTGGCCCGATGGGATTTGAGATCGGCTGTCCAATGGGTCGCCCGGTGGGCGGTGAAATCGGCTGCCCGATAATCGGTGGTCCAAATGGCGGTAGGGTCGGTTGCCCGATTGGCCTTGCACAGCCGCTGCAAAGAAACATCATGTTTATAACAAACACAAAAATCGTCTTTGGGATGTTTCCGCCTATGTCCACGCTTGTCTCCCTTTTTATCCCAGTTTCGCATTGACGAGCGAGTCGGCACCGAAACGCAATCTTAGGCGAACGTACGTGGGCCAACGACCGGGTCTCGCAAGAGTACCAACACTTCAAAACCAAGGCGATGCCGATGTCGAGTTTGTGCTGAATGCGCGGGAGTCTGGGAGACACGGAGTTTTAGCTCTCCCAGACTCCCCATCTCCTGGTCTCCCACTCCCTCAATGATGCTTGTACCAACCGGCCCGCTTGATGTCGTTCCAACTGGTCGTTTGGTGACACTGGTGACACTGCTCGACTCGGGCGTGCGGTTTACCGGCAACGGTCGCTGAGATCATCTTGAAGTGCATCATGTAATGACTCGGCGGCGCTTGGTGGCATTGGTTGCAGTCGGTCGAACTGGTTGAGGGGTGTTTGTATTCGGGGATCGTCCAACGATCGGTCGCGTGGCACTGCGCACAATCGTTTCCGAATAACCCCTGGTGTTGGTCGTCGTTGGAATGACAAGACTTGCAGTCAAGTACCGATTCTTGCAATGTGATTCGGTCATGAGGTGCGTTGGCAAATTTGAGTTTGTCGGCGAGGCCGACTCGGGCCGCTTGCTCCTCACTGCCCGGCTCGGCACCCTCCAGTGCCTTGAGGCCGATGGATGTCAGCAACGAGTGATCCATCTCGGACAATTTGGCATCGTATCCCTGATGTTCCAAATGACATTCCTTGCACGTCCCGACGCTGGCGTGAAATGCGGTCGGTTGCCGTTGCAAGATGGAGTCGTTGTTGGCGTGGCACACGATACATTTGACGGTATCCACACCCATGACCGGCGTATGGCAGGCCTGGCAGTTGTCGCCCAAGTTCGCGTGAGCCGCCGAAAGCGTCCCTGGGTTGACGGAACGATGCAGGGCCGTTGAAACCGATTCGGTTACAGTCGTTGGGATCAGGCCCATCACATAGGTCACTGAAATCACGGTCGTGATGACAGCGAAGATGATTAGATTGCGTTTCATAAAGACCGTTTACTATTCAAACCACCGCAAGCCGAAGTAGACCGCGTAGTACACGTGGACCAACATCAGTCCATACAGAACGAAGGAAATCACAATGTGAAACTTCAGCCACTTCCCGAACCATTTTTTAAAATCCTCGTGAGTCGCGATTGCGTACTCGACATCCGCGATCGACTCGGCAAGCCGAACCAATGTCAGCGCGTCACGAGTTGCCCTGCGAGACTCTTGTTGCGGTTCGGCCAGAAAGAAGCTCGCTGATAAACGGGAAAAGAAGCCCGCAAACGGGCGAAGGCTTTGAGCGGTCACGGGGTCCGAGCCCAATTCGACGACGGCTTGGTCGTACGCGGTTTCCAAATCGGACAACATCGCCTTTTTCGCCTTGATCTCCTTGGCGAATCCCGACATCAGGTAGCGACCGATGAAACCACTGACAACGACCAACAAGGTCATGGCGGTCAACGCAATTCCGAGCGGACTCTCATACTTGTGGCCGCTGTGAAGGATCACCAAAATCGGCCCCAGAACGCCCGCGTAGATGTGCCAAGCCAACAACGTGCGCATGGAGACATGCTTGGTAACCGCTTGCTTCAGCTTCTTGTTGCGTTTGACGATCAAGTAGGCCAAGGGAACCAGCATCAGTATCGCACCAGACACACCAAGCACACCGCCCCAAAAGCTTCCGGCGAAGCGATGCGAATGGTGCAGTGGGAAGCCGAGCCAAGCGAAAAGCATGAGCATGACTAACCCGGTGACGACTATTTTTTCGCGTTCTTTCATGCCTAAGCCTCCACGCTCACATCCTGCTTCGCTTTCGCCTGACACGCTAAAATCATCCCGGCTTGCTTGTCCTCCGGTTCCAGTCCGTCATCGACCTCCATCGAAACGTCTCCTGAGAGCAGCTTCACGCGACATTCGCCGCAAGTGCCAACGCGACACGAGTAGTCAATGTCGACACCCATTCGCTCGGACGCTTCGAGGATCGTTTCTTCTTGCCCCATTGCAGTGGACTTATTCGACGTGACAAAAGTTACCTTGGCCCCCGTCGCTGCGTGCTTGCGAGCTTTTGGCTTCTCGACGACTTTTGCTTTCGGCTTTTGAGCCGAACCGAAATTCTCGGAATGGATGTTCTCTGCAGAGACCCCCAAATCAGACAGCATTGCCTTGGTCGCTTCCATCATTGCAGGCGCACCGCAAATGTGGATGCGCTTCGACGCGATGTCCGGAACCCATTCGGCTAGCCTTTCTTTAGTCAGCCGACCGCTTGTGTACCCGTTAGCGTCTTTTTCAATCCGACTCATTGCTACATGGACATGCAAATTGTCGAACTCGTCTTGGAGTCGTTTGAGTTCGGATTCAAAGATGAAGTGCTCAGGATCACGACAAGCTGCGATGAAATGAATTTCACCCGGCCAAGCCATGTCGGTCAGCGCGCGAGTGATGCTCATCATCGGCGTGATCCCGACGCCTCCGGAGATTAACACAATATTGTCTGATTCTTTTCCAGAGAATATGAATCGCCCACTGGGTGCTTTGACCTCCAGCGTATCGCCGACGTTCACGTGATCGTGAAGATAACGCGAGCCAGCACCATTGTCTTCGCGTTTAACGGTGACTTCGCAGTAGTAGCCCTGCGTGGGCGAAGACGAAATCGTGTAGCTGCGTTTGATCGGTTTTTCGGCAACAGGCAAGGTGAACGTTAGGAATTGGCCGGGCAAGTAACTGAAAGGAATGCCGCCACCGTGACAGGCTACCAAACGAAAGGTTTTAACATCGTCGGTTTCCTGAATGATCTTAGCGACGCGCAAGCGGCAGAGTTTTTTCTTGGCCACCGGAAGCAAGCCACCGGTGTCGATTTCCAATGCGGCTGTCTCGGTTTCGCAGCCATCGTCCGTGTCGCAGCAGTCGCTGGCGGAAGGTGGGGAGACACGGAGAGGGGGAGACACGGAGACATTCTCGTCACCTTTGGCTTCAGGCTCCTTCTCTCCCGACTCCTTGGCTCCTTGTCTGCTAACTCCCGGACTCCCAGACTCCCCCTCTGCTCCACTCCCAGCTCCTCCACCAGCCACGGCGAGCTTCTCGAGCAACGTGGCCGCGCGGCGCATTTTGAAGAAGTACATCCAGATCATCACGGCAGCGAAAAGGATCAAGATTGCCATGATGATTGAGTGAAAAGGTGTCATTCCCCAGAGCATCGCGTTGGACGATGCGATCGGAGCAGCGTCGCTCAGGTTCATCTCGTTCTTGAACCATTGCAGCGCAACATTTCGTGGCGCTTTGCCTTCACGCAGCGCCCGATGCGCAGCCAAACCACTCTCAAAATCGCCGAGGCCTTCGCGGATTTTGTCGGTGGCAGCCTGCATTGCTGCGAAGTCATCGCTTCCGGCGGAACCCGCGAGTTCGTCAAAGCCTTCACTGAGCACTCGCGTGCCAGCGATCATCCGTTGGTGGGCCTCTTGTTCGAGTTCGCCGCGTCGCTCCATCGGCAGGTCGGGCAGTTCCATCAGCGATGGATAGAGGTCTTTGGGTTTGGGCGCACCCATCTTTTCCATCATGCCACCCATACCGCCACCACCCATCATGCCGCCGCCGTCTTTGCCGCCACCCATCATTCCTCCACCACCACCCATCATGCCCGGCCCGGCACCTTCGGGCGGCCCGCCTTTCCCCATGCCGCCCATTCCTTTCGGACCTTTCCCCATCCCCGAATCGGCTCCGCCGGCGGCGGCCTCTTCCGGGTGATGGCTGGCGTGCTCTTCAGGCGAAATCTGGGCGCTGGCTTCAAGGGGTGCCAGAGCTATCAGTACGAGCGCGAGTACTGGGATGCTGCTCAATTTCATTCCTGTTATCCCTTGATGAATCAGTGCATGCAGGCTGCAACACAACGGGGCAGCCAGGATCGTCAGAACGCAGACCGCCATATGTCTTTGGATGCTCCCAACGTCGCTTAACTTCACGCTTCCCTGGAGTTTTCACGGCTTGCCAGCAAAATCCGACGTGGCCAGTAAACCAAGAGCATGCCATTAAAGGAGAATCATCTGCCCTGAATGAAGAACAGCGTGGCAGAGAGCACCAAAAGGGTTGGAGACGCGAACACCTTGTTGGCGTCAACCGTTTGCTTACGCTTTACTCAAGGAGAGCCGTGATGAAGACTCCAATCCGTGCATTGCTCGTTGTTTTCGCACTTCTGTTTACGCTTCCGACCGCCTCGGCGGACCAGTCTGATTCGTACTGGCCGGGGAAGTCGGATGACTATGGTTTCCCCGTCGACCCGCCTCCCAATTATCGACAACGATTCAGAGTGAGTTTCATGCAACCACGCATGCAGCCACGCATGCGACCGCCGACGCGACGCTATACGGTCTTGCCCCGACAGGTTCAGCGAAACAGCATCGCGGTTGGTGTGCCCTCGATTGCGTCGCCCTATATCGCGGCCAGCTACCGAGCTTCGACTTGCAGTCGGTGAACTTTCTGCTCTATCGCGTGACGCAAATTCAGGATTTGCATGCAAGTCCATCTCCACGTGTATCTGGTGTGCAGGAGAACCGTTTGCAATTTTCAAGATGGTCGTGAAGGATTCGTTTTCTCGTGCATCTGATTAAGCGTCCTGTTGGATGAAATTTGCTTGCTCGATACTTCACGGCCAGGCCGTGGCACTGCAGATATTCGGTGATGGAAAAAGAACATAAAGTTTCCTGTTACTGCGAAGAAACCTTTCACGACCTGCATCTAAACATGTGAACTGGTCGTAGAGAGGATGGTGAACCTACGGAGATCACGGTTGATCCATGAACGCAATGCCCTTCACGCTCATGAAATTTGCAGCATTGATTGCCGCTGTCGTGTTTTCCGTTCAACCGGTTCAGCGATCGACGTGCCGATGCCAGCATTGCCCTCAACGTGCCAGCGTCACTGTTGAATCCAGCGATCAATCTTGCTGTGACGAGATGGCTTGCTTTGATGGCATGGAGTCGGGCAATTGCTGCTGCAGCGACGGCCCTGTCGCACCTGGCAAGCATTGCCCCTGTGGTTGTCAGCAGGTGCCGACTGATCAAGGTATCGAGCCACAATCTGAATTGCCGCAGTTCGACACAACGGTCGGTCAAACGATGGCGTGGCTTCCATCATCAGTCACGAATTCTCAGCCGTCATCAACCCAGAGTGTTTTCTCGACAGCTGGCGTCTCTCTGTGCATTGCGCTTTGCCGGTTTCGTTTGTAGCGTAAGGATCGCGAAGGCTTCGGTCTTAAACACCGATTGGCGTTCGCAATCTTGATTCTTTGCCAAGACCAGTCGATCTGACCGGTCAATCTGACCACTCCGATTCGTAGCGCACGCGGGCACGAATTGCCTTCGGCATGGACGAAAAGCGTGGTCTACAAATTGATCCCAACAAACCAAACGAATTCATGGATGGAATAACGATGCTGATGCAAGAAATGACCTGCTCCAATCAAGCGACCGTACTCGGCGACGAACACGACAACGTGCATTTGGTCGGCTGCCCGACATGCGGTCGCGCGGCGAAAGTGAGAACACAGTGGCTCGACACCGAACTCGCTTGCGGGCACTGTTCGGCAACCTTTGTCGTCAGCGAGTTGATGGATGGCGGCAAGCTTGCCCGATCCACTGGCGTGGATAAGCGTCAGCCCAAAACCGAACAGCCGATCCTCAAGTTGGACGGTCACGGACGATCAAAGGCAAGGCCCGAGACGCAAACAAAAGCGAAGGCTGGTAACCAAAGCCGCCGACCGGTCGCGTTCCTGATTGAGCCGCGCGACGAGGTCCATGCACGGTTGGCAGGCGATCTGGTCGAGGCTGGCTTTCGAGTGGTACGAGCGATCACGGTGACCGATGCCTTGAAAGCGTGCGGAAAATATCGCCCACGTTTAGTCCTGGCCAACATTTTGTTGTCTGAGCGAAAGGCGTGGCAGATGGCTCCCAAGCTGGCAATGCTCGACAGCGACACGAGCGTGTGGTTGTACGATCACGCGATCGAGGTTCACGACTACGCGATGGCCGACTTTTTGGGCATCGAGCAATTGATCGAATACGGCGGCGACGTATTCCGGTTGTCCTCGCACGTCCGTCAATCGCTGAGCATTCTTTACAGCGAGAAGACTACCGCCGAACGTTCTTCCGTTGCCTAGCGATTTCCAAACGACCTGTCGGTGCGAGCATCTCTGCTCGCGTTCCAAAAAACAGAACTTTGGAGACGAAAGAATGTTAATACTATCACGCAAACCTAGTGAGTCAATTTGCTTGCCGGGAACGAACACGACGATTACGATCCGTCGATCAAGCGGTGGATGAGTCGTACTTGCGATCGACGCACCACGCGAAGTCACGATCTTGCGAGGCGAGTTGACCGGATTCGATGATGCCGCCGAGCCGTCCGACGACACGCACGCACAACCGCCTGCGCAATTGCATCCGCGATGAAGAGGATCGTGAGCCAAGCCAGTCAATAGGCCCACATGCAATACCGGTTCGACCGTTATGTAGAGGGAAGTGGACGAAAATGCACCTTAATCGTAAACAAATCATTTGGATGGGGCGATCGCATGCGCGTCTGCATTCATGAGTGTCCTAGCATCGCGATCGGTTCGGGTTATCACGGAACTTTCGCGTTCATTGGCGACACCATTCAATCAGGCGATGCAGCGCTGTTAAACAAGATGGTCGGCTACTGGTATCCGTGGGGGTTAGCCGTCATCGCGGGCTACTGCATTTTGTGCATGTTCTTGCTGGTATTGATCCTGTCCCAGAAAACGTTGTTCCCCGCTTGGTGTGCGTTACGGACACCCTTGCCGATCATGGTGCTGGGGGCGTTGGTGGTGGCTATTTTTGTCGCTTCGCTCGACCGCAGGCTAATGGCTGAAACGCCTTCGGCGTGCAGAAACTTGTGGTTAATCAACGGCTCGTAACCTCGTCCAGCACAGATAACCCTAATGTTTTTCGCTGTCCGAGACCACTCGATTTGAGTGTCCATCAGTTCTTCGGCGACCGTGCCAACAGATTGGATGAAGGTAATATGGTCGTCGATTGCTCCGAGGTGACTCTAGAGCAAACCCATCTGTTTCCGTTGGCTCAACGAAAAACGATTGTCGATGTATCGTGCTATCGCTTTGGAGAGTATTTTTTGCATCGTCGTTTCATCGTACTCAAGTTGCCGTGTTAGCTCTCTGGACCGCTTGCCGATCACGTACGCAATCGTATCGCGGCATTCGTGATACTCGGCCGTTCGTTCCACTTGTCGGCTATGAGTTCTCTCAAGCGAATTCTTGATATCGGGATACTTGTCGAGATAACTCTCTGTGATGAGGTCAACGAGAGTGCGATTGAAAAATCCGTTTCCATATCGAGTTTCGGTGGCTCCTAATTCGTCCCGAAGTCGAATCGCAAATCGGTTGGCCTCCGATTCTAAATCCTTGGATCTCACTCTCAGGTCAATCAACTCCTCGTTAATCTCCGCGTCCCATGGGAATACGGATATTGGTTTGTCGCCGCCGACCTCCCAAATTGAAAGCTGGTATCCATCCAATCCAAATATTTCCTCCTCATTGCGAACATCAACCTCGAATTTTTGCCCCTGTTCAATTGCAGCAACAAGTCTGGCAAGCAACGGATGGCTTGCGGATGCTGTCACAGAAGAAGGCTTGGGTTGGTTCATTGTCTATGTCTTTTAAGTATGAATTTTCGCAGCGACAGGATTGTTGCGGATCATGGACGACAACAGGAAGTCAGCGGCATTGCGGCATGCGATCACACGACTCTTCTCAATGATACGGTTGCGGTTCGCATCAGCAAAGTCGCAAATGCCTTTGACGACGCACCAGATCGGGTGCTTCGTCACGCCGAGCAGTCCGATTCCCTCCATCTCACCTCCAACGATTTGGTGGTCTCCAGGGGGGACAAGTCGCAGTAACTCGTCTCGAAATGCTGATGAATGCACAATGGCCGCTCCGGATAGAATCGCCCCAAAGTGTACATTGTAGTCGGAGGCTGGATTCTCAATCCTGAACTGACGTAAAGCATTGACGGTTTTCGTTGCGGCATTCATACGTGCCGCTGATTCGTAGCTCACCAGGTATCCGCTTTCGGACGAAGCGTCGCGGTAGTGCCGGTGGTCATACGGGATTACGTCCGTCGAGACAAGGACATCACCGATCTGCTGTGTTGACTCGTCCACCCCGAACGCCATGCCGAGCTGAATGACAGATGTTGCACCGGTGGCTTTTTGGAAACGAGATGCTACCTCTGCCGATCCACCGAACCCAAGTGGTCCCATGCGCCTTGATCGCACGGCGATCACGTTTTCAAATCCTATCAATCCCAAGTTGTAGTAGCTGCCCAGGAATGCGTGACTTTGTTTCTCAAATGGAATTCCAAGGCGTTTGCATTGCTCCGACAATGCGTCAGTCTCGGACGATACCGCTGTCAGAATCAGCGTATCGCAGAGCGGGAAATCAGGGTTGGGTTCAGAAGCTTCGGACATTTCCGACAATGTAGATAAGAAATGAGCTAGAACCAACAGGGAGTAATCTCAACTTTGGCTCTTCAACTCTAAAGATACCGCACCACCGCTCATTGATCGCTTATTGCGTCTGAATTTCCAGCCATGCCAAGTACGTGGGATTCGATAACGCCACCACAAGTGCGTCCACGGTGAGGGGCACGTTTACGCTATCCTCGTCGCACACGTTTCAGCGTGGTCATCAAATCAAGAAAGATGAACCACGCGATGGCTCCGATAGCCAAGCCAATGATGTCTTCGATAAAGCAACCCATACGGGGTGTGCGGTTGGGCAACCAAATTTGAACCAGCTCACTGATGGCGGCAAGCGACGTGAGCAAGCCAGCATGCACCATGAACGGCAGCCGCAACTGCGACGCCGCCACCAAGAGTGCGAGGCCCGCAAACAGGCCAACATGCAATCCGGGTTCGACCGTTTTGTATGCGGAAACGAACTGCGGATCATCAACAAACTTCACCGGATTGCCGACGAACAGCAGCACGAACGAAAGCCCAACCAAATAGAGTCCACTGACCATGCGAGCCAGTGGGATGATCGCCTGCATCACGAACCTTTCTAACGTCCGCAACCCGAGTACGCTCGTCGATGCAGAATCCGACGCGGGGCGACGTAAGTCGTCCGGTAGGCTGAGTACGACGGGTAATAGCTGGAATACGAACTTGGGTAGTAGCTGTCGTAGCCAAACCCTCCGTAGCCAATACCGCTATAGCCAACCCCGTATCCCAGACCGATTCCGTAGTACGCGGCTCCGTGGCCGTAGCCACCGTATCCATGGCCGTACCCGTGACCACCGTACCCATGGCCACCATACCCGTGGCTGTAACCACCGTGACCACCGAAACCGTGCCCGCCGCCTCCGATATGCCCGCCCCCGCCATGGCCCCCACCACCATGGCCTCCGCTCGCCATGGCTGTTGAGGAGAGCATGAACGCGCTGGTCAAAATTGCGAGACCTGCAAACAGTTTCAATTTGGATGTATTCGTCATCGTTCATTGCCTTATCGAGTGGGAGGATACCAATCCCCAGCGAAACATCGCTTGGATGGAGATTGGCAATGAAGCAGTCCGTGCGACTGCTTCGTGTTGTGAGAATTAGATGCGAGTTTCACGCCATTCCTTCACCAAACCTTCTTGCTTCGTCCGATCCTGCCGCAAAGACTCCGATCATCCGGATCGAACCGATCGTTCGGGGCCGTTTTACCGCTCGGAGCGATAGTGGGCATCGGTGCATCGGCGGGCGGATTGGAGGCATTGCAGCAATTGTTCGACAAGCTGCCCCCGGACACTGACCTCGCGTTTGTTGTCGTTCAACATTTTTCGTCAGACTTCAAAAGTCTGATGGATGAGATTCCGGCGAACCTAGTTGAAGACTCGTTCGCACTCTCGTGCCAGCATCAATTCCTCGTTCGATTCGATGACGAGGATTCTGCCCTTCGTGCCAGTCGTCGAGACATCCATATCACTTGTGACCGCGGCGTTTGCGATCGGGTCGAGTTCGAGCCCTAGAAAAGCAAGTCGCGCACACGCTGCGGCGCGGATCGTTGCGGAATGCTGACCGACACCGCCTGTGAAAATTAAGGCATCGAGACCGCCCAACGTCGCCGCCATCGCTCCAATACCTTGGCGGAGTCGATGAACATAAATTGCAATCGCAAGTTTCGCCCGCTCGTTACCAGCTTCTGCGGCCTGCAATACGGTTCGCATGTCCGACGAGACGCCGGAGACTCCGATAAGCCCAGACTCTCGATTGAGCGCATGATCAAGTTGATTTGCGGAGAAGTGATTCTCTCGAAGTAAATGACACAATAGTCCTGGGTCAACGGACCCGCTACGAGTCGCCATCATTAGACCCTCAAGAGGCGTGAAACCCATCGTCGTGTCAATCGACTTGCCATCGCGAATAGCCGCTAACGACGCGCCGTGTCCAAGATGTGCGATGACAACACGTAGACCGAGCGAAGGTCGATCCAGTATCTGTGCAGCCCGTTGGGAACAGTACGCATGACTCAGCCCGTGGAATCCAAAGCGACGCAGGCCCCACTGGTCTGACCATGCTTGCGGTATCGCGTACGTATACGCTTCTGGAGCGAGCGTCGAATGAAAGGCCGTGTCAAATACGGCCACATGTGGGAGGTTGGGGAATACTTCTCGTGCCGCAACGATTCCTTCGAGGCAGCTTGGGTTGTGCAGCGGTGCCAAAGGGGTCAATTCGTGCAAGGCGTCTTCAACCTCAGCCGTCACCAGCACGGGTTGTGTAAAACGAGTTCCCCCATGGACGACTCGATGAGCGACCGCTGCAATCACTTCGTTTGTGTTGACTCGGAGATCGGCTGCGACTCGACCAATTGCGGGCTTCACGTCCGACCAACCGACCTCGCTGAGAACGGCTGGCGATTCGGTTGATGTGAATGTGTAGCGAGTTGGCTCGCTTGCCCAATCGGTGTGACTGCTGGCATGAGTGTGGCCGTCAGCTGTCTCGATCAAACTGCACTTCAGGCTGCTGGAGCCGACATTG
This sequence comes from Rhodopirellula sp. UBA1907, assembly GCF_002337565.1. Classification (NCBI taxonomy): domain Bacteria; kingdom Pseudomonadati; phylum Planctomycetota; class Planctomycetia; order Pirellulales; family Pirellulaceae; genus Rhodopirellula; species Rhodopirellula sp. UBA1907. The sequence goes on along the minus strand of NZ_DDGH01000098.1, from coordinate 238,984 downwards.
ATCGTCAGTACATTCACCCCTTCCACTTCCAATCCTGAATTTCCGGCATGTCCTCGCCGTGAGTCTCGATGTAGTGCTTGTGTTCGATGAGTTTGTCTCGCAACGCCTGTTTGATGTAAGCCCCTTCCGATCCGATTGTTTGGGCACGATCGACGACATCTCCGGCCAAGTGGAATCGGTCCAATTCGTTGAGCACCACCATGTCAAACGAAGTTGTTGTGGTTCCCTCCTCTTTGTAGCCTCGCACATGCAAATTTCGATGGTTTGTACGGCGATACGTCAGTCGATGAATCAGCCATGGATAGCCGTGGAATGCAAAAATGATCGGCTTGTCAGTCGTAAACAGCAGGTCAAAGTCTTTGTCGCTTAGTCCATGTGGGTGTTCGGATTGCGGTTGCAATTTCATCAAGTTCACGACATTGATGACTCGGATTTTTAGATCGGGAACGTGCTCTCTGAGCAATTCCACTGCTGCCAAGGTTTCCAATGTTGGCACGTCACCACAGCAAGCCATCACAACGTCGGGTTCACTGCCCTGATCGTTGCTCGCCCAATCCCAAATCCCCAGGCCCGCCGAGCAATGCTTCACCGCCGCGTCCATGGTCAACCATTGCGGTGACGGTTGCTTTCCAGCCACGATCACGTTGACGTAGTTGCGACTGCGCAGGCAGTGGTCCGTGACACTCAGCAAGGTATTTGCGTCGGGCGGCAAGTAGACCCGGATGATCTCTGCCTTTTTGTTGACGATATGGTCGATAAATCCAGGGTCTTGATGGCTGAACCCATTGTGATCCTGTCGCCAGACGTGTGACGTGAGCAGATAGTTCAAGCTGGCAATTGGTTGTCGCCAAGGAATGTGGCGACAGACCTTCAACCACTTCGCATGTTGATTGAACATCGAGTCAACGATGTGAATGAACGCTTCATAACAGGAAAAGAATCCGTGGCGACCAGTCAGCAAGTAGCCTTCCAGCCAGCCCTGGCACTGATGTTCACTGAGCATTTCCATCACGCGACCATCGGGCGAAACGTGATCGTCTGTCGGTAGGATTTGGGCTGTCGAACAACGGTCGGTCACGTCGAAAACCGCGCTCCAACGATTCGATGCTGTTTCATCAGGACTGAACACACGGAAGTTTTTTGCGTCCAAATTCAGCTTCATGCATTCGCTGATGAATTGCCCCTGCACACGCGTCGCTTCCGCCATGACACTGCCGGGACGCGAAACGTCCACCGCGAACTCTCGGAAATCAGGCACGCGAAGATCTCGGAGCAGCGTGCCGCCATTGGCGTGAGGATTCGCGCCCATCCGTCGATCACCCTTCGGTGCTAAGTCCGCAATCTGAGATCGTAGCCGACCGGTATCATCGAAGAGTTCATCGGGCTTGTATGACCACATCCAAGATGCGAGCAATTGGACGTGCGCAGGATTCTCTGCCATCTTCCCCATCGGCACTTGGTGAGAACGCCAAGAGTCTTCGACTTGGTTGCCGTCCACTTCCGGGGGACAGGTCCAGCCTTTTGGCGTCCGCAGCACAATCATTGGCCAGCGCGGTCGTGAATGAAAACCATTCTCGCGAGCGTCTTGCTGAATCTGACGAATTTCCGCGAACACCTTGTCAAACGTCGCCGCCATCAATTGGTGCATGTCTTCCGGATCGCTGCCTTCAACAAAGCAGGGCGTGTATCCGTACCCGCGAAACAGTTGTTCCAGCTCTTCGCGGCTGATGCGAGACAAGACGGTTGGGCCGGCGATCTTGTAGCCGTTGAGATGCAAGATCGGGAGCACGGCACCATCACACACCGGATTAAGGAATTTGTTGGAGTGCCAACTCGTCGCCAGTGGTCCCGTCTCGGCTTCACCGTCGCCAATCACGCAAGACACGATCAGATCAGGATTGTCGAACGCGGCTCCGTACGCATGTGACAAGGCGTAGCCAAGCTCGCCGCCCTCGTGAATCGAGCCTGGCGTTTCGGGGGCGACGTGGCTCGGAATTCCACCCGGAAATGAGAACTGTTTGAAAAGCCGTCGCAATCCATCTTCGTCTTGCGAAATATCCGAGTACCGTTCGCTGTAGGTGCCTTCGAGATAGGTGTTCGCGACCAGGCCCGGGCCACCGTGACCGGGACCGGTTACATAGAGCACATTGAGGTCGTGTTCCTTGATGACCCGATTGAGATGAACGTAGATGAGATTGAGACCAGGTGTCGTGCCCCAGTGGCCGAGCAATCTGGGTTTGATGTGTTCGATCTGCAGCGGCACCTTTAGCAGCGGATTGTCGAACAGATAGATTTGACCCACGGACAGGTAGTTCGCGGCTCGCCAGTAGGCGTCCATGCGCTGAAGTTGTTCGTCCGTGAGAGGTGAACCTAAGCTCTTGTCTGAAGTCATGATATCGGCTGCACTGTCGGTTGAGTCGAAAAGAATGTGTTTGTGCCTTGAGACTCGATGGCTTCGCCGATGCGATTCAGGGCGTGAGCGTAAGCCGCCGTGCGCATGTCAATCTGGTTCGCGGCCATCAACTCATAAATGAGGTTGAATTCTCGCTTCATGATCTGACTGAGTCGCTCGTGAACTTCCTCGACCGTCCAGTAATATCCGGCTCTATTTTGTGTCCACTCGAAATAGCTGACCGTCACACCACCGGCGTTCGCCAGAATGTCTGGAACGATGAGCGTTCCCTTTGCGTTGAAAACTTCGTCCGCTGACGTCGTCGTGGGACCATTGGCGACCTCGACAATTACCGGTGCGATGACTCGATCGGCGTTCTCGGCAGTGAGTTGATTCTCGAGGGCAGCGGGAATGAGGATATCGACATCAAGCTCCAATAGTTCCTTGTTGGTGATTACTTTACCGGTGCCTGCATCGTCGGGTTGGCAATGGCACTCGACACAACCGCATTCGGGGCAGTCACAGACACTTCGCGAGGCATAGACTTCCGACATGTCCTGACGTTGCTGCTTCAATTCAATGGCGCGGGGTATGTCCAAGCCTTCGTCGCGGAAGATGCCACCTCGCGAATCACTGATCGCGACGATTCGGTAACCGTCGGCGTGCAGTAGCCGAGCAACGTGTTGGCCCGCGTTTCCAAAACCTTGCACGGCGACGCGAACTTCTGGTGGACTCCACACTTTCAGACGCTCCAGTTCCTTGATGCAGTAGTACGCTCCACGCCCTGTGGCATCATCGCGACCCAAGCTACCACCCAGCGGTATCGGTTTGCCGGTGATCACGGTTGGAGTGCGGCATCGTTGAATGTTGGAGTATTCATCCATCATCCAGCCCATGATCATGGCATTGGTGTAGACATCGGGGGCAGGAATATCCGTTTCAGGTCCGATAAAGTCGGCAACACGCTGGATGAACCCGCGACTGAGTCTCTCCAATTCAAGCCGCGACAACTCTTTCGGATTCACGATGATGCCTCCCTTGCCGCCACCAAAGGGAATCCCGGCGACCGCGCACTTGCACGTCATCCAAAAGGCGAGCGCTTTGACTTCGCCTAGGTGGACGTCGGGATGAAATCGAATGCCACCCTTGGTCGGCCCACGCGTGTCATCGTGACGGACTCGGTATCCCTGAAACACGCGCAGCGAACCGTCATCCATCCTCAGGGGGATGGATACTTGAAGCATCGACTTGGGATACCGCAATCGCTCCAACGCCTCGGGTCCGATGCTTGAAAATTCAGCAGCATGATCAAGACGACCAATCGCGTTTTCAAATATTTCTTCATCGGCTTGCTGGTTGTTCACAGCGGCATCCTTCGATCGTTTGGGGTTGCGTTTAGTCGATGCCGTTGATTGATAAGTTGTGATGTTTACACCGTCGGCATTTACTTTAAGAACTTGATCCGGCCTGAATCCAGTTGATAGACCGCACTGACAATTTTCACTTCGCCGGTACCGAGTATCCTTTTGACATAGGGGGCCTGGCGAAGCTTGCTCGCCGAAGCCCGCGCGTTCGCTTCGACCGCGGCGGCAAGACGCCCGGCGGGTGACAAGGCCGGGTCAACGGAAGCAATGGCGGGACGGATATGATCGAGTAGGTCTCGCAGTTCCGGGGGTTCGCTTCTCGTTTGACTTGGTGGTTCAAGTGCGGCTGTTACGGCACCGCAATTTTGATGTCCCAAGACCACAATCAGTTTATTGTCGAGATGTTCGATGGCGTATTGAACGCTGGCGATGACATCAGGCGCGGCAACGTTGCCCGCCACGCGAACGACAAATAATGCGTCGTAACCTTGGTCGAACAACAGTTCGGGCGGGACACGGGAATCACTGCACCCCAGTACAGTAGCAAACGGCTTCTGAATGGAAAGAAATCGCTCGCGCCAGTCATTGAGGTCGTGTCCGTGAACCGAACTGCCATTGATGCATCGCTGATTTCCTGCCTGCAATTTTTCTAACGCGTCGGCTGCAGTGACCGTCGAATTCGCTATCTCGCCGTACGCTTCTCCGGAACGTAAAGTGAAGCCGCTCGTGGCCGCCATCCCAATCGCCGTTGTCAGAAATTGGCGACGAGCATTCGTTCTACTTTTTCGCTGCATAGGATATCTCCCAGACGATCGTTTTTGTAACGCTGTCACTCTGCCGGCATGCTGTCCGTAGGGCTTGCCATTCCGACTAGCGTTTGCCGTTGTTCTTTAGTCAACACTTCGGCTGCTTCGCCAACCGATCGGATGAACGCGATGCGTTTGTCGGCTTGCAGTTTGGCGATCTCTCGTGCTTTCGCTTCGATCTTGTTGATGTCGGGTTGGGCTTCGGCGGTCAGTGTCCAGAGTTCTTGCTCGGCTTCTTCGATCTTGCGTTCCGCAGTGGCCGTTGCCAGCAGGGCGGCTTCCTTGAGTTGGTTGAGCTTGAGTTGTTGTTCGTGCGACAGGGTGATGTGCTGTGGATGGTCCAGAAAGAATCCGGTCTCACCGATGTGGTACAGGTGCGACGCGCCGGCAAAGCCAGGCAGGGCGGAAGGCATGCTCATGCTTCCCATCGAGCCCATTCCATTCATGGATGATTTCATGGCGGGGTTGCGACCCATCATCCCCATGCCTTTCATCATTCCCATTCCCATTCCCATTCCACCAGACATGCCGCCCATGCCAGACATCATTCCCATGCCACCGGACTTCCCTTTCATTCCCATTCCCATGCCGCCCATTCCCCCGGACGACATCGACGAGTCGGTCGTGTCTTGGTTCATGCCGCCCATCCCTTTCATCATTCCCGTTTTCATTCCACCCATTTTCATATCGCCCATGCCCTTCATTCCGCCCATGCCTGCGGAGTCAGAACCAGAAGACGGATCGGCGGCACCCTTATCCATGGTCATATTCGACATCGCACCGGGCTTCGCGTCCGTCCCATAGCGAGTCGTATGTTGCGATTGCAGGGTTGTTTCGAGGTCGGCCACTTTTTTTCGCAGTGCTTGAAGTTGTGTAGCAAGGTCGCCGTCCGCAGTTTCTGAAGCGGCTGGGTGAGCGCCATGCGGATCGGTTTTGGTTTGTGCAAACAACGATGGAGCGAACAAAACGAGGCTGCTGGCGATCAAAGCGGCGGAAACGGTCGGTTTGCCGAACGGTGATATGAATTTCATGGGGAAATCCCTTGGTGGTTTAAGTAGGAATGAAGAAAGCAGCGAAGGTTGGCAGTTCATCTGCCGCCCTTGATACCCTGGCGGGGTAAGTTAGAATCTGTCGGATGAATGGCAAGAACGATCCACTTGGCGACGAATCACCAAGCGGATCGCGACTTTCAAAACAATTCGCTTCGATGAAACGCAATGTCCTGGACGCTCTCACTCACCGCTTTTCGCTGGCGTTTCGCCTTCGGTGGTGGAGTCGTGCTTCATCGCGTCATGGGCGGCGTCCTCGTGGCCCATCGTCTTCATCAGCTTGGCGTGGTCTTTGGCGATTTGGTCAAGCGTGGCAGTGATTTTTGTCGACATGTCGCCGCAGACCTTTCCGTCGGGCGAGTCTTTGCAGCATTCGGCGTGCAGCATTTCCTGCGTGTCGGCCGCCTTGGACAGCTTCGTTTCGATCGCCTTGACCTGCTCGACGACCTGCGGGTTGCTCGCGTTTTGGTCGCGAATGACCACCATCTCTCGCTGAATACTCTGGATTTGGTTGCCGAGCAGTTGCGATTCCGCTTGAGTGACCTGCGGCTGGATCACCGGGGCTTGAGTCGCGTATCGCTGGATACTTTGCGAGTAGTTCCGGGCGTGCTGAATGTTGCGGGAAGCTCGCTGGTTGGCCCAAAATCCGCTGCCCGGGCGTTGCCGTCGTTCGGCTGTCGATCGAATTTTGCTCTGTGCCAAGACGGGTTGCGGAACAAGGGAGGTGGCGGCGAACATGACTGCCAAACCAAGAACCAACTTACCGACGTGTTTCGTGGACATCTGTTTTCCTTATTGAGGAGAGGGGAGAATTCTTTGTTGAGGTCGTTTCCTCAATCGGGTAATTGGATGCTGGCTCGATTCGGGTTCTTCACGAAATTTCCGCAGAATTGTGATGGCAAGGGCGTCCGTTTACACACGTCGTCCGAACTCCGCTCAACCCACGACGTCACGGAGACACTGTTTGAATAGTCACCAGCGTGACCAACCTGCGTTCAACAACTCCGCCGCGATGGATCAAGACTTCACGCAGCAGATGGTGGATGCTTGCATTGCGGGCGACCAGGACGCGATGCGGATGCTATACGAGCGTTGTAGCCAGCGCGTGTACGCGCAGATGGTCCGCATGGTCGGCGTTCAGGATGCGGACGACGCGACGCAGCAAGTATTCATCCACCTGTTCCGCAAGTTGGATAAATTCGATGGTCGGTCGAAGTTGGAGACTTGGGTCTACCGCCTGGCTAGCAACGAAGCCTTGCAGTTCATTCGTTCCAGGTCTCGTCACTCGACGGACTCGTTGCTCGATGATCCCACGGGGAATTCGGACGACATGAGAGAGCAGACAGAGCAAGCTGAAATGCTGGACGTTGCGTTGTCAAAGATCAACCCAGAGCTGAGGGTCGTCTTGGTGCTCAAGGAGCAAGAGGATTTGTCATACCGCGAGATCGCCGACGCGGTCGGCATTCCAGAAGGCACGGTCGGTTCGAGGTTGAACCGTGCTCGTGCCGATCTGCGTGAAGCCTTGCTGCAGCTTGGTTGGGAATGAGCGAGAATTGAAGATTGGCGACTGAAGATTGCAGATTGAAAAAAAGACTACCTGGAAATCAATCTTCGTTCGTCAATCTTCAATCAATACGGACAGCCGACCGTGCGATCAATCTGGGCGATCACGCCGGCCAGGGACGCGTTGATGCGAGCAAGCTGCGTCTCAAACATCAATAGTTCGCGATACGTTTCAATCAAGGTGAAAAAGTCGGTACGTTCGCCACGATAGTCTGCGATCGCTAACTTCAACGTGTCTTCGGTTCTTGGAATGATGCGATCTTCATAGATGTCGGTTTGCTCGACGAGTGAGTCGGCTTGAGCAAGCAAACGACGCAGACGACCATAAATTTCGTCACGCTCGGCTTCCAGGCGTTGTTGCGTGCTGCTTGTTCGTCGTGAAGCTTCACGAACACCGGCATTGATCTTCTCACGCCAAATCGGAAGCGTGGTTCCGAACGTGATACTGAGATTGTCATTGCCGTTGGCCACGGGACTGATCACGTCGTGATTGTCACTGACAATTCCCCAGTTCAGTCCAACCATAAAGTCGGGGTATTGCTGCAAACAAGCGAGCCGTTGTTTCTGGCGATCACGCTGAATCTCTGCGGCCAAACCTCGCAGGCTCGGGTTGCATTGTTCGGCTTGAGAGATCAAAGCGTCCAGTTGCATGGGAGCGTCGGCAATGCCGAGTTCCTCGGTCGCTTGCGGCAACAAAGACACGGGTTGCTGCAACAACGCGGCGAGGTCGGCCTGTGACATTTCCAACTGCTTGGTGAGTTGTACGATCTGATCATCGAGTCGGTCGATTTCCAACTGCGCGCGAAGCACGTCCTGCTGGGTTCCGCCGCTGCGATAGCGAGCCTCGGCTACCTTGGCGAGGTCGTCCACCAGGTCGCGAGATTCTTCAATGATCGCAATCGCACGGGTCGCGTACCAGACTTCGTAATAGGACAAGCGAACCGATTCAGTGATCTTCCGTTCGATGCGTTCCACCTCGGCTTGGGCAATCTGGGCTTCGCGGCTGACGATTGCTCCCTTCGTCCGCAACTTGTCTGGGAAAGGAACGCCCTGTTGCAATGACATCTGGTTGGCAATCCGCCCACCCGCGGTTTGCAAGGCGTTGTCGTGTAGCGGCCAGAAAGTGTTATTGAATTGCGGATCGGGCAATGCGGTGACTTGTGGAATCCGTTCCAGTTCCGCCTGAACACGCTGGCGTGCGGCCTGGATGCTGGGGTGAGCCGCCAGGGCCTGAGAGATGAAGTAGTCGACGGGTTGCCCGGTGCTTAGTTGGGAGTTGGGAGTTGAGAGCTGGGAGTCGTTGTCAGCAGTTTCCTCGTCATCGGCGTCCTGCTCACCATCTTCTTCCTCGATTTCAAGCATCTCTCCAAGCGTCTTTGGCTCGTCTTCTTCCTCATCTCCTAGACGCATGGGTGCCGCCAGATCTAGTTGTGCCGCCAGGACGACCTCACCTCTCTGTGGCGGCTGGCCATACCCGACGGTCCGAAAATTCGATTCATTGCTAGCATCCGGAGCTGGCTGCGGGAGTTCGTCACTTAATGACTCTTCGCTGACGGCCGGTCGCGATACGGCCGCGTGCCGCGACCCGTTGGGGCGAACGGGACCGCTGGCACAACCGCCAACGGAGAGCGTGACTAGGGACAAGGCCAGCAAATGACGCTTGCGATTTCGCGAAAACACGGTGCTTTTTCGTATGTACATGACAAACTGGCTCCCTCCAGCTATCCTTTCAAAAGGGAAAGTTCCGTGATGAATCAGATTCGTCTTGAACTTTCTGAGTGTATTTCCGATATACTCCCAATACCGGTCCTAGGTATCTGTTTCGGAAGGTCCACGTGTTTCGCTCGCGTTTAACTCGCACCGTCGTTAATCTTTCACTGATCGTCGCAATGATGATTCAGCCGGGGTTGGCGTTGGTTTTTGCAAGCGATTGTGGAGCCGAGTGTGCCTCCGGCTTCGTGTGCGAAGGCTGTGGCTGCTGCGAAGTTGCTTCTCCGACTGAGAAATGTGGCTGCTGCGATGGCGAACAAGATGGCGACGGTAGTTGCTGCTTGTCGACGTCGGAAGCAGTTGAACATAGTTGGGCCGAACAGGAATGGACCGATGATGAGATGACGGTCGAAGACCTCGCGGCGAGCGAAACGCTCGAACTGCAGGTCATCGTCATCAGCACGACCGATGCGGATGCAGTCGACGAAAGTCAGGCCCGCGAAGTCACGTCGGCTTGTCATTGCGGTATGGAAAGCCAGCCGCTGGGCGACTCCTCGCCTTCGCGTCCCACGATTGAGCGTCGTGACTCGGTGGCGATTCGTTTCGCCGACTTGGCAACCATCTTTGGCGATACCCATGCGAGGCCGCCGCGTCTCCTGCGGGACGGAGCGGCAGACTCGCCAGCACATTTCTCCCAAATCCATCTCTGTATTTGGCGACTGTGATTCTGCCTGCCTGAGCAGTTTCATGCGCGTTCCACAACGCGAGCGTGCATGTTCCAAACGATGACTCGTTTGCTCGTGGCCCTTCTTTGCTGAATCCATTTCCATCGACGGTTGAATCCCGTCCGACCATTCACAGCCTAAAGGTAGGTGACTGATCGGCGGCAAATTCCCTCCGGTTTCTCGTCGATCCGTTACCCCTTTCGCTTCATCGCCAATGATTGTGCGATGCGGAGCTCATCAATATGTCAAATCACAATCATCAAAACAAAAAAACAACCGACGAGGACGCGCAGAAGCGTTCCGAGCCAGTCGCTCAATCAACTGCTGAAGCATCCGTGCCTGCAAACAAGGAAGCGTCAAGAGTGACCACGAGTCATCAGCCTAGTACAAACGAAGAGCCGGCTGCGTTAGCGGAAACGAAGCGATCGGACCCCAAGGTCGACGCCGCGGATTCAGCCGTCCCAGTGGGCGAGCCGGAATCACCGGCCAAAGTCAGCACGCCTGATACACCTGCTTCAACGGCCGCGTTGGCCGAAACGAAAGTCGGTGGCTTTGGGTGGTTGTTGCGTGTCGGAGTGAACGCGGCTGTCGTCACCGCCGTGGCCGCATTGATCTTGGTCATGATCGGATTTGCACAACGATCCGAATGGGTGACCGCCAATGGTTTCTCGGGCGGCGAGTCGGAAACGGTTGCCGATGCGAGCGGTGGCGAAGAAAAGCGGTATATCTGCCCGATGATGTGTACTCCGCCATCGACCGAACCGGGTCGATGCCCCGTTTGTGCAATGGAGTTGGTCGAAGCGACCGGGGGCGGTGGCGGCGATGGGATTTCGGTCACGATCGAATCATCGGCGCGGCGGCTGGTTGGTATTCAAACCGCGACCAGCAAAATGGGCGAGATGAATCGAACGATTCGCACAATTGGCTCGATCGACTTTGACGAGAGCCGACTGTCAACGATCTCCGCGTACATCGACGGGAGACTCGAAGAATTATATGCCGACTATGTCGGTGTCGAAGTCAAAGAAGGCGACGACTTGGCGTTGATCTACAGCCCCAAACTGTATTCCGCGCAGACCGAGTACATCACGAGCTTGGAAAGCAAGTCGGTGGGACGATTCAGTATCAACAGTCCCGACATGCAAGCGATGGCACGCGAGAACCTTAGCGAACTCGGAATGACGACGGGGCAAATCGAAGACCTTCGTAAGAGTCGCGAGCCGCAGTCACGTATCCGCATTAAGTCGCCTCAGACGGGAACGGTACTGGAAAAGGCAGCGGTCGAAGGTGACTATGTCAGAACAGGCCAAAAGATTTATCGCATCGCGGACCTGACCTCCGTATGGATGATGTTGGACCTATTCCCCGACGACGCTTCGTTGGTTCGTTTCGGCCAGCAAGTGGAGGCAGAAATTCAGTCGATGCCGGGTGAAGTCTTCACCGGGCGCGTTGCATTCATCGACCCCACGGTCGACCCTGTAACCCGAACCGTTCGCGTTCGCGTCGAAGTGATGAACTATGACGGCAAGCTGCGGCCCGGCGACTATGCGACGGCTCGGATCAGCGTTCCCGCGGTTCCGGTCGACATGGTTTACGACCCGGCACTGGCTGACAAATACATCAGCCCGATGCACCCGCAAGTGATTCGCGATGAACCAGGGGAATGCCCGCTTTGTGGCATGGATTTGATTCCGACATCGCAACTGGGCTATTCGCCAAAACCCGTCGAGGCTCAGCGCGTTGTTACTGTGCCTCGTGACTCCGTGTTGCTGACGGGTGAGCGGGGTGTCGTCTATGTCGAAACCGAGCCGGGGCGTTTTGAGATTCGCCGCGTTACCGTCGGAGCGATGAATGACGACGACGCGATCATCGTCGAAGGCATGGCTGCCGGAGAAACGGTTGCAACCAACGGCAACTTCTTGATTGACTCGCAAATGCAGCTTGCGGGAAACCCGTCATTGATGGACCCCAGCAAGGCACCGAGTTATTCGCCCGGTCCGCTCGAACTTCCCAATCGCGATCCCCTCATGCTCGCGGGGCGATCGGGCGAGCAGTTCGATCGAGCGTACGATGCCTACTTTGAGATTCAGTGCGCGATGGCGGCCGACATGACGCCACCACCCGTTGCGCTCAACACTCTGCTGGATTCACTCAACAAGCTGGAAATGTTGGCCGAAGTTCCTGACGCGGCACAAACACGATTCGCCAGCGCCCGTCGCGGAGCATCGCGGATGGACGGTTCCCTCGAAACCGCTCGGGAAGCATATCGAAGTGTCAGCCACGCGATGTTGCACGCCGCAACGATTGCACGCGGCCCTAAAACCGCCAAGTCGCTGGTCCACATGTATTGCCCGATGGTCCCCGGCGGTGGCGGCGATTGGATGCAACCCGGCGGTGCATTGCAAAACCCGTACTGGGGCAGCGAGATGTTGACGTGCGGCGAGACCGTTCGCGACTTGGCAATGAATGACGCCAGCGGCGATGGGCAAGAAGTGAGTTTCAAGGTGGTTGGCTTCGGCCCGGACAACGGAGAGATGCAATGAACGAGCAATCACAATTGTGTCAGCCGCGTGCTAAGAAAATCAGTCAACTGCAGGGAGGCCAGCGATGTTAAATCTACTCATACGCTTTTGTGTTAAGGAACCTTGGCTGGTCGTTATGCTGACGATCGGCGTCAGCGTCGGCGGCTGGTTCGCATTCAAGCAGGTGCCGATCGACGCGATTCCGAACGTCGGTGAGAACCAGGTCATTGTGTTGACCCCTTGGCCGGGTCGTTCGCCGAAGGATATTGAAGACCAGGTCACTTATCCGCTCAGTGTTTCGTTGCTGGCCGTTCCCGGTGCTGAATCCGTTCGCGGCAAAAGCATGTTCGGTTACAGCTTTGTGCAGGTGACGTTCAAGGATTCGATTGACTTCTACTGGGCGCGAAGTCGAGTCTCGGAACAACTCGGCAGTGCGGCATCGCAGTTGCCCGATGGCGTTGTTCCGCAACTCGGTCCTGATGCAACCGGACTCGGACAAGTCTACTATTACACGCTGCAACCACCCGAAGACGGCATGAGCCTCGCCGAACTTCGCAGCCTGCAAGACTTCGTTGTGAAGTACGAATTGCAAGCAGTCGAAGGAGTCAGCGAAGTCGCGTCGATTGGTGGCTACGTCCGCCAATATCAAATCGAGGTCGATCCCGACAAACTGCGATTTTACAACGTCTCGCTTGACAAACTGGCGATGGCAATTAAGGGGTCGAACCTGGATGTCGGTGCCAAGACGGTCGAATCGACGGGAATGGAATTCATCGTTCGCGGCAAAGGTTTCCTGGGAACCGACGGCGATAAATCCAAAGCCGTTTCCGACATCGAAGATACGGTCATTCTGCAACGAGACGGCGTGCCGGTCCGCGTGAGCGACGTGGCGCAGGTTCAACTCGGACCTGATTTCCGTCGCGGTGCGTTGGACTACAACGGTGCCGAAGCGGTCGGCGGCGTGGTGGTGATGCGTTACGGCGAGAATCCTCGCGTCGTTATCGACCGCGTCAAAGCAAAGATCGCTGCGATCGAGCCGGCGCTCAAAGGTGTCAAGATTCATGGCGTGTACGACCGCAGCGGTTTAATCGACGAAACGATGGCGACGCTGACGCACGCATTGCGCGATGAGATCATCATCACCGCGTGCATCATTCTGCTGTTCCTACTTCACATTCGCAGCAGTTTTGTCGTCGCGATCTGTTTGCCAGCCGCCGTTTTGATGTCCTTCATCGCGATGCACTTCGTTGGAGTCGAGGCGAACATCATGTCGCTGGCGGGCATTGCCATCGCGATCGGTACGATGGTCGACATGGCGATCATCGTCTCCGAAAATATTTATCAGCATTTAGCAGACTGGGAGAAGGAGGACGGTGCGACAAAGGCTGGAGCAGACCGGGAGAAATCGCGAACCGAAGTCGTCTACGAGGCAACGATCGAAGTCGCTCCCGCCGTTGTCACGGCCGTCTTGACGACAATTGTTAGTTTCTTGCCGGTGTTCTTTTTAACCGGGCGTGACTACCGACTGTTCTCACCACTGGCATACACAAAAACGTTCGCCATTGCCGCCGCGATGATTACGGCGGTCACGATCGTTCCCGCACTCAGTCGTATCATGCTGCGAAGTGCGAACTATCAGAAACTGTCGGCAGCGATGGCCGCGATCTCGCTCTCGGGATTGCTGGCCGCGATGTCGCACTTCCTGTGGGGCGATGATTTGGGCGGATATTTTGGTCTGGAAACCTGGAGCATCACCGTCGCAGCGGGCGTTATCGGTCTGGTCGCCGGTTGGCAGTTGCTTCGCGAACGCATTCGACCGATCGAAGAAATTCCTTCCAGCCGTTTCGTTCGTTGGATTTATGCGGCACGTTTGCGGCACGCGTTGAATCACAAAGCGTTCGCGCTTTCGTTCCCCGCCATGTTGCTGGTCTTGGGACTGGGGGCCTACTTTGGTTTACCTGCCATTCTGCAACCGGTCGAACGCACCGCCCGTGTGTTCGGTGCCGAACTAAACGACTTCCCCGGCTATGTCGATGCCAAGCATGTTTTTACGGGACTGCAAAGCGACGACTGGATTGCGCTGGACGAAGGCAGTTGGTTCTACATGCCGACGCTGTATCCGGCAGCCAGCTTTTCGCAAGCGATGCAGGTGTTGCAAACGCAAGATGTTTTGATCGGCCAGATTCCCGAAGTCAAAGACGTGCTCGGTAAGATCGGTCGCGTTGAGTCGGCGCTGGACCCCGCTCCCGCGGCGATGGTCGAAACCTACGTCATGCTTAAACCTGAAAGCGAATGGCGTGAGGGCGTGACGGCGCGTGATGTTTGGGACGAGATCAACAAAGTCGCCACACTTCCGGGAGTCACTCCCGCGTCCGCTTTGCAACCGATCGAAGGCCGAGTCGTGATGCTGCAATCGGGCATCAAGGCACCGATGGCGATTCGGGTGTATGGCGACGACCTGAAGACGCTAGCCAGCGCCGCGATGGACGTGGCGGGAACGTTGAAGAAGTCACCGGTTATCAACGAGGGAACAGTGAACCCGGACATCGTGCTCGGAAAACCCTATATCGAATTCACGGTCGATCGCGAAGCCGCCTCTCGTTACGGCATGAGCGCTTCGATGGTCAACCAAGTCATCGAGACAGCCCTCGGCGGAATGAATCTGATCAAGACCGTCGAAGGCCGCGAAAGGTATCCCGTGCGATTACGTTACAACCGTGATCTTCGCGAACGCATCGACCAACTCAATCGACTTCCCGTGGTCACGCACAGTGGAGCAGTCGTGCCGTTGGAAGAATTAGCAACGCTGGAAACGACTTGGGGACCGGGAGCGATCAACAGCGAGAACGGACGGCTGGTTGCTCACGTTTCCTTCATGACGAATGGTTCGCAGGGCGATTTGGAATCGGTGACGGCGATCGAAGATCAACTTCGTGAGGCTCAATCGCTTCCGCCAACACACCCGGATCACTTAGGGCTTCCCGCCGGGTACTCGCTCGAGGCGGTGGGCAGTTTTCGTAACCAGATCGAGGCCAACTTGCGGTTGATGTGGATTATCCCCGTGGTGATCGTGATCAATTTGTTGTTGATCTATTTTGAATTTCGCAACTTGCCGATCGCGATGGCCGTCTTCACAGGCATTCCCGTCGCGTTCGCTGGCGGCATGATCTTGGTTGCATGGATGGAGGTGGAACTCAACACCGCCGTCTGGGTTGGCTTCATCGCGTTATTCGGCCTCGCCGTGGACGATGGCGTCGTGATGGCGACTTACATCCATCAGTTGCTGCAAAAACGAAAGATCACGTCGGTTCAAGAAATCCGTGACACCGTTTACGAGGCAGGGCTGAAACGCATTCGACCCTGCATGATGACGACGGTAACGACCCTAGCCGCACTGGTGCCCGTGTTGATCGCGACCGGTCGTGGAGCCGACGTGGCCCGCGCGATGGCGATCCCGGTCTTTGGTGGCATGCTTGCCGAGCCGTTCACGTCGTTCATCGTGCCAACGCTCTACAGCGCCTACTTGGAAATGAAGATGCGGTTCGGGTTTGAGGATGAGCTTTGGGAAGGAACAGAAGAAATAGCGGCTGTTGAGGAGGTTAAACAGGCCGCTTGAGTTTGAGTTGCGAAAGTGAGAGTAAGGAGTGGAACAATTTCTACTACCCACTCTCAACTCTGAGACTTTTTTCAAAACACGTGAAGGATTCCTGGTCGCCAGGCATCCAACTAACAACCGAAGCGGCCAAAGGAATCGGTCGCATACGCCTAGAAAGGAATGAATTTCGATGAAGTGCAATACCCTATTCGCTGCCTTGTTTATGGTCGCTTTGGCCTCAACGGCGGTGGCTCAGCACAATCATGCTGGTCATAACCACACGATGCCGGGCCAGACGATGGCTTCCGAGCTTGTTCGTCCGGTCGCCGGACCCCACGGCGGTTCTTTGAAACAAGCTGGTGGCGTTCAATTGGAAACGGTCGTTTCGCAAGGCGGCATTCATATGTTCGTATACGACCGTAACGGCCAAGCCGTTGCGATCAATCAAGGGCGCGGAGCCGCGTCGCTTCGCGTCGAGGGTAATGCAAAACGTTACCGCTACGATTTGTTGCCCGATGGCAAGGGCGGCCTGACCGCCCCGGTGAACCTTTCCCAGATTGCCGGACGTCAAATCGAGATTGACGTCCAACTCGTCGGTATCGAATCCAGTAGCGGAAAACCGCTCAGCCTGAAGGAAGTGGCAACTGTTCCGGCCAGCGAAATGCAACTCGCCGCTGCTGCGATTGCACGTCAAAAAATCTGTCCCGTCAGTGGCAAACCTCTCGGCAGCATGGGGGATCCGGTTGCCGTGGATGTGAACGGCCAGCGTGTCTTCGTTTGTTGCGGTGGCTGCGTAAATACCGTCAAGTCCGATCCAGCGAAGTACGCGGCCGGACGTCCTCAAATAACCGTCGCAACTTCGACGGCGGCCGACGCGCAAGCGATCGCTAAACAGAAAGTCTGTCCCGTGATGGACGAGCCGCTCGGTGGCATGGGCACGCCAATCAAAGTGACCGTTGGCGACAAGCCGATCTATTTGTGCTGCAAGGGTTGCATCAAGAAGGTTCAAGCAGAACCGGCGAAGTACTTGGCGATGGTTTACGGGGATCAGAAGGGGACTAAAGAAGTTGGAAGTGCGGTTGCCGCAGCATCGGCTCTAAACATTTCCGTGACCTCTTCGACTCAGGCGGACGCGGCTTTGATTGCTCGCCAGGAGGTCTGCCCGGTCATGGATGAACCACTCGGGAGCATGGGGAATCCGATCAAGGTCATGGTCGGCGACAAACCGATCTTCTTGTGCTGCAAGGGTTGCATCAAAAAGATCAAAGCTGATCCAGCAAAGTACATGGCAATGGTCTACGGTGGCGGTTCGGTGCCAGCCGGGACAGACCAAGTCCGCGCAGGCATCTTCAAAGTCAGTGCCGAGGACGCACCGTTCATCGCTGCTCAAAAGAAATGCCCTGTGATGGATGAACCACTCGATGCAATGGGCGGTCCCTACAAGGTTCATGCTGCTGGCAAAGCAATCTATATCTGCTGCCCTGGCTGTGCAAAGAAAATCGCGGCGGAACCGCAAAAGTGGCTCGCCGTTCTCGCTCAGCAGGGGGTCAACGCTCCGACGCTTCGTTAGGCGGAAGTAGAAGATGGATTGTCAGGGTAGCTCACCGGACGAAAGCGCCTTGTATCCATTTTCTTGAAAACGCGGGGGCGGTGTCCCGGTTGATTCACTTCGGTGATGACGCTTACACGCCGTCCCCGCCCTTTTATGCCGAGCGTTTCGGCATGCTTCAAATCTCAAGTGGAAACGAATTTCACTTCACACAACAAGGACGTTCCCATGAACGCAAAACTATCTCGCTTCGTTACGCTCACGGTCGTCGCGGCGGCCATCAGCACAACCGGATGCACCGGTGGATTGCCCTGGCGAAAAAAACAAGTCGCTCAGCAAATGACGGCTGAGCAGTACGCCCAGCAAGCGGCAACAAACATCGAGTACAACACCTCGGATGTTGACTTCTCGCAGGATTACACACCAAGCCCTCAACCGTCATCGAGCTACACCAGTCCGCCTCGGAGTGCTTCATCGGGTGGGGGCGGCAGTTGTTGCCAGTAGTCCGACCGCCGAGTCAATCAATGTCAGCGATTTCTCGTCTGCGACGGCTTCCCTATCGGGTAGTCCGTCGATTTGGTAGCGCCGATCACAGCCGTTTTTTTGGTTGTGATTTGGAGAACCTTTCCGGGGTACCCTGCCCGGAAGGACTTGTGGCTGTGCAATTGGCAGAGCGAGATCTTTTGGGATATTTTGGGGAAGAAAACTGTCTCGACGACACTCACGTTTGCTGGCTTCGGGATGAGGTGGCGATCTGCTACGCAGTATTGGATGGCACCACACTCGCTGGGTTTGCCTGGATTGGATTTGGTGATGTGCCCGGTGAATTGAACCATAACGGACATCCCGATACGCAATTACCAGTCTTCCTGCCAGCCAACATGGGGTTCGTTTCCCATGTCTTCGTCTTGCCAGCCTACCGGGGCCAACGATTGTACGCGGCGCTATTGTCTTTCGCAGCCGAGTCCTTGCCGGCTCTTGGCATTGACAAGCTAGTGCTGACGACCGAATGCACCAACACATCGGCCCTATGCAGTGTGCGGCGTATGGGCTTTGAGACACTCGGCGAAGCTTGGATCATGAAACTCGGGCCGTTCTGCACTGTGGGGTATCCGCCGCAGCCATTTTTCGGTGGAGTACGCACTGGAAGATTCGCTGGCGACCCGCACGAGCGAAGCAACGGTTGACAACTGGACTTCGCCGGAACTTACTCAACTTGCTGCTTCGCTCGAATGACCATCCTCTTTCACCAATTCCGCAACAACCAGCGTCGTGTCATCGAATGCCTCACGGCCATCGCGAAAGGCTTCGAGTGCCGAATTGAATCGCCTGACTAAGCCCGAAGCGTGCTGGTCGAACGCCCGTTCGATCGTGTCAGTCACTCGCTCGGTACCGAACGGTTCGTCGTCAGGGTTAAAAGCCTCGGTAACACCATCACTGACCAATACCAGTTTGGTTCCGCTGCAAATTGGACGACAGCATTCTTCGTACGTTGTATCCGCTTCGACGCCAAGTATTAGGTCACTGTGGTCCAGCCGCTGAACCGGCTCTTGACCACATTGCAAAAACGGAAGTTCATGGCCGGCATTCGCGTAAACCAGTCGTTTTTCCGCCATGTCAACTCGCACCAGCACCATCGTGGCAAAATAACCCAACATGACGTACTCGTGATATTGCTGATTGACACGCGTCAGGATTTCTGCCGGATGCTGAGACTGTTTAGCCGCCTCAGCAACAAACGCCTTCAATAGCGTCGCCGCCATCGCAGCAGGCACACCATGCCCGCAAACATCGGCGATACACAACAGCGTTGAGTTGTCGTTCAGACGGATGACGTCGTAGTAGTCGCCGCCGACATCTTCGGCAGGCTCGAATAGTTCGGCGATGTTTAGCCCCGGGATGACTTCCGAACTGGGCCGAAGGTTTTGTTGGATCGCTTTCGCTTTGCTCATATGAATGCGACGATCCCGTTCGGCCGCATCCAACTTCGCCGCCATGTCGTTGAATTGCTCGCCAAGATAGGTCAGCTCTCGACAGCTATGCACGTCGACTCGTGATTCCAGATTTCCATCACCAACGCTCTGCAATGACGTTACCAATCGACGAATCGGTTTGGTCACGATCTTCCGCAACACAAGGTTTACCAAGAACGCGGCGAGCGAACCGGCGAGAAACACGGCGATCATCTGACGAATCAGCGCCTCGCGAGCGACCGCAAGAATGTTCGACCGTTGTTCCGAAACGAGTACTTGCCCGGCCGGTCCCTGAAACGCGCCGACCACCATCGCCTCAGCCATTGGTTCCGCGTCGACGTGTCCATGGGCCGCTGCCATCATTGCATCAAACATCTCCGGCGATGAACGCCCGTGCGATTTCGCTTGCAGCAGTTCACCTCCCCACTGCAGCGCAATGTGGTGCCCAGGCGATTCGTCCGAGTTCATCCTCGCACAAACGCTGTCGACCAATTTCTGCACCGCGTCTGAGTTCTCGCCTTCGACAGCAACAGCAGATTCGTACAGCGTTTTGGCTTCTTCGGCCAAAGCGACTCTGGTTTGCCCAACCTCCCGCCGCACCCGCAATCGGTGGTCCACCACCAAGAAACCACTGATCATGATCAGCAGAAACGAGTTCACCGCCAGCAGTAGTTGACGGGCCAGGGGAAGTCGCCGCCAAAACAAAGGCGTTCTTATTCGCTTCATAGATTTGTCACATCAGGGTTGATAAGCGCTCCGAAATTTAGAGCCGAACTGTTTGGATGCTTCGAATGGCCGAATACTTCATTCAATCAACAACTCGCCACCCAGAACGAATGTTTTGCGAGAAAAGCGGGAAATGGCTGAAGACTTGAGGTCGAGCGGGCATCTAAGTAATCACGTGAGTCTAGCTACCCGATCACGAGCGTAGATATCCGCTTATTGCTGCACAGCCGCCGCCTCCGAGTTACGATCGCCGTGATTTACACGAGCGTTGTGCTGGGCACTGCGCTGATGCACAATCACCCCCACGGGCATGATGGCAGCGATTGCTGTTCATTGACTGCCGTGGGACTCGCTCCGGTAGCCGGTGAATCGCAGCAGCAAGCAACGACAGACCATGACTGCACCTGTCATCACGCTACCGCCTCCTCGGGGTTAGACCCATACGCCTCAGAGGATTCTGCCTCTGGGCACTCGATTGAGGAATCCGGCGAACTTCGTGCATCTCCGTCGTCAAGTCATTCAATTCACAGAGGCTGCCTCGCTTGTTCACTTGCGAGCGAATCGAGCACCCCGCCGTGCTCGGCAGCCATTTCCTCGCTTTACTGCGTCATTACGCAGTCGACACCGCGCCAGCAGACTTCACGACTCAGTGCGTGTCTGCGTCCGCCGGTGCGTGGACCACCGGTGAGATTCTTGTAGGTCGAAAGCACGCTGCTTTCCAAATGAGCCGGACGCGAAATATCGTCGCGTCTTTCGTTTAGCACATTCATCGCCAGCGCAATGAATAGGCATTCGTGTTTAGCACGATGGCCAAAAATGTGTTCCCAACCTCTCAAGAATTGAATCGACTTATGAAATTTTCCGAAACGCTCCGGCGTGGTTTTACGCTGATTGAGCTTCTCGTCGTGATTGCGATCATCGGCATTCTGGTCGGGTTGCTGCTTCCTGCCGTCCAAGCCGCCCGCGAGGCGGCTCGACGGATGAGTTGTCAAAACAACATGAAGCAGATTGGACTAGCCCTGCATAATTATCAAAGTGCCTTCCGAACTTTTCCGCCTGGCTGGTTGGGCAATGATGAAGCCACGCGGCAGCCGTTCGTGGATGGCCCATCCGGTTGGGCCTGGTCCGCGATGATCCTCAGTCAAATGGAACAGGCTGCCGTGAATGACGAAATCGACTGGGGCCGGTCGATACTTGACGCACAGAACGAAGTGCCACGCCTGACGGAACTTCCGACCTTCCGGTGCCCCTCGGACGTCGGCGACCCGACGTGGGAAATCGAAGATCGTGATTCCGGAGCGACGTTGACCCGGCTGAGCACATCGAACTACCCCGGATGCTTCGGAACCGTTGAGATTGACGAGTGTGAAGATGTCCCGATCGAAAGCGTTTGCGAATCCGACGGCATTTTCTTTCACAACAGCAGGACGGCATTTCGCGACATTCGTGACGGTACAAGCCACACGATCATGGTGGGTGAACGCACCTAGCTGCTGAGCATGTCCACATGGACCGGCAGCGCGCCGAACGGTGAGGACAGCTTTGCGCGTGTGTTAGGCGTCGGCGATCATGCACCCAACTATCCCGAAGCGTTGCCCGAAGACTTCAGCAGTCTGCACGAGGGAGGTGCCCAATTCACCTTTGCCGATGGCCACGTTCGTTTCATTACCGAGTCGATCGATGAAGACATTTACAAAGCATTGTGCACGCGAGCGGGTGGTGAGGTTCCTCGTGACGACTACTAAAACGCCATTTCGGTTTGTTCAGTTCAACATCGGCAATTGCCTATTGACGACATAGCCGATGCTGGGGGGCGATACGCCGGTTCTCCTTGCCTAGGAAAACTGAATCTTCCGTCAGCCCACTCTGCTTCCCTCTGCCAAAAAACAGCGATTTAGCTTGACTCCGTACCACGGTACAGAGTCGATAATGCTTCCACGAGAGGGTCAGATGAGTCGTTTTACCATTGGGAAAGTCGCAGAAGCCGCCGGCGTCGGCGTTGAAACGGTGCGGTTCTATCAGCGTCGCGGATTGCTTGCCGAGCCGTCGCCGGTGAGGACTTTGTTCCGGGAGTATCCGGAGAGCACTGTTGACCGAATCCGCTTCATCAGGCGTGCGAAGGACCTTGGATTTACACTCGCGGAGATTGGCGAACTACTCGCACTTTCAGAGATACCCCATGAATCTCGGGGCAAAGTGAAGCAGCTCGCCGAGCAGAAGCTTGTGGCAATCCGGCAGAAGCTCGTCGACCTTCAGCAGATGGAGACCACGCTATCGGGGCTTGTCCAAGATTGCAGTGGTCGCGGCTCGCTGGACGGCTGTCCGATCATCGAGGCCATGATCCATGAACCAACCAAATGTGACCATCGAGGAAATTGAATCCATGACAGTGACCGTTTCAACAAATATGACTTGCGGAGGATGCCTCGCGAAAGTTGCCCCTCTGCTGGAGAACGATCCAACGATCGTAAGCTGGGACTCTGATCTAAATGATCCTCGCAAACTCGTTCGAGCAGAGCTTTCATCCGAGGGTAGCCCGGATCGAATCGTTGAGTTGATGAATCAAGCAGGTTTCCGGGCAGAAGTCGTCAACGAACCAAATTCTCCGAAACCAGAACAAATCGAAGATGGAAAAACGACATTCAATCTCAAGACGTACAAACCACTCCTTTTGGTTGTTTTGTACGTCCTCGGCGGCGCATTTCTCTTGGAGTCAAATCAGGATCAATGGAATTGGATGCGATTCATGAGCAACTTCATGGGCATGTTTTTCCTCGGGTTCGCCTTTTTCAAATTGCTCAATGTCGAGAAATTTGCTGATGCGTTCGCCACCTACGACGTAATCGCTCGCCGGTCGCGAACGTACGCGATCTCGTACCCCTGGATCGAGGTCGCGTTGGGTTTACTCTTTGTAACGGGAAGCCTCTTGACTGTCGCAAACATTCTGACTGCTGCGATCATGTCGATTGGCTTGGTGGGGGTAATCATGGCCGTGCGAAAGAAGCAGGCGATCCAGTGCGCCTGCCTGGGAACCGCTTTCAATCTGCCCATGTCCTCAGTGACTATCATCGAAAACAGCGTCATGATTGCGATGGCGATTGGGATGCTGGTCATCTCAGCGACCATCAATCTGACTGCCCATGCAAAGCACAAGCGAATGTAAGTCCGTTGACCAAGTGTTGGCTAACTGAGCGTAGCGATCCAAGAAGGCGTTTTCATTGCTGACCCGTTGGCTAGTATCTGCTTGAGCCATCTGCGAGATCAACCGGTTCGCTGTTCCCACTTCCTCCGGCGGTTCTTGCGACTTGCAAACGACAAAATGCTTTTCAGTGTCACGAAGCATTTGCAGGCTGGCGTGCCACAATCGGTCAGCAGGCTCCGTGACTGCATTCGCGGCGGGGCCACCCGTCTCTTGCATTGCTTTAATCAACGACGCCACCTCCAAACAAAATCGCAACACGCGGCTCATGGCGTAACGGTCTTCGGCAAATCGAAAATAGTGCAGCGATGGATAAAAATGATGCGACTCCAATAGTTCCGCCATGTTTGCCGAGAGTGTGTAAAGGTCTTGGTTCAACAGTGACATCTCATCGGACGAAAGATACGGAACCAAGTATCGCAGGCTATCACCCGTCTGTGCAGTTCGGTAATCAATCTCGTTAGCAAATTGATTGCGACGAGAAAGCGTCGAATAGATCGAGATGACGTAAGCCAATACCAGGGTGAAAAAGCTGAAACCAAGCCCAGCCGCCAGGATGGTCAAAAGCTGCATCGCTGCGGTTTTGGGAACGAGATCACCTACCCCAAGAGTGGTCACGGTAAAACCGGCGTAGTAGATGGCTGTCCAAAGAGTCGTCTCCGTCGGCTTCCCAGAACTGGCAACGATGCCGCTTCCCAACTGTGGCCAAACAATCAGGCTGATGCCAAGCAGCAACAGCGACGCCCAGCAGATCACCTGAGCTACGATCAACACCGGGCCACTCAACAAGGTGACATAGTTCGACTGCCCGATTGATGTCTTCAACAACTTGTGAAACATCCGGTTCACAAACGAAGTGACCGGCCCGGTAACCGCTCGCGGATGCAGCACCGCCATGAACGTTTCCAGGATGCTCAGAGCGACAAGGATCGTCCCCAGTATGGTGAGTAGCCACATGTTCATCGTGCTGCATTTCTGATTGGAGTATCTGGGATAATCGGAACAATCGGCAACAGAAGCGGAACGTCTCACCGCAGCCAGAACCTTCTTTTGTATACCCCACCACGGTAACGCCGATAGGACAGAGGAATTGTTCCCTCCGCACAAGAAAGAAAAATGACCGTGTATTCGTCAAAAGTTCACTGGGTCATCGCAACGGTCGTGATTGGTGTCACGTCCTGCACGGCGACCGCTCAAGACTCGTTTGGACAATCGTTACCACAGCCAGTCACCTTGGCCGCGCCCGAGATGGATGACATGACCGCAATGTCCGACATGTTGCACTCAACTTCGACGCTCGAAATGTCCGACGCCATCACGCCGACCAACCGCAGTGTCGCTGAGCTGCCCGCCAGCATCACCAATCCAAGCGGCATCCTGCCGTCGGCAACCGGTGGGGCTTTCGTCTTCGATCCGCTGCCCATGTGCGGCAACGGATGCAATCCACGTCCGATCATTGACTGCACCGGTCCCGACTTTTGTGGCTGTACCAAACGAATCTACTACGGCACCAATCCGTGCGACGACGACCCAATTTTGCCCCTGTACCAGTCCGTCAACGATAAGAAAACCAAACACTGGTATCAACACGCGTTTGACATGGTGACGCGGAAGAAAGCGATCACCGAAGCGATCAAGTAGTTTCGTCACCACAACACTTACCCAGCATTTTTATAGGCCAAGATGGCCGCGATGAGCAAATGACTCATCCTTTCGCTACAACGGAGTTTTCAATGTCAACGCTCAGTCGTGTCGGTCGCTTCCTGGCGTCGACGTCCCTTCTTGTTTCCGCCGCGGTTGCCACGGCCCAGCAACCGATCACCGATTCCGAACGCATCGAACGACGCGGCACGGACGTGAATAACCCTTTCCCGCCGACATCGCCGCGGGACCTTCGTCCTCGCGTCGGCGAGAAGTTTACCGAACCACCACCGGTCCCACCCGTTCCCGAATCCCTTGCACAAGGCATGATCGTCAGTGACGAAGCCGCCCTGACATTGGCTTCATTGGAGTCGATGGCGTGCAGTCGAAACCCAACCCTGACGCAGGCACAAGCGCAAACTCAAAGTGAACTGGGTAAGGCAATCCAAGCGGGATTGATTCCGAACCCGACGTTGCAATACGTCGGCGAACAGGTGGGGGTTGGCGGGACCGCCGGTGAGTGGCAGGGGGCTGTATTTTCGCAGCGCATTGTAACCGCTCGAAAGTTGCAGCTCAGCCGTGCCAAGTTTGTGCAATTGACCCGGGTGTCGGAGTGGCGAGCGTTGGAGCAACAGTACCAAGTACTCAATGATTTGCGGATCAGTTTTTGGATGACGCTGGGACAACAAGAGCTTGTCCAGATTCACCAGGAAATTTTGAAGAACGCGGAGGACGCCGTTATCACAGCACGCGAGTTATACAACGCCGGTCAAGCGACTCGTGCGGCACTGCACGATGCCAATATCTTGTTGCAACAAGCTCGTTTAGATCTGATGCTCGCCCAGAACAACTTTCGCCAGAACTGGTGGGAGTTAATCTCGATTGCCGGCGAGCGGATGCAACCCACTCCGTTGGTTGGCACCTTGGAAGGCCAAGTCAACCCGATTGATTTCGACGTGGCACTGGACCGTTTACTCAGCGAAAGCCCTCAAATATTGGCCGCTCGAGCCAAATTGGTCGCCGACGAAATCAAGGTCAGGCGTGAGACCGTCGAACCGATTCCGGACATCGTTATCAATTACGGTTACGGTCGCAACTTTGAGGCCGGCGAAAATACTCACATGACGGGACTCGCGATCGAGGTTCCGTTGTACGATTGGAACCAGGGGACAATTCGCCAAGCTGAATCGGACGTCGTTCGACAACGTGGCGAAATCAACCGAGTCGAGTTGACGTTGCAACGCGACCTTGCTCGCGCCTACCAAATCTATTTCACGGCGCTGCAGAATGTTCGCAGCTACCAAGAGGTGATTGTGCCGGAATCGAAACTGGCATACGAAGTTTTATTGGACGCTTACGAGGAAGACCGGGTTGATTGGCCACAAGTCCTTGAAAGCCAAATCAAGTACTACCGCCTTCGAGCACAGTACATCAATCACCTGGTTGCGTGGCGCAGCAACGAAACGCTGATCGCCGGTTACCTGCTCAACGGCGGCTTGATGGCCCCGACTGGCCCGCAGCCTCCGGGACACATCTCGGCAGTACCGAAACCGAGGTAGGAAGAAGAGGGGGAGTCTGGGAGACACGGAGCACATTTTCTCCTTGTCTCCCCATCTATTTCGTCGACGCGTACTTATCAAACAGAACGATCAGCTCCTGCAAGATAGCTTCCCGCTGGGCGGCATCTTCGGTCGCCGCCGCATCCGACAGACTGCCAGCGAGGTGGTCCTGAAGAACGAGTTGGGCCACCTTGGAAAGTGCGCCCGACGCGGCACTAATTTGCATGACGACATCCACGCATGGTGCTCCTTCCTGCACCATGCGATCGACGGCTTCGGCCTGTCCGATAATTCGCCGCATCCGATGATGGATTCGTTTTTTGTCGTCTTCACTCAGCATATGGCGGCTGACTTTCACCCTGATTCGTGGCCTAAAACCGTAGTGTAGATGGTTTCGCCCGTCGCGGCATCCCCAGCTACATGTTCATACCCATCATCTTGGGAGCGGCCTCATAACGCTCTGGGTCGCCGAAGCGACGTACAATTTCGGCAAAAACGGCTCCCTTTTCGACCGGCTTGTTGCTTTCCATCACCAAGTTGTAAAGGTCGTCTGGCAAGACTCGCAGGACGGTCATCAAGCCCTTCACCGCCATCGGATAGTTCGCCCGCATGCCCCTGACCTCGCGACGATTCCAGATCGCCTCCATCTGGGGCATCGTTCGCTCCATGCCCAACATCTTTTGCGGATAGCCGGGTGTGCTGAAGCCTGGATCATTGCGAGTGAAGTCCACGGTCGGCCGCGTCGAGGTGTCTTGCAAGTAACGATCCACGTTCACACCTTTGCGAATCCGCGGTCCAACTTGCCGCGTCATGTGATTCATCATGTGGTGAACCATGTGGCAATGGAAAATCCAATCGCCAGGGTTGTTGGCGATGAACTCAAAGTTGGTCGCTTGAGCAATCCCCACAAGTGAGTTGTTGCGAGGAATCCAA
Source organism: Rhodopirellula sp. UBA1907 (assembly GCF_002337565.1). NCBI lineage: Bacteria > Pseudomonadati > Planctomycetota > Planctomycetia > Pirellulales > Pirellulaceae > Rhodopirellula > Rhodopirellula sp. UBA1907. The sequence continues at coordinate 211,678 of NZ_DDGH01000098.1, read as the reverse complement.
GCACTGCTCGGAGTTCGTGCTCCTTCGTGGCCCGTTTCCCAATACGTGTGCCCATGCAAGTGGATCGGGTGGTGCTGCATCGGAGCGAAATTCATCAAGCGAATGCGGACACGTTCGCCATGTTTGCAGACCAGCGGTGTGGTGAGCGGCCCGCTACGTCCGTTGATCGTATGCCAGTTCCAATCCATCTTCCAACTATCAGCAACGGTCTGCGTCGGTTCAACAAAGAAGTTTTGAAAGATCAGGCCGAAGTCACGGTCAACTGGCGGATCGTAAACCTTTTTCGGATGAACGATGAACCAACCGACCTGTCCAAACGCTTCTTGCATCGGGACATGCGAATGATAGAAGAACGTACCTTCCTCATGGACATCGAATTCAAACACCATTGTCTGCCCCGGCTTGATCGGATTCTGCGTTAGCGTCGCCGCTCCGTCATACTGGACCGGCAATTCAAACCCGTGCCAATGGACAAAGGTGTCTTCCGGCAATTCGTTCGTTACGACAATGCGTACGCGATCACCCTGCGTCACTTCAATCGTCGGCCCCGGCATGCTGCCGTTGTAGCCATAGACATTCATCCGATAGCCCGGCAGGAATTCTCGCTCGACTGCCATCGGCACCAATTGGAACTCCTTCGCGCCGTTGACCATCTTCCAAGGCAGCTTCTCCAAGTCCGGAGCCTCAAACGGAGCCGGACCTGCCGACGCGGGGCGAAAGCCGGGCATCTTCTTCCCGATGTAATAGTCCGAATCCGGATCGTTACCGCGAGACGGCTTGAAGCGACTGAAGCCATCGATTTCTACGACCGCGTCTGATCCATCGGGGATACTGGGCTCAGCCGAAGCGTTCCCGATCGGCGGCGGAGCATCCGGGTCATTGGGCAAGTTCAAATCGCCGTTGCCTTCTTGGGCCATTGCCTTGCCCGCCAGCCCTGCGGCGGCGGCAATCGTTCCCACTTTCAAAAATTTACGTCGGTCCTCTGGATTAGTCATGGTGCTCCACTCAGTGTTTCAGTTCTAGGATTCTTTGCACCGATATGCCGGCGATTGCGTAACGGATTCGGGTAGGGTGCTGCCAACCCCCGCGCATACCCTTGCGGGGTAACCGGATTTTAATCAGCGATCCGTTGGAAATCAAACAAAACCCTGGCAGGGGCGGCATGCGTTTGACAACCAATCACAATTTCGCCTTCGCAACTCACTCGCGTCAAACAACGAACCAGAAAACAGATTGGTCGCTAATTAGCAGCCAACAGCACATCCAACTCGGATGCGTCTCGCAAACCAATTGCGGTCATCCTCGCATGAGAGCCTTCCCACGAGACCGCGATTCCATCCTTGCTTTTGGCAACCTGGAGCGTCTTGTCACCGCGACGAACAAGTTGCACTGGAAGATCGCCGAAGCTCACCTTTTGCGACTTGCACTTTTCGACCAGCATGTATGTCGATCCATCAGGACGCTCGCAGACACACGCGACGCAGTTGCACCCGTCGGGGCCACAGAGGCACTCACCTTCGGCACAGTTGCATTCCGGCAACGTCAACAAGCGAGTCGATACCAACTGAACGCCAGTCGGAAGCGACTTCTTCGCGTGGGGTTGGTAACCCAAATCCTTCTCTGCGTCGTCGATCGAAACTTCGGTTCCATCGTACTTGGAGGCGAACGAATTGATGGCCATGTTTGAGTCTTGATTGAAGCCTAAGACCACGTCTTGAAAGTCGATAGGTGTGGAAGGCATGCCAGCCATCGCTCCAGCATGGGAATGTGAGTGCTGTTGCGCGACCGCATGCTCATCCGAACGCTCAGGCTGTCGAACCGACAACAGGATCACGACGGATGCCGCCAGCGCGGCGATGATGATTGCAACTTCCTTTAGCCTCCGACGACCGTTAGGCGTGTGATCCGGCGCGAGCTGCACCGTATTCATTCGGGCGGCAAACGTCTCCCAGGAAGGGGCTTCGGCCGCTGGTTCGCGATATTGCGTCGCCAGTTTGCGAATCCCCGCAAAGGATTGCAGTTTCGCTTGGCAGGTCTGGCACGACTCTACGTGCTGACTGACTCGGTCAGCAATCTCGCTGGCGAGTTCGTCGTCGAAGTAAGCCGATAGCTGCGCGGCTGCGTCTTGGCATTCCATGTTAAGGCTCCCACCCTAAATCAATCAGTTGTGCTTGAGTTCTCGTCTGGCTCGATTCAGCCGGGAACCCACGGTTCCCTCAGGGATGCCGACCGTCTGCGCGATCTCTGCGTAGGCTAGCCCGTCGATCTCCTTGAGCTGAAAGATTATTCGCAGCTCGACGTCAATGCGACGCAACGCCGCGTCCAGAAGCTCGGACAACCCGGCCTGCCTTCGCGTATCCTTTCCAGTCATCGAATCCTCGTAGAATGGTTCGGTTGGATGCCGATTGCGAGAGCGGACGTGCTGCAGGGCCTGATTGACCGCGACACGATGCACCCAGGTCGCGAATGCGGCGTTCCCACTGTAGGAGTCTAACTTTGACAGCACCTGCATGAACACATCTTGGCTCACATCATCTGCATCTGCTTCACCGACGATCCGCCGGACCATCCGGTAGACGCGAGGATAAAACACCTGATAGATCTCACGCTGAGCCTCCGACTCACCCTCGATTGCTCGCTCAATGACCACTTCGCTTACGAACATCAGCACTCCTTTAGGCGACGTTTCGCCACGGGAGTGCGAATTTCCAACCATGTGCAGAGTTTAGATGATCTCCGCAGGTCGTTTCTTCACGAAAAGTGGAACAAATCCGTGAAGGTTTCGTTTCTCAAGCGAAAGCCGTTTAGGTCAGCTTCGCTGCGCGAAGACGCAATGCGTTCGCGATCACCGAAACACTACTCAAGCTCATCGCCGCCGCCGCGATCATGGGACTCAGCAAAACGCCAAAGAACGGGTACAGAAGCCCTGCTGCAACGGGAATCCCGAGGGCGTTGTAGATAAACGCGAAGAACAGATTTTGCCGAATGTTGCTCATTGTTTTTCGGCTCAAGTTTCCGGCCGCCGCGACGCCCCGCAGGTCACCACCCACCAGTGTGACACCCGCCGATTCGATCGCGACGCCGGTTCCGGTCCCCATCGCAATCCCCACATTGGACTCGGCAAGTGCCGGTGCGTCGTTGATTCCGTCACCGCACATCGCGACGATCTTGCCTTCACGTTTGAGTTTCTGGACAAAATCGTGTTTGTCCTCAGGTGAAACGCCTGCATGAAACTCGTCGATTCCCAGCTTAGTGGCCACGGCCCTCGCGGTCGGTTCAGCATCACCGGTCAACATGATGACCTTTAGCCCGAGATGATGCAGCGTCTTCAGAGCCGCCGGCGTGCTTTCCTTGATCGGATCGGTGATGGCAAGGATCGCGGCGAGCGAGTTATCAATCGAGACGAACACGACCGTTGCACCTTCGGCTTGATGCGAACCTGCTTGCTCTCGGCCCGCGTCGGCACCGGTCACGCCTTGTTCGTCAAGCAAGTCCGCTTTGCCAATCACGACCTCGTGCTGACCGACTCGGGCATGGACACCGCCACCCGTGATGCTGTTGAAATCGCTCGCCTCAGCCAATTGCAGATCGTCGCTCTTTGCTCGCCGGACAACCGCCTGAGCAAGCGGATGTTCACTCTGGCTCTCGACGGCCGCAGCCATCCGCAACACGTCGCCTTCACCCCAGTCACCGAATGTCTCGACCGCTGTGACTTCCGGTCGCCCCTGCGTCAGTGTCCCCGTCTTGTCGACGACGATCGTATCAACCTTCTCCATCAACTCTAGCACTTCGGCGTTCTTGATCAACACACCTTCCTTCGCGCCTCGCCCCACACCGACCATGACCGACATTGGCGTGGCGAGTCCGAGAGCACAGGGGCACGCAATGATCAACACGGCCACGGCCGCTACGAAGGCATGGGCGAGCTGTGGTTCGGGACCAAACACAGCCCAGCCAACAAACGCAAGAATTGAGCAAAGAATTACTGCGGGAACGAAGTATCGAGAAACCACATCGACCAGTTTCTGAATCGGAGCACGGCTTCGCTGAGCGTCGGCGACCATTTGCACGATTCGATTGAGGACAGTATCGCCGCCCACCCCGACCGCTTCCATTACCAAAGCACCCGTTTGATTCAATGTCCCGCCGGTGATCTCGTCCCCTTCGATCTTTTGGACAGGGATCGGCTCACCGGTCAACATCGACTCATCAACACTGCTTGAACCGCTCATGACGCGACCATCCACAGGAACCTTTTCACCAGGCCGGACTCGCAGACGATCTCCTCGGTGAACCGCATCCAACGACACCTCCTCCTCACCGTCCTCCGTGATTCGATGGGCGGTCTCCGGAGCGAGTTGCATCAACTCACGGATCGCACCACCTGTTTGCTGGCGGGCCCGCAGTTCCAACACTTGCCCCAAAAGCACGAGTGTGATGATCACGGCAGCAGCCTCGAAGTACAGCGGGGCAACACCGTTTTCATAAAACGCTTCCGGAATCACGCCAGGCAACAGCACGACGACCAAACTGAAAAAGTACGCCGCCAGTGTTCCGACCGCAATCAGCGAGAACATGTTCAGATTAAAGCTGCGAAACGACTTTGCACCTCGCACCAACAACGGCCAACCGCACCAAAACACCACCGGCGTTGCGAACGCGAGTTGCAACCAACCGAACACCGATTGACTCATCCAGTCCGCAACGCGTAGTCCAACCATTGACCCCATCGCAATCACAAGCAACGGCACCGACAACGCGACCCCGACCCAAAACCGCCGCTTCATATCCCGGTATTGTTCTTCATCGCCCTGATCAGCCATCTCGACCAACTTAGGCTCCAGGTCCATCCCGCAAATCGGGCAATCCCCCGGCCCAACTTGTTCGATCTCCGGGTGCATCGGGCAGGTGTAGACCGCTTCCGGGTTTGTTGGAGAATCGCTCTCCCTGGTCGACAATCCACCATGCCCACCGCTGCCGCAACAAGACGATTCCGACATCTCATGATTCGTGGATGATTCCTTCTCTGCCCTCGTCGCCAAGACGCCCGCCGGATCGCTCTCAAACTTCGTTTGGCATCCTTCGCTACAGAAGAAATACGGCTTCCCCTCATGCTCGCTTCGGCGTGATTCGGCAGGATCGACGGTCATTCCGCAGACCGGATCGGTTGCATCGGCTTGGGTCGTGGACATGCTGGCTCCTTAGGCTGTCTTTTTGATAATTCTCATTATACCCCATTATGGTATGCAAGTTGCGTTCCGAAAAGGCAGCGGCAACTGGGCCGCACCAACCATTTCCAAAGGAGAAACGAATGAGTACCGCAACCGCATTCATGAAAGAATGCCTTCAAAACTGCCACGAATGCCAAACGACCTGTGCTGACATGCTGACCAGCCACTGCCTTTCCGAAGGCGGCGACCACGTCGAGCAAACCCACGTCAAACTAATGCTCGACTGCATCGCCGCATGCAACGCATGCGTCGACTTCATGGGCCGCAACAGCGACAACCACACGTTGTATTGCCGAGCCTGTGCCGAGATCTGCAAAGCGTGTGCAGACAGTTGCGAAAAGGTCGGCAACATGGACAAGTGCGTCGAGTTCTGCCGCAAATGCCAAGAAAGCTGCTCCTCGATGGCAGCGTAGTATCAACAACAATCGCAACGAGAAGAACGCCGACGCTCAAATGTTGGACGTTGGCGTTCTTGTCATTCTGCGTTGCCGTGGAGGCAACTCTAGTTCGTCGTCGTGATTTAGCAGGCGAAGATTGCGGGGGCCTAGCAACTTTTAAGAGTGTTCGATCCAAGCGTCTTGGTGGACTACGAGTTAATCCTGCGCTCCGATCATTACTCTCGTGCTTCCACCGAGCCCGCCCGACTCGACATCGGTGACCTTTGGCATTTAATAAGAATAGCTTCTTCCGGTATGAATCCGAATTGACGGCCAGCGTCCGTATATCACTCAAGCTTCAAATGAAACTTGAAGCAGTTGATGTCCAATGGCACGGACTAATTGAAATTCATCCACCAAGAGTGGAGTAAAATGTAGTTAATCCAGCGCCATTTACCTGAATTGCAGTCAAATAGCCCTACGATGAAATCACCGTAAATCGCGAAAGAACTGCGTGTTTTTCAATGATTTCTTTACCGAGGAGCCCAGTCGTATCCCTGATCGTCGGTCATCACCAAGACGATATTCGGCGGAGGCATTTGAACAGAGGCATCTTTGTCCTCAGCACCGAGCAGACCTCCGCCAAGCAGAACGAAAAAGAGAATTACCGGAAGGAAGGCTCTGATTGGCATGGAGTACTGATCCTGAGTGAACTAGAGAGACTGCGAGCGAGACGCCAAAAATTTGTGCCCGTCATCAAAGTTGTTGGATCCGATTCTAAGCAAGTCCGGACTGAAAGGTTGGCACCACCCGTCCAACCATGACCAACCGCGGCCCAGCAAAAAGGGACGGGGGTCTTTTCGCGACACGGCGTGTCGCGAACACTTTCAATTCGTCCAAACCACCGAGTGTCAGGCAGGCTGAATAGAATCGTGAGCTTCTACCGACTAACTGAATCAAACACTGCCAATTGAGGAAGGTGATCGCTCAAGGCGAACGACTTTTCGTCGTCGTTGTTCAAACGAAACGCACCGTCAAACAGTGGTCTCGATTCACTCACGCGTTTTGCGATCGGTCCCGCGGCGAAGATGTAATCGATACGCCACTCAGGATGGTCTGATTTGAAGGTGAAGCCATTGTCTGCTCCGACTTCCGCAAAGGTATCCGTCCAACCTGCATCGATCCAAAGCTTGTACTCGTCGGTGTCAGGGCTGTGATTCAAATCGCCAATCAATAACATCGAGCGTCCGGAATCAAAGTCCGATTTCATCGATTCGATCATCGCCCGAATCTCTCTCAGTCGAACTGCGGGGTCGGGCGTTGGAAAGAGATGTGCCGAATGAACAACTAGCGGTTCGTCACCAGGCAATTCAACAATGGCCCTTCCCCAGTGTCGGGTGAACAGCTCCTTGGGTCTATCTCCGTTCATCGGAGCGTTTTGCGATTCCAGGATTTTCGATTTGCTCAGCAAAGTCCCCGGCCAATGGCCGCCGCTGGGAAACCGCACGTGATTCATCCCCAGCAATTTTGCCACTTCTTTCGTCACGTTCTCCGGGGGCGATTCTGAGAAATTGATGATGTCCGGATCATAAAGGGCCAATTCCATCGCCAGTCGATTCGCCATCTGTCCCCGTGCGACGGCTTGCTGAGCCAACGGGCTCTGGCTAGGCCAGCCTGTCAGTTTGTAAATGTTGTAAGCGACCACTCGAAGGGGCTTTGATGTTTGGTCGTTCGCAATCAGGCTCAGATTGGCGGAGGCAATGCCCGCCCCAACCGCTCCGCAAAAACATCGTCGTGAAAGCGTCATGAAGATTCCCGTGGTTGTGTTCGCTTGGTGGGTTTCGAACTCTCTCGTTTTGATAATATAGACGTGATGAAGAACGCCTTTGAAACAAACCGACTCGAAGCAGCCACCATGTTACACCGTCTGGTCATCTTGTTTGTTTCGCTGGCTCTCGTCTCAGGACCGATGAACTGCGCGTTGGCTGAGGACGAAAATTCGCTGTACTCGATCACAACGTTGCGGGCGGATGACGAGGTCGAGGTGAAAATCGGCAAGGACAAAGCACGCTTCGATGTTCAAAGCCCTGCCGGAATCAGTCAGGCAGTCATCGAACGCAGTGGAAACCGGTGGCCGGCTATCGTGGTGGTGCGGTTGCACTTGCAGGGACTCGAGAGCCTTCGAATCAGCAACGGCAATGAGTCGCTCGTTGCCTCGGTATCAAGTCATGATGACAAAGTATGCCTCAGGATGGATGGGCAGGAAAACGCACCCCTTGATTCTCGCCATTCGTTTTGGATGAAGATTCGAGTGGTACGCGGGAATGAGGTTCCGGGGAACGCGGATGTGGCGAACCGTGCGTACTTTGAGATGAAGCTGCCAAAAGCGTTGTTGGAAAACAATCCGAAGTCGATCAAGCTGAAATGGATTGACTTCTATCGGTGAAGACAAGATGGCTTGAGTGACTGCCGGGAGAAGCAGCAATCGACGCTGGAAACTATTGATCGAGTTCGTCTTGATACCCGACGAGCTAGCGGGCTGTTGAATTAGTCGTATACCGAATGACAACAATTTGCCGATGGACGTTGGCGCCGGTTGGCGTCTCATCAACCGCCGCGAACGCGGTACGGATCAATGGATCAACAGCCCGCTAGGCAAATCTACAATTCGATCCAGTAGCGTCTCAGGCTCGAATTGGTTGCGGGATCGAGGGCAACATTCTCAAGGACGCCTCCATTGCGTTCGATCACGCTTGCTGATCCGATGTTCTCAGCGTTGCACGTCACCAAAATCCGGTCCAAGCCACGTTCGCGAGCGAAGTCTTTTGCGTCCTGTAACAACAGTGAGCCATAGCCCTTGCATCGCTCCGAAGGCCGAACGCTATACCCACAATGACCACCGCATTGCTTCAGTTCCGGTGAAAGCTCGTGGCGAAAATTGTAGTTCCCTACAATGCGATCATTGACAAGTAGAAACCGAGTTGAGTTCGGAACGAATCCCGCAAGCCGATCGCCGCGAGACCATGCTTTCAGGTGATCAACGATTTCTGCGTGCGACCAATCTGATTTTCCGAAATAGCCGTGGACGCGGGATTCGCCTTCGCTTTCGAATTCCGCCAAGTAGTCGGCGAGAGCAGACTCGTGCTCCAAGTCGAGTTCCACAAACTTCAAGCCTGTTCGATTCATTGATCTTCTTCGCGATCCGCTTCAATGGCGTTCAAGCAACGCTAACGTACCATGATGATTGGAAGTGCAAGGATACCAGAGACAACGAACCAAACCGGTATCGTGAACACTGCAAAAACGGTCGGAGATAGCAGTGGTCTGATCCGGTGCAAAAGCCGAAACGCACGAATCCAAAGGTAACCACCAACCAACCATCCGATGACCAGAAACAGGGGTGGCAATGAGTTTGGCGTGTTAGATGTTGAAGCACCGGTTAGCGAGTCGACGAAAAGGTCAATCACGCTCAGTACGGGAAAAACAATGACCGCCAGGCCAAATGTTTTCAGTGGTGTCGATGGCAGAAAAGACGGCCCTGAAATCGGGGCGTCCTCGACCGCATTGTCTTCATTTGGTGGCTGATACGGATCTTCGTTCAAGATTGTCTCGCGTTTGCGTTCAGTTTGGCATTGAAAGTCGCAAGCAAAGACGACCAAGCAGAATGCAGAGTAAGTTCAGATGCCGGCTTTGGTCGTACTTCTTCATGAGCGCTGCTCTGCGCCCATTTTTCGGTGTTGGTCGAAATCGGCACTTTTGAGCGATTCCCGTCTAAACAGGTAAGCAGGTGTCTATCGGGCATGTGAGCCGCGCTGCGTTAGCAACGTTCCCGCACGCAGACGAGGCCAATGCCCAAACGGCTCAGGGGATTCAACCCAAGCATTCCTGCCGACCGGCTTAGAGCGCCGCAACGTTTTCGAGTTCGATTGTCGCTCGAAGTTGCGAAGCTCTGGTGTCGAGCAGGTCCATCCGCGTCCCTGTACCATGCTTGAGGTGGATTTCTGCGATCGCATTGATTTCCTTTGCTCTCGCCAAGAATTGTTCCGCGACAATCAAACGTTGGTCTGCTGCGACCGACTCACGCTGCTGTTCGTACAGTTCCCGATTGATTTCGAGCAATCTCGCCGGGCCTGATCGACCACTGCGATACTCCTGAAAACGCAGTTCGTAGCTATCGGCCAAAGTATCGAGGAGTTCTCTTCCGATATCCGAGGTGTTGTAGGACAAAGCGGTCTTCTCTTCCGCTGGCTCATCTGAGTTGGCCGTGAATGCGAAGGTCATCGCGAGGAGCACCACGGTAGCAGTAGCAAATGCAGTCTTCATTGGACGTCCTTTGGGATGTAACCAGAGTTTCGTGTCATCTGTGATAGTCGGACTGCCAGCTGAAGTGGCAGAGCCATTCTTCGATGGGTCGAGAGGCATCAGCTTGTCGGTTTTCTATTGACGACGTGATGGCGTAAATACGATTCGGAGCAGAGTGTCACACCTGGTGACAAGGTAGAACCCTACAATCAAGGACGGGATCCCTCCGGCAACCCATCCGGCAGAGTGTGGATCGATTGTCATTGAATAGCCGGCGTTTGCGTATTCGGCGACTTGTAGTAGCCACTGAATGCCACCGCCAAGCATAGCCCCCATTCCATCGACCACCATTAAAACTCCAAGCAAACGAAGCCCCAACTGTGCAAATGGTAAAACCGACGGAGCTTCATGTTCGGTTAAGTTTGGCTTTGCAACGACTTTGTCGCCGGAAGGCGGATGATATGGCGAGTGATTCAATTTCCAATCTCTATTGGGCGAGGTAGAACATGACTGAGGTGGTCACTGGAGTTTGGGGGTGCTCGGGTATTCGGGTGCTGGGAAATGGTCCGTCGAAACGAGTGAGATTGGCTTGGTCATCAGATATCCAAAAGGCAAGCCTTCAATGGTTTGCTGAAGGCGCGAGTGGAATCGATGCATCGGTCAAAACCGCGTCGAAAACGGTTTGTGGGCTCCCCGAAATCAGAAAACCGGGCATTCTAACATCGTCAACAAACCAAATGGTTTGCATGCATTCGAAGCAGATCACAACATCGTAGGTTTTTCCATCGTAGCTCGCACGCAAGCCGTTGCGTGGGTCGAAGCACGCAGCGGCACTGCCGTCACTGTCTGCGATTCCAGCGTCGAATGCATCGAGTAATTCGGTTCGCTGTGCCGAATCTGAAAGTTCGACGTATCCAAGGTCCTTCCAGCCATGAAATGTTCCATTGCGATCGCGATCAGATGGAGCTGGATCGAGAGAGTGCAACTGGAGCGTAGTCGCCCCTCTGAGCGCCGTGTGAAGCTCTTGCGGCATACGGTTCGTAGTGCACCCGGCAATCAGAGCCGCAAGGATGAGCGTGGTGAGCCTCATGTTCAATCTTACCCAGATAGATTTGGTCGTTGCTGGAGGGGTGGAGTTTGTGGGAACGAAGTTCCGACGTCAACAATAGCAGTTGATCTCTACTCTTTTTTGAAGGTTCGGGATCGTGTTTCGTCCGCCCAATCGCCTACTCTATGTTGAACTTCCAGAGCCGCGTTTCTGACTGGCTGTGTTTTTCGGCGAAGGCAAGTAGTTCCGGTTTGTGAAGGACATTGTTTGCAGCAGTTCGAGAAAATCCTTGGTGAGTAGATGGCGTACACCTCCCTGTTCGTCCAATCAGTCGGGGGATTCGCACCGAGACAAGTATGCCGTCCATGTCCACAACTCCCACCACTTTCCAAGTCGAGTGATCTCCACTCGTAGAAACATTTGGTGTTCTCGCTTCGACTTGGTGGTGTTGAGATCAATTGACGCACAAAGCCGTGGATCGCAGACTCATTCACTGTGGCCAACGTCAGACCGATCCATTGCTCATTCGCCGTTGCTGGATTTATGCACAACGATTCAGATCGACTTTCTGCAGATCAAAGCATTGGCAGATGACTCACGGATGATTGTCGTTCACGCGTTAGAGGCCAAGATTCCTCGTTCTGCTTGGCCTCTAACTCGCTCCACCACGTTTGTTCGGTGCAGCGATGCAAGGGAATGCCCGCGAGCACTGGGCCGATAAGTTGCCTTTAGTGGCGTCCACTGGTGCGTTGTTTCGAATGGCACATGGAAACAGATTGGCTGACAGAAACGGATCGCTCGTTTGGTCTAATCTCTGAGTATCCCCATCACAAAACTGCTATCACATGCCCCTTTTTTCGCGTCGCTACTTTGCGGAATTGCGATTTGACCAACGGAGAGACATCGCCGGTCTCCTGCGTCATGTCAATGTTTTATCTCACGACATCACATGAAGAGTAAGATTGATGGATTTACGTTTGAAGGTTGTCTCTTTGCTTGTTGCGGCGTTCGCGGTAGCAACGCCCCCATGCCATGCAGTTGCTCAATCAGCCGACTGGCAATCGACCAGTACCGCCGAATTGCTTGAGAAGTCCCGTCCGCGATTGGTGGGCATCTACGCGAAAGGCGAGATGCGTGCGCAACAATTTGAAGCAGAATGGTTGGCAGACAGTTCGGGATATGTTGTTCGCGAGAAGGACGCGGATACGAATGAATTGGTCCGAGCGGTCTATCAAGTCGACTTGGGGGAACCATCTGTTGCATCAGCCAAGGTTGCGACGGCGAAACAGGATCCTCTGGTCTCGCCGGACGGCAAGCAAGTCTTGCAGAAGCGACGTCGCAACTGGATCGTTCGCGAAATCGGAAGCGGAAAGACGCGTAGCTTGTTCGACGATGAACCGTCCGGCGATGTCTCGTACCGGGAACTCGCTTGGAGTCCAGATGGCTCGCGAGTCCTCTTCGTTGAAACAGATTCGAGCGAGGTTCGGTTGCGGAACGTGTTGGTTCCCGATGACCCTTCGTATCCCAGCGTGCAGCAGACTCGATTCGCTCGCGTGGGGACGAAAATCCCTGAACTGCGAGTGGGCGTGGTCGATGTGGAGGGCGATGACGCTGGTTCGGTGACATGGTTGCCAATCGAATTCCCAGAGCAAGGCGGCTACTTTGGAGAAGTTTCTTGGGCAGGGAGTTCAGACGAAGTTTTGGTCGAGCGTCTCAGCCGTTTTCGCGACAAACGCGAGTTCTTGTTGGCGATGGTTGGCGGAACCGTGTCCACCATTTTCGAAGAAACCAATGACGCTTGGGCCGTCGGAAGTCACGGGATCAATTCCGGTGTCAAATGGATTGATGGTGGGAAGAGTTTTGTCTTTTTGAGTGAGAAGGATGGATGGCGTCAGGCGTTCGCCATTGATCGCGATGGCGAGAATGAACGGCTGCTGACTCCTGGCGACTATGACATCATCGATCGTGCTGAACCGGGAGATGTCGTGGACGAAGCCAGTGGTTGGTATTACTTCTACGCTTCACCGGACAATGGAACCCAGCGTTCTCTATACCGAGTTCCTTTGGATGGATCGGGTACGCTGGAAAAGATCACGCCTGGGGACCAGCCTGGATGGCATGAGTATCAGTTTTCTCCTGATCGCAAGTGGGCCTTTCACACCTATTCAACCGTGAACACGCCTCCGGTTGTTGATTTGGTTTCGATTCCAGAGCATCACTCGATCCGGATCCTGGAGGACAACCAAGAACTGCAGAAGCTTGCGCAAAAAACGATCACACGCCCCACTGAATTCGTTCAGCTCAAGCTGTCAGAGGATGTGACCATTGACGCGAGTGTGACCAAACCTAGTGATTTTGATGAGTCGAAACGTTACCCGGTGTTTGTCTATGTCTACGGCGAACCCTATCTGCAGACGGTGCTCGATCGTTGGGGAGCCGCTCAAATCGATTTTCTCCGTACGATTGCGGACCTTGGATACATCACCGTTTCAATCGACAACCGCGGGACGCCTTGCCCCAAAGGTGCAGCATGGCGACGAAGCATCTTCGGTAGCTTGGGACCGCTGTCGACGGAAGAACAGGCCGCAGCGATTCAGAAACTTGGCCGCACGCGATCTTATGTGGATCTGTCGCGGGTCGGCATTTGGGGTTGGAGCGGTGGCGGTTCGAACACACTGAACGCGTTGTTTCGCAAACCCGATGTTTATCATCTCGGGATCGCTGTCGTGCCCAAACCACAACCGCATCTCTACAATGCTTGGTTCCAAGAGATTTACATGCGGACTCCGGAGGTCAACGCGGACGGATACGCTCGTTCGGCTCCACTGGGATTTGCAGACGGGCTGAAAGGCAAGCTGTTGATTGTCACCGGATCAGGCGAAACCAACACGCACATTCAGATCATCGAAGGTTTGGTCGATCGGTTGATCGAGCTGGGCAAGGCTTTCGACTACATGGTCTACCCCAACCGAGACCATGGGCTGCGTGAAGGCAAAGGTTCTGAAGTGCACGTGCGAATGTTGATCACGCGTTACTTGCTGGAGAATCTGCCACCGGGGCCCCGCCCAGGATCAACGCCGGCACAGTAGAATCCGCTCTCGAGGTTTCCCATTCGATCGATGCCCTATGCAGGCGGGCTGGTGCGCGGCCAGCTCGCCGCGATGCCACTGGGGTGCGGGAAGCGAATGCACTCAGTCGTTCTCGCCTTGGTAGGCACCGGCTGAGTAGGTCAGTTCGTAGCTGTGGGAGTAGATTTCGATGATGTTGCCGAAGGGATCTTCGCAATAGACCATTCGGTACGGTTTTTCACCGGGGAAGTATTCGCGGACTGGCATGCGTTGCTTGCCACCGTTGGCAACGATCCGTTTGGCAAGACCTTCCACATCCGGGTCTTGAATGCAGAAGTGAAACACACCCGTTTTCCAATATTCAAAATTGTCGGCGGGTCGCTCCGCGTTCTTGAATTCGAAGATTTCGACGCCGATCTTGTCGCCGGTTGAAAGATGAGCGATTCGGAAACGTCCCCAGCCTTCGCCGAAGACGTCGTTGCACATGACACCGATGGCCGAGTCATCCGAAACAATTTCGGTCGGCGGCATGATGACGTACCAGCCAAGAGTTTCGGTGTAGAACTCAACGGCAGCGTCCAAGTCGGTGACCGAAAGACCGATGTGCGAGAACGTGCGTGGATATGTCATGGTCTGTGTCCGGGATGAAAAGTCGTCGTGGATGTGGCAAGAATTCGTCCAGAAGGGATGATCGTCGGTGAGAAGATCCCGCCACGTAAAGTTCAAACAGAGAGCGGCGCAGCTTGCCTCGTCCTGAGCACTGGACGAGACCGATTCCTACTTCTGCCACTTTAAAATGGCTTGCATTCCCAGCAAACCAAGATTGGGTGCGGAAAAGTAGGCAAGGATGAGCCAGAGTGCGTGCGGTGCAAAATTCCAGTAGTGGCTTTGATAGGTGACTGGATCGCCATTGTTCTTGGCCGCTTCGATTTGCATCTCAATCATCGTGGAAGCGATACTGAATAAGGCAACCGCGAGCGGAATGCCGATAAGCACGGCGTTCAAGAACGCAAATTGAAATCGCCTACGAGGATAGGTTCTCTGTTTTGGCGAGGTCAGCGGCGGACGGTATGGATCGGACATTAGCGTGAGTGGTTGGACGCCAGGTGCTGGTTGGCAAACGGGCATTCTGCGAACGTTTATAGCTGCGGATGCGGCAACTCGGAACGGAGTCGCGTCAGCAGTGCTTTTGCATGGGCGTCGTTTACGAAGCCATGCCATCGATGACTGAAAGTTCGTTTCTGGCGATCGAACTTTGGGACATAGAAGTTCTGACATTCCCAGCAAACGGTTGTTTCGAAAAGCAGCGATGCACCACGGTAAAATCGAAGTCCGTAGACGGGACGATGGCAAAACGCTCCGCCGTCGCGGTCGAAGGTGAGTTCCTGCCAAAGCTCACGCAGGTCATCACAGCTAGGTCCCGTCAACGTTTTGTGTTTCAGGACAGTCGCGTTTTTCCCATACGGACGCACCGGAAAGGCGTCTTTGCCTGCTTCTCGCTTCATCGCATCGTCAGCGAATGGATCAGGCATTGAAAGCGTGAAGATCTCTGCACGGTCAAAGCGAGGCAGCGCTTCGGTGTGAACCAATGTCAACATTCGCTCCTCTGGCGACTCTGCATCGACGACGTCCAGTTTTGATTCTGCGACGGTGTCGTCAGCAGCGACTGATCGAAACGGATTGTCTAGCGAGTCAGGGGCTTGGGCCATGGTTGTCGCGGTCATGGCAGTCCACAACACCAAGCAATAGGTCGACGGGTGCATCATTTAATTGACCAGTGAGTCGGGATGAGATCAGTCCATGCGCAAAGTGGTGAAAGGCAGCGTTCACTTAAAACGGGAGGCAAGCATCGCTTTTCAAACAAGGTCGCGAAAGATTTGGATTCGGTTTTGAGTTTACGCCGGTTTGGTGCTTTGGTGAGTTCCAGATCGCAGACAGGAAGAAGCGTCTTCATTCGATGGTACTTTGATCGTTCGTTTCGATTTTTCTGAGTTGTTCATTCACCATCGAGTAGCGTCGCGTGCCGCTGACGAAGATTCCGCAGGCAGCAAATGCTCCTAACGCTGCTCCCGACAAGATAATTTCAATGGGACCTGCCAATAGGAATAGTCCGGCGGGCGGGAACGATACTGCGATCAATGAGTAGAGCAATTGCCGATGGCGAACTCTTGGATCGTGCGGCCAGCTCCGTGATCGAATCCGGAAGATCAGTCCACCGATGACACATCCAGCTAGAACCGCGACGAGCCCCAGTGCAGGAAGGTGAGTCAGCCATGGAATGGATGCAAAAGCACCAGCCAATGCCGAGTAAGCAATGTACCACGCCGGTCCCCTCCGGAAATCTGAATTCACGTCTGGACTCACCGGACGAACTGTCTCGGTTACGGTCGGTGGTGTGTAAGGGTTGTCAGTCACAGAGACCGAGATTGACTGTCGAGTTTCGAATGAAAGCGGTTTGCAAGATGATGCCTGGCGGACTTGATTGGATACCGGAAGCGGAATGACACTCCGCGGTGCGAGGCTGAATCCATCCGTATGCGAGGAAGAAGTCTAGCGAATTTGGCTGGTAGAAGGCTTTCGACTAAGCGGAGAGTAGGTGGCATAGGCTTCCAGCCTGTGATTCAGCGGACCACAGGCTGGAAGCCTATGCCACATTGAGGACAGGTTCTTGGACTGAATCAAATTGCGACTGGTGCCAAAATTTCTGCGACGGTCGCTGCTAGTGCGGTACCAAGAGCCAAGTGTTGTTCTTGATCAAGGTGGACTCCATCGACCACGCTGGTTGTGGTGACCTTGGCCGCATCAAAGAATTCGCAGCGTTTCTCTTTTGCAATGTTGCGAACGGCATCTGCGAGTCCTGCTGATTTCGTTTCCGCGTCTCGGAACTTCGCCGCCATGTTGTGTTTCGGAGATTGAACGGTTGGCGGTGCGACCAACAGGATTTTGGGGGTTGGCATTCCAGGCTCAATCGGCGCAGCACGAATGGCGTCGACTAGCGATGCGAGTCCCTGTGCCGATTGCGCAGCGTGGACGTTGTGGACGGACTGGAAGTCGTTGGTCCCAAGGAAGAGGATGACGAGTGAGAGCGGCGAATTGACCTCGATCCTTTGTTCCAGGCCTTCCAACCCATTGCGTCCGGCTTTGATTGGATCGTTCCAGATGGTGCGGCGACCATTGAGGCAGTCTTCAACGACACGCGTTTCGATTCCTGATCGTTGCAGCGTAACTTCCATCACCCCTGGCCAGCGCTGATGGAACGCGAAGCGAAAACGGGTGTTTGGAATGATTCCCCAGCTGAGAGAATCACCGTAAACCAGGATTTGATGCATGCCGTTTGGATTTCTCATGAAGCCGACGGATGGTAGAGCGTTCACACTGCGATTTCGCTGACGGCCAAGCGAAGCGGAAACTGGATGGGGGCGTTCAACGTTGCCGTTTGGAGAAAGCAATCTCGTCTGGCGTTTTACGGCTCAGTCTTACTGGTTCGCTCAAACACTCGGTGGGATCAGCCGGGCACCACATTGATCGCAGTAAACGTCGTTGCGAAGCGTAGCGTCGCAGTGGCTGCAGGTGGGGACCATTTCCATGTGACTGCCGGAGATAACCCCGGCGTAGTCGATCTTCGCAATCTTCTTGAGCAACCGAATGATTTCAGCGAGGGATTGCAAGAAAAGCCAATTCAAAAGTGATCCGACGAGGATGGAAAGCGATGTGACGATGGCTGGAAAACCAAAGAAGATCAGTACGGCGACGGCGGCGACCACTCCAATGAGGACCGAGACCATCGCGACGGCGCCGATCAAGGATTCAAGTGCCAGGCTTTTGGCTTGGCGGCGTTTGGGAATCGAATGAGCAGTGAGTTCCATGATCAACTATCTGGGAAATGGAGGGGCTTGAGATTGTCATTGGACGCGACGAAGTGCGGCTCGCTGGGCACCATCGAACGGTGCAGTCATGGCACGCTCAATCTTTCCAATGAGATTCGTAGCGCACACGCAGGTTGGATTCGGAGGGGGTGTCGATGGCTTTGAACGCATCCCAAGCTGGTTTTGCCTCGCCTCGAGGATGTTCAGGCGAACTGAGCCCACGCAATCCGAGATACAGGCCGCCTTCGCCGCGTGAGTCGACTGGGCGGTGGTAGTCAAAAGCAAGCACCGACGAACACTCGCGAATTTTTTCGAAGGTGTAGAACACAGCGGCTGCTTGTTGGTCCAGTGCTTCTGCATCCGCCTCCGATGCGTGGAACCCTTGTTCGCTGAGCAACACCGCGCGAACGTTGCCTTGAGGGTCTCTCAAACGTTTTGTGTGTAGGTAGTCGTCGAGCACCTTCCAGTTTTTGAGTGTGAAACGAGCGGTGTCCATTGTGAACTCGACGTTGTCATTCCAGGTGTCGGATTCCCACAGGCTTTCGGGGTAAGGATGATGGGCCAATCCCCACGGAAAGTTGCCTTCCAATTCACCATGCCGCACGAGAGCTTCCACGATGTCTTTGGACGCATACCAACGCCAGTGCGGCGGATCGGCAAGATTCCAGTGATGCGTCAATGTGATGAACGATCGAGCGTGTGGATTGATGCGTCGCGTTGCTGCATCAACCATTCGCAATGAACGAAAGTAGTGGTCCAAATAGACATGCATGGGGACTTCGCCCATGTTCGTCCATTGCCATCCGGCGTCGATTTCGTTGTGGACGATCCAATGATCGATTCGCAGATTCCCGCGGCTGTATCTTTCGGCGAGAAAGTCCAGTGTTGCGGCGTAGAGTTCGGCAGAATCTTGATCAACTAAGTTCGGCATCGTGTAGGTTCCGGCTGGATCCGCGTCGGGGTGCTGCAACGTGGGTGAGTCGGCGGCACGCTTCCCGTTTCGAGAATTGGGAATGAGCAGAATGCCCGCCATGACCAAACCGGCGTTACGGCCCATTTGGACGCGTCGATCCAGCTGATGCATCACGCCCTGCTTGATGTATGCTTTGCGGCCGCGAATTTCTGTTGGCAGAAAGCCCGGACGTGGCGTGATCGACACAAGTCCCGAAAGAACAATGTTGACCGAACCGTGTTGCAGTCCGAGCTCCCCAATGTGTTCGGGGGCGAGTTCTGACAAACAAGTCATCCCTTTGGCGGCACGCAGAGCAGGCGTTGGTGGAAGCTCGTTTGCTTCAGCGACGTCGAACGTGTCAACGTGATGAACAGCAGAGAAGGGCACAGTGGGACGCTTTCCATCCGAGTCAAGTTGACTGGATATCGAAACGACTTGCCAACGCATTCCCGTTCCACGAAGCGTCGAGTCAGACACCGCCGGAACACGAACTTCAAACGTTCCTTCCGCATTGATTCGAATCGGATAAACCGCTGATTGCGAATCCACCCGAGCAGCGATCGCGGATATATCCGACAAATTTCGCGGGATTAAACTGAGGTTCGCAGTTGATAGTTTGCCCGTCAATTCTCCGGCGATAAGAATGTGGTCACTATCGTGAGTGACCTGTGTGATTTTGATGGGGAAGGCAGTTTGGTAGTAAGAGGCAATTTGAGAATCAAGCTTTTGAAGTGATTCGATCCGTTCGAGTTTCTGTTGCCGTGTTCGCAGTTCAAAATCGTTTTCGAGACGAAGGACAACGTTTCGGACCTGGAAACGCTTGTTGGCAGCGGCTCCGAAATCAAGTCGCAGCCAGATCGGCCCATCCTCACGAAGAAATTGTTTGTCTCGTGACAGATCACAGCTGTAGGTCGTCCATCCTTCGGAACGAATGATCGGGGGCTGATCGACGCGCCGCTGCGCGGACCACGGTTGCTGGTAAAAGACTTCCATGTTCCGGATGCCCTGAGGACAGAAAACTTCCATGGCCAGAACCCAATGGCGTTCGTTCGCCGGGGTGGCTGGAATTTGGAAGGCGATCGATGGATCATTTCCAGTTGTTACAAACGTGATCGCGACGTCAGAGACTTCTCGCCGCAGATCGTGCAGTTTTGATGCTTCGCTCGCCCAATCGATCGATTGCGGAGGGGGCATCACAGCGTTTTGAGCCTCGGCGGTCGCGAGAACGCCAACTACCCAAGTCAGAAAGAACAGGAAGAGTGCAACATAGCGGACCGCGGCATTGGAACGAAACGCGGATTGAACCGAGGATCGGTTGATCGAAATCATGTGTGGCAAACACTGAAAAGTTGGCGTGGATTCGATGGCGAAGGAAGGAAACGCGCCACCGGGCGGGTGAGTTGGCGACGATTGTAGTAGCTCGCCGCAGCAGCCCAAAGCGATCGAACACCAGATCGAGTTTGAAGTGCATCTCAATGCGTTCATCGTCACATAAAAACGTCACGAGATGCTGAAAATTTGGAGCAAACCGAAGACTGATTTGCCGAGCCGATGCCCCGGCTGGCTGCAGTGAATTGCCTGGTTCGTTTGAGATCGTTCAGACGAGTATTGAACGAGCAATTCAGTCCGCGGTCGAGTTTGTTTGCGTCGATTCGCGTGTGATGACGGGAGACGTCATCGGTTCGCCTTTTTGGGGCATGCCGCCGTCCACATCGACTTGGACGCTGAGGTGGCAACGCCAGTTCTCGTCATCGGGTTCGGGAAAGTCGCTGCGAAGATGCACGCCGCGTGATTCTGTCCGTGCCAGTGCTGATGAGGCCATGCAGTGGGCGGTCAGCAATAGGTTCTGCAGTTCCCAACCTTCGACGCTGTTGAATTGATGTCGCATCACGTAGGCGGCCAACGAACGAATTTGACCGTCGGCTTGGCGAAGTCCCTCGGCGTCTCGTTGAACGCCGACCAATCGGCCCATCAGGCTTTTCAGTGACACACGGACGTCGGCGACATCGAACGATTCGTTGAGCGTGTGGTCGGCATGTTGAATGCGGCGAGCAACCATTTTGTGCGGACCTTCCGCTGCGGAACGACTGGCCGCTTCTCCGGCGTGAGCACCGTAGACCAATCCTTCGAGCAAGCTGTTGCTGGCCAATCGATTTGCACCGTGCAGTCCGGAGCTGGTTGCTTCACCAGCTGCCCACAATCCAGGAAGACTGGTTCGTCCCAGCATGTCGACTCGAACTCCGCCGATCATGTAGTGAGCACCTGGACGGACCGGGATACGATCGGTGGCGATGTCCAAACCAAACTTGCCGCAAGTCTCCGCGATTCCTGGGAAGCGAGCTCGGACGTGTTCCGCGTTGAGGTGGGAAAGGTCCAAGTACACGCACGGATGCGCGGTCTCGTTCATCTGATTGACGATCGATTGGCTGACCACATCCCGAGGCGCGAGTTCACCGCGAGAGTCGTAGTCGGGCATGAAACGATGGCCGGTCGAATCACGAAGGTAAGCGCCGTCGCCACGGACCGCTTCGGTGATCAATGAACGAGACGAACCGGCGATGTACAAGACGGTCGGATGAAACTGAATGAACTCCATGTCTCTCAGTTCCACGCCGGCTCGGTAGGCCAGCGAGGTTCCGTCACCGGTTGCGACTGGCGGATTGGTCGATTCGCGATAAACCTGGCCGACTCCGCCGGTACAAAGAATTGTTTCCTTGGCCCACACCATCGTCGGTCGTCCATCGCTGGTGACGATAATCGCGCCGTGGCAGCGACCTTCTTGGCTGAGCAAATCGACCGTGAATGCATTTTCCCAGATGTCGATGTTGGCGGCTTCGCGTGAACGTGCGATCACGGCTCGCATCACTTCCCGTCCGGTTGCGTCGCCCATGGCGTGGACAATGCGCTCGTGGCTGTGCCCGCCTTCTCGGCCGAGAGCAAGTTCGCCTTCGCTTTTGTCAAACTGGGTTCCCCAATGGATCAGTTCTTCGATCCGCCTTGGGCCTTCGTGAATGACTCGCGCGACGACGGCGGGATCACAGAGATTGCCACCCGCGATCAATGTGTCTCGGATATGATCGTCGAAACAATCTTCGGGATCCAAAACGCCGGCGATGCCGCCTTGTGCGTAGTTACTGTTGGACTCACGAAGCTCGTCTTTGGTCACAACCAGAACAGACAGGTTCGGTTCCACCGCGTTGGCCGCTCGCAAACCCGCCAAACCACCGCCAATGACCAGGACGTCTGTGAAACGATGAAGGGCTCTTCGCGAATCAAACGGCAAAAGATACCGGGGTGTGATCATCGTCCATCCAACGGGGTAACAAATTCGAGTGCGAGTGTTCTCGACAATTTCACAGTGTAACCAGTACGCTTCACGCTGACCGGCCCCCTGCCAAGCCGTCGTTTTTGGCTTTCATATTGAATTCATGGCCAGCTATTTGTCCTCCAACGCTTCCGTCCCGCTCAACGATCCAATCCCGCCGTCT
>NZ_DDGH01000098.1:152925-189213 GCF_002337565.1 Rhodopirellula sp. UBA1907 | reverse complement strand
CATCCAATCCCGCCGTCTTCTGATGCGGCGATGTTGGACGAGCCAGCCATGGACCCAGCGCTGAAATCGATCCAGCCCGGTGGCGGAGTGGTGATGACAATCGAGTTGGCGTGGGGCAGGCTCCGGCGAGCTTGGTTGAACGCGGTTCGCCCCAAGTACGTGGCGAAAATGCGGGATCGCCGCCAAGGCCATCGCGGCGAGCTGCCGTTCGAACCGGTCGATTCGCGAGACATGAAATACTATCGCAACCAAGACAGTTATTGGTGGGCAGACGCCGACGACCCGTTCCTGTGGCGAGAATCGCTTCCGTTTGTACGGGTTGGGTTAGCCGAACTGATCATCACGACAGCGGTCTCGCTGGTCTTGGCTCTCTTCGCCGGGTGGTTCTGGTGGCCCCTGGCCGTTCCGTTCGTTTTGGTCGCTGCCTTGGTGGCTTGGTTCTTTCGAAATCCGAGACGCAAAGTGCCTGAAACGATCGGCACCGTTGTCTCGCCCGCGGATGGAAAGTTGGTGGAGATCGTCGAAGTCGACGACCCGATTATCGGTGCGGCGGTGCGATTTGGAATCTTTCTGTCAGTGTTCAACGTGCACGCGAATCGGATCGCGATGCCTGGCAGAGTCGTCCGGGTTCGCTATCGTCCGGGCAAGTTTTTGAACGCACTGCGTTCCGAATCGACCAAAGAAAACGAAAACATGGACGTCGAATTGGAATGTCCGGAAATCGGAGGCCGAATCGTCCGGATTCGGCAGATCACCGGCCAATTCGCGAGAAGAATTGTTTGCTGGGCTCGCGTGGGCGACGTTTTACAGCGCGGAGAAATGTTCGGAATGATTAAACTGGGTTCGCGAACCGAGTTGGTGATTCCTCGCGACGAAGCCCTCGAGATCGTGGCGCAAGTCGGCGAAAAGGTGTGTGCCGGCTCGACGGTGTTCGCCCGATATCAACAAGGTTGATCGAAATGAGCGAACTGAAACCAAGACTGCCAATCCAAGACGACGACAGTGTCGATGACGAATCGGACCTCATCCAAGAGGATGGTTTCGTCGAACGGAAAAAATTTGGTCGTCGACGCCGACGCGGCAAGAAACGTCGTTTGACGCTGGCGGTGTTGCCAACGTTGTTGACGCTCGGAAACGGCGTCTGCGGTCTAGCTGCAATCGCGATTGCCGTCAGTACGGAATCGCTGGATTGGACGCCCGAGTCCAAACTGTTTGCCGCCGGTTTGTTGATCTTTGGCGGCATGTTGTTTGACGCCCTGGATGGCTCAGCGGCTCGGTTGACCGGGCAAGCCAGTCGGTTCGGCGCGGAGCTGGATTCGTTGTGCGATGCGGTCACGTTCGGGGTCGCCCCCGCGGTGATCGTGTGGCGAATCAGCGATGTGTTGCTGCAACGATTGACTTGGGGCATCGGAGTGTTGTTCGCCTTGTGCGTGCTGATTCGATTGGCACGTTTCAATGTTGAAACGCCCGAGGATGATGACCACGAAGGTTTCGAAGGTTTGCCTTCGCCGGCCGCGGCAGGAACGATCGCGGCGTTTGCGATTGCGATTCCGGATTTGGCCGACTTCTCGGTCGGCGAAGCCTATCCCGAATGGATTCATTCGATGGCTGGGCTGGCACTGGATGCATCGCACTATGTGATTCCAACTTTGGCATTGGTGCTGGCGTTTTTGATGGTGTCTCGATACGAGTACCCACACGTGTTCGCACAATTGGTTCGTGGACGTCGGGCACCGCACCAGATTGGACAGGCCTTGTTTGCGGTGGTGGGTTTGTTCCTGCTTCACTGGGTCGCGCTTCCCGTCGTGTTCTGCTACTTCGCGTTCATGTCGCCGATCCGTTCGTTGCTGCAACGCAATTCAAAACCCGCGACATCGACTTCGTCGGTAGAAGGCGGATGATTGCTCGCTGGTTGATCGGTCTGTCGTTGGGCACCCTGATCATCGCAGCGACATCGCCATGGTTTGTGCGCAGCTATGTGCCACGCACGTTCGATGATGTTCGGCAACGTGTCGTGGTCTCACCGGGCGAAGCCTATCGATGGCGAGCGGAAGGTTATGCCACCACGTCAGTTGGTCCGCACGGGATGATGGGCAGGACCGACATGCCCGAATCTGATGGCACGCGAGTTCTGACCCTCGCACTTTGGGGCGATTCGCAAGCGGAAGGTGTCAGTGTCGCCGACGCGGACAAGTTGTGGTATCAGCTCGAAAGTTCGCTTGGCCAACGGGCGGTGAATGGCGAGAAAAGCGGTGTGGACGTGCGAGTTCTACCGTTGGCCAGCAGCGGCGATGACGCGAGCTCGTGGAGGCGGCAGATGCCGTTGGTTGAGCGAGAGCTAAACGTGGACGGGCACGTCCTCTTGCTCTGCGAAATGGTTGATTTGATGGGGACGGTTGAATCCTTCGATGCGCCAGCCTCGGTCGATTCAGTGGACCTTTCCGCAACCAATAGCCTGGCGAATTGGGCGCCGGACTTTGCCATTAATGCCGGACGAAACTTGTTGACTGATCCGCAGACAACCGAGCGTCGTCGACTGAGGTTCCGCGTTGGCCCGAATCCAATGCCCGCGCAGCCGACTCGCGTGACCTTTCAAAAAGAAACGGATCGAGTCGCGGCGGAAGGCTGGATTGTTGAAAACCTCAACGCGATTCGCGCTGCAGCAACAAAGCCCATTTGGATTGTCTACGCACCTCGGTGCCCATTGGTCATGGACGGCAAGCTTCGCGTGGATGATCCAGACGGTTCTCTGTGGGGCATTGTCGAGCGGAACGCGGATTCAAATTCGTTCGAAGTTATCGATTGTCGTGACACGTTTCGAGATTCGGTTGCGAGTGGGGTATTTCCACACGGCTTCCACAATGGCCGGTTTGGAAACGGGCACCTCAACGCGGTCGGATACCAACTGATTGCGATGGAGTTTGCGAGACATTGGCGCGATGCGGGATCGGGAAAACTCCCGGATGAATCACCCGGAGTGGCCGAGTGAACTTCACGCAGTTGGAATTCCTATGTTTCTTGATACTGGTGGTGTCAATTGCGTGGACGCTTCGCGGTCGCGTCGCACGCAACGCGTTTTTGTTGCTGGCCAGCTACTACTTCTACGCGTACTGGGACATTCGTTTCTGCGGGTTGTTGTTGCTTTCGACAGCGGTGGACTTTGTCGTCGCCAAGAAGATCGCGGCGAGTGAAGTTCACGCGATTCGCAAGCGTTGGCTGATGTGCAGCTTGACCGTCAATCTCGGCATGCTGGGCCTGTTCAAGTACTTCAATTTTTTCTTGGAAACCGCCGAACCGTTGGTGCGAGCGATTGGTTTGGATGCGTCAACGTTGCCCATCGTATTGCCGGTGGGAATATCGTTCTTCACCTTTCAAACGCTCAGCTACACCATCGATGTCTACCGTCGAAAGATGAAGCCAACAAGCAGCGTGCTCGATTTCGCGTTGTACGTTTCGTTCTTTCCGCAGTTGGTGGCTGGGCCAATCGTTCGTGCGGCGCACCTGTTGCCGCAATTGGCGGTGACTCCGAGTTGGAACTCCAAGCGGATGTACAACGGAGCCCAGCAGTTGCTAAGAGGTGCGGTGAAGAAGGTCTTGATCGCCGATCATCTGGCCGACTTGGTCGATGGCGTTTTCGCGGGGCCGGAACTCTATCACCCGGTGACGGTTTGGCTGGCTGTGTTGGCTTATGCGGGGCAGATCTACTATGACTTTTCCGGCTACAGCGACATGGCGATTGGAATCGCAAAGATGCTCGGGTATCGGTTCCCGGTCAACTTTCGGCATCCATACCTATCGACGTCGGTCAGTGAGTTCTGGCGTCGCTGGCACATCACCTTGTCGAGTTGGTTGCGCGACTATCTCTTCATTCCGTTGGGCGGATCACGCGGCACGACTTGGAACACCAATCGAAATTTGTTGATCACCATGACTCTCGGTGGGCTTTGGCACGGTGCCGCGTTGACCTTTGTGAGTTGGGGCGTTTGGCACGGAATTGCACTCATCGTGGCTCGATGCAGTCGACTGCGGCTACCGAGATTTGCAGGATGGTTTGCGACAATGAGCGTTGTCTTGTTCGGCTGGGTTCTTTTCCGCGCGACATCGTTTGAGAACGCGATGGTGGTCTATCGCGGCATGATTGGTCACACGACGCCGCTAGCTGTTCCCGGAACCGAATCATGGTCGGTGGCAGGGGCAATCCTGTGGCTGCCGCCATTGCCGCTGTTGGCGTTGGCGTGCATGGTCGTCGATCACCTGGTCTGGCGAACTCACGGACGTCGGTGGATGCGATTGCCGGCGGATCGGTGGTTCAGTCCCGTTGCGACCGCGATGATGATTTGGGCGTTGGTGCTTTATGCCCCTCGGGGATTTCGGCCGTTTGTCTACTTTCAGTTCTGAACCAGACATCCCGAACGGCTAGCGTTCAATCCGATGCCGTTTGGGTTACTGTAATTTTCACCGTTTGAGCCAATCGATTCCCGAAAGATTCGCGATGGCGAGTGCCAAGGCGTGCGTTCCGTCACGTCCATGCCCTTGTGCCGCAACGGCCTGATAGAGCTGTTCTGCCAGAGCCAATCCCGGCATTGAAAGATTCATTGCTCGGCACTCGGCGAGTGCGATTCCCATGTCTTTGATGAAGTGTTCGACGTAGAAGCCGGGATCGAATTGGTTGTCGATGATTCGCGGCCCCAAGTTGTTCAGTGACCAGCTTCCCGCGGCACCGGATCCGACCGATTGCAGAACCGTCGGCAAGTCCAATCCGGCTTTGTGTCCGTAGACCAACGCCTCGCAAACACCGATCATGTTGGTTGCGATCAAGATCTGATTGACCATTTTGGTGTGCTGGCCCGCACCGGGGCCGCCCTGATGGACGATGGTCTTGCCCATCAATTCCAGGCAAGGCTGCACCTTTGCAAGTGCTCGGCCACTGCCGCCGACCATGATGGATAGCGTTGCATTTTTTGCACCCGTGTCACCGCCGGATACGGGAGCGTCGAGCGAGTCGACTTCTCGGCGAGCCGCTGCTTCGGCGATTTCAACGGCCAGCGATGGTTGGCTGGTCGTCATGTCAACGATCACATTGCCTGGATTGCAGCCCGCCAGGACTCCAGTTTCTGGATCCAAAATGACATCGCGAACGTCGTGGGGGTAACCGACGATCGTGAAGATCAAATCGCTGCTTTCCGCGACCGCCCTGGGTGTCTTCACCCAAGTTGCCCCGCGAGTCAGAAGCGGTTCTGCTTTCGCGAGTGTTCGAGTTGTCAGGGTGACTTCATAGCCGGCGTCGAGCAGATGGCCGCACATGCTGGCCCCCATCACTCCCGTTCCAACCCATCCAATTTTCGGGAGCGATCTGTCGTCGGCCATTTGCTTTCACTTTGCTGGAAGAGGAATTCGCAAGATGCGGTGATTGAAGCTGTCAGCAATGTAAAGTTGATCGCCGCGAACGCAAACACCGTGCGGTCGACGAAGTGTGTAATCGCCCAGATTCAGCGTCTGCACGACGTCGGTTTCTGGATCGTAAACCCGGACCAAGTGGTTGACATCGTCGGCGATGTAAACGCGTCCATCCGGGGCGACGTCCATGTGCTTTGGCCCGTTGAAGCTGGCCTGTTTCGCATCCCCGTCGGCGGTTCCTTTTTTGCCACTGCCAGCGAGCGTCGTGATGTCGCCGTTTGATTCGACGCGTCGCAATCGGTTGCCATTGCGTTCCAACACTAGCAGTTTACGCTCGCCGTCCAAATCCACCGCTCGCGGATCTTTGAGTTTCGTTTTTTGGCCAGCGATGATGGATACCATTCCCGACGATAGGTCGAGCGACCGAATGACTTGGTTTCCGATGTCAGCAATCAGCAACCGATTTTCTTTCGCATCGAGTGTGACCGAGATTGGTTCGTGAAAAGTTGCGTCGCGGCGATCAACATTATCCGGCGCGGGACCGCGTTTGCCATTTCCAGCGTAAGTGTCGACGCCCCACTTACCGTCCTCGTTTTCCATCAATCGTCGAACCGAGTGATTGGCGTGATCGGACAGATAGAGCACGTCGTTTGAGTCAATCACCAAGTTGTGCAGCTTGTTGAACCTCGCCGATCGGGCGGGGCCGTCCACGTATCCAAGTGCGTTGGGGGCAGTTGCCGATTCGGGACCAGCGATCACGCGAGGGGCGCTAAAATCATTGGGTTCGCAAAGCAACACGCGTCCGCCATCGAACTCGACGATCCACATGCGATTCTGCGAGTCGAATTCGACAGCAAAAGGTGTCCGCAACGGTCCAGGATCGGGCGCTTCCTCGGGAGCGGGTTCGGTTGGACCGATTAGGACCTCAACCGGTAGTGAAGGCATCTCACCAGCTGTCGAGTTGTTGGCAAACAATACCAGCGTGTAGACGGTCACCACCAACGAACAGCTACGAAACGGAAACGACGTCATGAGAATCTCGGGGCAAGAAAGGAGGCTTTTGAGGAACGGCAATGAAACAGGTGTGACGGATGAATGGCACGGTCGGTAGTTTAGCGACTGGGTGTTGAATAGTTGACGCCAGCACCGAAGGAGGCAGGCCGCTATTGAGATGGAGGACAGTTCAGTGGTTTGTTGATCGTAAATCGCGAGGATGGCTGCAATGAGTTCCACAACCACCGAAAGCTGTAGTAAAACGTAGGCTAATCGGTAGTTACTCGCTCTCATTCATCAAAACAGGCGGACCCAGTGTCAGATACACCTCAAGATTCAGCGAACCAACCTTCTTCACCTCAGCCCAAGAGCAGTGGAGGTGGCCACAAGGGGCTGTTCATCACACTTATCGTGATTGCCGTCGTACTTGCGGCATTCTGCTATGAAACCTTCCTCGCCCCAGCGAACCTTCAAGCTGGCTTTGACAAGGTCGCCGAGGCACAGTTTCAAAGTCTGGCGGACAACAAGACTCTGTCAAATCTCGACGTGCGAGAGGTGTTGGGCAAAGAACCTTCTAATACCTATGAAGAGGGCGATGAGTACGTCGAGGTGTTTCATTGGATGGGTGGCATGATTGTGAATTCGCATAAACTGTATGCGGTCTATCGAAAGCAGGGTGAGGATTGGACGTTTGTTCGCCACTCGTTGAAGCCCAAGAAGGTGACTGATGAGCAGACCATTGTCATTGAACCGGACGCAATCGAGGGAGATTCGGAAGTTCCCATGGATACCGCGGACAGTAGCGGACCGGCTGACGAACCGAACGGAGAAGATGATTCCTCCGCGGACGACCAACCCGTCGATGACGACAACAGCGAATCTGGAAGCGATTCGGAGCCCGTAACTTCAGAAGAAGTTGAAAACCAAACATAGTGGTTTTGCACAACGGATCGAAGTCCAGGCCTGTTACGCTGTCATGGTCATCGGCAAATCGGTCAGACAAGCAATGATTCGATGGGCTTGCCGTTGTCAGTGATTGGAATGGGACGGTCGCCGTCATAAAGCAGTTTTTGGGGATCGATCCCCAATGATGCGTGAACGGTGGCGAATAGATCCGGAACGCTGACGGGCGATTCGACGATGTTTTGCGAGAGTTCGTCCGTCAGTCCGTAGGCTCCGCTGTGGTTCAGGCCGCCACCGGCCAGGACACAGGTGAAAGCCTTGCCTTGGTGGCCGCGACCGCCGCCCGCGTCGAAGCCTGGTGGACGTCCAAATTCAGACGAAACCATGATCAAGGTTTTGTCCAGCATCGAGTGCTTTTCCAAATCATCGATCAACGTGGACATAGCGGTATCGAGGTCGCGAATCAGTTCGTGTTGTTTGTTGATGCCATCGTTGTGGACATCCCAACCCGTGCCGTTGATGAAGTTCAGGTTGTGAGACACTTCCACAAACCGAACGCCTCGCTGGACCAAGCGTCGAGCCAGCAAACATCGTTGACCAAATTCGCTGCCGTATTGATTGCGAAGTTGGCCGCTCTCATTTTCCAGTTCGAACACTTCTCCGAACTCCGGACCTGACAATCGCAGCGACTGTTCGATGACCGAATCGTAGTTTGCGACAGCCGAGTCATTTTCGTAGCGTCGTCGTGCCGATGCTCTTGTGGCGCTGAGCAGTTGCTCGCGTCGAGATTGACGTTCGGCATCGATCCCGTGCGGCAGTGACAATCCGGACGGTCCTTTGCTGGTATCCGTCAGATATAGGTAACCACTGGATGCACCCAGGAATCCCGGGCCACGAGTCACATTGGGATAGCCGATCAAGACATACGGAGGAACGCTGGAATCTGCTGCACCGAGTTCGTGTGCAACGACGCTGCCTAGTGACGGGTAGGTGACTGTTCCTGTCACAACACGACCGGTGTGCATTCGGTTGGTCGCCGCCGCGTGTTCATCAATCACGTCGTGGTGCACCGTACGCACGGCCGTGACGCGATCCATCCGTTCGGCAAGTCGTGGCAGGTGTTCACAAACGGAAACTCCGCGAACGGCCGTGTCGATCGATTTGTACAGCGAACCCGGTTTTCGAGCCTTTTGGTCGCCCAATCGTTTGGGATCAAACGTGTCGATCTGCCCCATGCCGCCACCAAGCCAAATCGAGATGACGTGTTCGGCTTTTCCGAATGGCGTGGCGGCCTTTGATTCATTGGCTCGCAACAATCCATTCACGCCAGCGGATGACGCGGCAATGGCGGTGCCGCCTGCTGCAACGTTTTGCAGCCAACTTCGTCGAGATTGCAACATCAGGGGATCCAGATGAATTCGGGGGAATTGAGCAACGACCAAATAACGTCTTCGTAGTTCTGACGCCACGTCGAACGCAAACGTGAATCGGGGGCATCGCCGTGAACGGCTCGCTGTTCTAGTTCGAGTTTGATGCTGTTGGCACGGTCGGCCAAATGGTTGGACCAAGAGACATGCTCGAGTTCCGGGAGTGGTTTTGCGCGTTGACGGTGAGCCATCGGAACGATCCGGTCATCAAAGCCATCACTCAGCACATTCGCGAAGAGTTCACGTTCGTCTTTGGTAGGTTGGCGTGACAAAAACCGAACGAACAGTGATTCGGTCAGCGAGTTTGCCGAATCCGATTGCACGGCCAAGTCAGCTAGCTCGCTGTCTTCTGAGGCCGCGACCGTCCAGGATGCAAAGACGGAATTCCCAACCGCTCCGGGTTGCAACACGTTCGGGGCTTCGTCTCGGCGATCGATAGCCGATTGCCGCGAACCGGTCCAGCCGAATGTTTTCATCACATCAACGATCACGCCCGCACGCGGGAACGCGAGGCTGGGACGGTCGCGTTCATTGGACAACGTCGTGAACTCCCACGCTCGTTCGGGAGCTTCCAAATGAATCATGGTTTGTGGCGGTCGGCGGGCTTCGGGATCGAACGTCAGTGGTTCGACGTCCAAGGGGCGTCCAGACGAGACCACCATCGAATCGATGATTTGTTCGGACGACATGCGGCGACGATCGGGAGCCTCGAAAAAGCGGTTGGCCGAATTGACTGGATCGTTTTGGCCGACAGCTTCGCGTTGATAGACTTCGGTTTGCATGACTGTGCGAACCAACTCTCGAAAGTCATAGCCGCTGGCAACAAAATTTCGTGACAACCATTCCAGCAATTCCGGATGGCTGGGTGTCGCCTTTTCCCAATCACCGAGAGGCTCCACAAAACCGGTACCGATCAGTCGTTGCCAAACGCGGTTGACGATGACTTTGGCAAAGCGAGGGTTCTCCGGAGTCGTCACAGCGACCGCCAGCTTTTCACGGGCATCGGAAGGTTCCCGCATCCATCGATCCAGTCGCGAGGTATCGACGAGATCGCTGAAGGGCCAGTTTGGTTCAACCACTTCGCCGGGTGGCAAAGTGACCTGGATCAAGGAGGCCCGGCCAGGATGGTCCTCAAAGAAGGCGGCTGGAACGCTGCTGCTCGCGGGGACCTTCAGTTCCTTTCGAGCCAACATGGCGGCCAGTGAGTACAAGTCTTCTTGAGTGGTGGAGTGATAAGGTGAATCGTGGCATCGAGCACACTGCAAATTCATACCCATGAAGGCTGAAGCGGCGACGATGCAACGTGTTGCTTCGGGAGCATCATTGTCGGCCGCCATCCCGAATCCGGCGCTGCCGCCTTCGTAGCGACTGCCATGCAGCATCAACAATTCCGTCGCCATTCGATCGATTGGTTTGTTGTCGATCAATGAATCGTGCAAGAAGAACCGGAACGGCCCAGTGTTGTTGAGCGAAGGTTTCAACAAGTTGGGGTTCTCGGCGAGCAAGTCTTGCCAGAAGCTGACCCAGTGATCGGCGACCTCATCTCGCTGCATCAAAACTTTGATCAGACGCTGACGTTTGTTTTCGGCGGTGTCAGTGACGAATGCGAGATACTGCGATTCCGTTGGCGGCACTCCGATCGAGTCCAAGTAGACGCGGCGGACGAATGAATCGTCGTCGACCAATTCCGCATCCGCTATTTCGACGGTGTTTGTTTCGTCGGACCAAGTCGCACCTGAGGAGATCCAACGGCTGAGGATCGCGATTTCTTCGTCGGGAATGGCCTCCGATGGAGGCATCCGTTCTGATTCGTCGGTCGAGCGAATCCTTCGCATCAATTCGCCAGCGTGTGGGTCGCCGGAAAGCAGAAGCGTTTCACCTGAATCGCCGCCCGCACGGATCGCTTCGGCGGAACTCAATTGCAAACCGCCTTCGCTGTCTTCGTCATGACAACGGAAGCAACGTTCTCGCAAAATTGATTGTGCTTGCAGCGACAAAGTTTGGGATTCAGTATTCGCGTCGATCGATTTTGCGTTGTTTCGATACGCTTCGATCTTTGCGGTCAGGAATCGGTCAATGGGGTGAGCAGCCTGCTTGGAGTCCTCTGGCACGGTCGGAGGTTCGACTGCGGCAAGCGACTCGATCCACTCATTTGCTCTCGCGTGACGTTCGTCCCAATAGTCATTGTGTGCAGCGGCACGACGCCGCCGAGTATCGATGTCGTGTGCATCGAGAATCGATTCGACTTTTGCCAATTGCTTGTCGATGACTGCGTCGGTGATCGGTTGACGCGTTTTTTCGTTTGCGAAGTCGGATGAAAGCAACCAGAACGGCCCCGTTCCGTTCAACTGCACGGCGACCATGGTTTCATCGGGTTCCGCTCGATATCGAGTGCCGCCAACGATCGTTTCGAGAATGAGTCTTTTGTTGCCATTCTCTTTGACAGAGTGCTCGGCAATTGTTTCTTGCACCCCATAAGCCAGACGCCTCAAACCGGCCCCCGGTCGTTCCGGCAATGGTTCGACTGGATTGTGCCCATCGGTACGTCCGTTCTGCGGGCCGATCGCTGCGATTTCCTCGTCGTTCATCCATAGCCGGGACAAACCTCGCGTGCGAACGAGAAAACGATGGTCACCCGCGGGAATCGACAGCTCAGTTCCCACACGCAGGTAGACGGCTTTCGAATAGGAATCGCGAATGCCGTGCGAGTCGTACTTCTGCGGCAATCGCGAAAGCAGCATGGGTGCCTCGATGGAAAGCGATTCACCTTCGTCGGCTTTGACAACGGGCCATTTCGTGTGCGTTGGGATGTCGTCCTTCCACCACCAAGTGACTTTGCCAGGGGACAGCGACAGTTCCGGTGGTTTGGGACGCGGTGGGGGCGGAGGATTCCAGCAATCTTTCAGATCCTCGTCTCGAAGCAGCTTTCGAGAGACGGTCAGATGATCGATCCAGCCTCGGAAGCTGGATGAATGCTGACCTCCCATGGACGAACCGATCCAAACCGGAGCGTCATCAACGACAGGGTTCTGCTTTGTCGGTCCGCCCATGTCCCACTTCCCAGCGACCGGCTTCCCGTTCAACCAAGCTCGGACACTTTTGGGTTCGCCGAATCGGTAAGTGACAGCAATGTGGTTCCAGGTCGCGGTCGATTCGATGCCTTCGTTAGACGTCCAGCGGTGCCAAGGTGTATTGCCAGAGACTTCCGGTGTTGCGAAAAGTAGGCTGATCCGGCTGCTGCCGTTGAGTTGCCGCAAACGCATTGCCCAGTTCTGATTGTTGGATGCGTACTTCTTCTCGTGAGTGCGTCCCTTGCCGATGATGTAGACGTTTTGGCCTTCGCCTATATCGTCGATCTTGACGATGGCTTGAATTGACAACGCGTCTCCGTTTTCAAAATCCCACTGCGAACCGCTGCCTGGATCATCGATGACCAAGCGTTCGCCTTTGCCATGAAATTGAGCCGACATGTTGCCGGGTTGAGCTTCCGCGTATTTAGGAGGAACCGGTCCAGGAACGTTCCACTTGATGGAACCATGAGCGCGAATGTCCAGCTGGGAGGTTGTCGTTGATTCCAGCTTGGTGAAGTCCAATGCTGCCACCGTTTCGCTTTGGCTCGTTTGTTGAGCAAACGCTGACACGGAAAGAAGCTGTGCCGCGATCAGGGCAGCGAAACTGGCAACGTTGATACAACAGCGGCGAACGTTGTTGCGCGACCAAGCGTGATCACACGCTCTCGTTGTGATTCCAAACGAAAACATGGCAATTCGGGGTGGGATGGGGAGGCGGGAGGGGCCAATCTGTCAGATCGACACACCCACTATAGACTATCCGGTCCCCCCGTGCGCACTCCAACGTGATGATCACCGCCACTACGTCTCGATGACGCGATCGCATCGGGCGCATCACAGATGCGGCTCAATCCGTCAGCAATCAACCCGCTATTGGTAGCGGGCTCGTACTTCAGGCAATGGATAGTCGGTGACGTCTCGGTCGCCTTCTTCCGAGTTGATTTCCCACAAGCGTTGATAGCCTCGCGTCACCAAATTGATCATCTCTTTGGAATGATCAGGGTCGAGTTCGGAAAGAGCGAACGGTCCTTCCAATTCGATTGGTGGAATACGAGCGTCACGGATGCACTGAGCGAGGATCGGATTGCAGCGAATGTGGCGTTCGGGCGACACGTGAAGTTTCTCGGGATCCAAGTGCCCGATGACGTAGCGAAGATACAGATCGCTGTCCACGATCGACATTACATCTTCGCCGCAGACTTCGCAGCGATACCCTTCATCACACTTGGCCAAACGAACTTCCTGGACTGAGAGAATTTGGAATCAGTTGGTATTCAACAACGCCATCAATTCTCCCGACGTCGGCGGGTCACACAACCGGAATTTTGTCATTCGACCATCGGAATCGTCGTACAAAATCATCGTCGCGGCCGACAGATCCGCTGCGGCGGGCGAATCGATTAACATGGATGAGTCGCCAGCGTTGAGAGCTCCGACCAAACGCAGTTCCAGATCGTGATGACTTTGACGCGGTAACCAACGATTGAGTGTCTCGGCGGACGGAAGGCTTACGACGACGAATATGTTGACTGCGGGGCCTTCTCGCAAAACAGATTGAAAAGCGTCGCAGCCGGATATTTGGCTGGCAGCATCCAACGAGAAATTCATCGATTCAGGCTGACGCAAATCGCGGAAGCGGTCGAGCCCATCGAGGACGACAAGTATCGGTGTCTCGTCGTTGTCAGGTAGCTCCGCGATCGGTGGTTCCTCCGTTTTGTCACTTTTCGCTGACACCAACGTTCCGCCGGAATCCAAACTGAAGGCAGTTGCGGTGGACGAGGCGTCGTGATCTTCAGGCGAGTCGGCGGGCGTCTTGCCAAGTCGTGCGTCCACCAATTGCGAGAGCTGGATCATCGCCGCTTCGGCGTCGCGCGTTCGCACGATTTGACCGCCGAGTTGTGGGTTGTGTTGTATCCAATCGGCCGTTGAATCACCCTCTTCGGCACGTGAACCATCAAAGTGGATCAGCGACATCTCGGGTCGATGAGCCTTTGCCGAAGCGATGATGCTGCCCAGAATGCTTGGGCGATTACGAGCTGACCCGACCAGCACAGCGTTGCGGCCGGTGTTGGCTTGCAACCGCAATGCGCAAGGAGGCCCGAGTTCGACCGCTTCCCCGAGCAATCCGACCAGCGTGTCGGAGGGATTCGATTCCGCGATGACTTCTCTCGCTATTTCCGCCGTGAATCGTCCGGGGCGGTTGCCTTCGAAGACGACCGAGGCACCGAGTTCTTGCGTCCAAGATTCGTCACGTTCAGCTAGCTGATTGAGCAGTCGGACTTGTTCCGCACTTTCCAGGTAAGCGACTTGGAAAGGTTGGTTTCCTTCGACCAAGCCGCTTTCGTCGTTGTAGATCGCTTCGCCAGGACGTGAAATTAAGCGAGCGGCGGTGTTGTCGTCGGACAAGATCAATGCCGCGTCCGCTTCGCTGCATTGCATGGCGATGCGAACGGCCATTTGGCCCAACGTTGCACGCGGAAGACTATTTGCACCTGCCAGCGATTGACTGCTGAGGACAACATGAATGCCAAACGAGCGACCTTGGCGAACCAATCTGTCGAGCAACGCGGTGCAGTCGGCCGCCAATGAATCGTCTCGCGTGAACAATTCTTGGAATTCGTCGACGACCAGCATCAACCGTGGCATCAATTTATTCGGGCAAGCCCGACGGTACGATCCGACCTCTTGCACACCAGCCGCACGAAACAATTCGCCTCGCGTGGTCATTTCGGCATCCAAACGTTGCAGCACGCTCCGTCCAAATTCGCGTTCACTCTCAATCCCGATCACTCGAGCGTGTGGAAGTTTGGCGTCGGCGTAGATTTTGAATTCCACACCCTTTTTGAAGTCCAGCAAATAGAACTGCAATTCATCGGGTTGGTACATCGCGGCGCCCGATGTCACGATGCTGTGCAGCAAGGTGCTCTTTCCCGAGCCGGTTTTACCTGCAATCAAAACATGTTGGCGAACGCCTTCGCCCAGGTCCAAGGATCGATTGCGTCCCGCACCTGAGCTGCCGATGATCACTTCCAAACCATCCGCGGAGCTGGAGGTGTTGTCCGCACTGGGCAGTTGTTCGCCGGGGAGCAAGGAAGTCAAAGGCACGATGACTTGGGAAGCTTCCTGTGCGAGGCGTCCGATTCGATTGATCAACGCCGAGCGGTCTTGAGGCATGGGTGGCGGGGCAGGCCAGAACTCGAATTCGTCCAGTCCAGCGTTGAGCAATCGCCAATGGCCGGCTGTGATGCCTTCGTCGAGCAAGCGAACTCGACGTTTGGACCCAATCGGAATGATTCCGTCTTCGTCGGCTGCCGGCTTTTCACCGGCCAGAGTCGATCGATCCAGTCCATCGAACGCAACGGACGGATCTTTTCGAGCGGCTTCTTCGCCTGAGTCCAAGCCTGCTTCGCCGTACTTCAGTTGCAGCAAGTTAGGATGATCGAACATCGGCATGTCTGCTGGCCATTCGTGTTTCTCATCAACGACCAGGATGACGAACACACCACATCGAATGCCGCTGCGAATCAACGAGCCCAGATGCGAATAGGCTTCTCGGGACAATCCATCGGGAAAGCCGACTGCTGCGATGGCTTCGTATGGTTGGGCGAGCGAACCGGCAACTTGGTTGTAGTCTTCCAAGCGTTCGTATTGATCGCGTAGGCAAGACTGCAAGAGATTCTCGGCTTGATGTCCGATGTCAGCGATTCGCGCCGTGATTTGGTCACCCTGGGTCCAGACGCGGTGATGGATCAGGCTCGGATCATGGTCCGCCAATGCAAGGAAGCTGGAAAAGTTCTGACCACGACCGGCCGGATCGATCAACGTCACACGTGCTTTGCCGGGTGGGGCGGCACTGAGCAAACGCCAAAGGATTTGGTGGGCGATCTTGATTCCATCTTCGATGTGTGCTGTTGGTGCCTCGATGATGACTCCGGAATGCTGACGGCGATGCATCGCAATCGGCATCGTATCGGGAACATGCAGTCGGTTGAGAATGTCTGC
The DNA here is from genome assembly GCF_002337565.1 of Rhodopirellula sp. UBA1907. Classification (NCBI taxonomy): domain Bacteria; kingdom Pseudomonadati; phylum Planctomycetota; class Planctomycetia; order Pirellulales; family Pirellulaceae; genus Rhodopirellula; species Rhodopirellula sp. UBA1907. Next base: position 173,420 of record NZ_DDGH01000098.1, on the reverse strand, counting down.
TTCGTCGTTCGCGTGCCCATTGGTTGCGGCGCGGTGCTTGGCGTTGTATCCAAGTGCCGAATCGAATTGCTTTTTCAAACGATTGCCCAATCGGAGCGATCCGATCGGCAGAAAATCAATTCCGGGATGCAGTGGTGGAGGATCGGAGAGCAATTCATCCCAATGAGGATGTCGATATTCGACCAAGTCATTGGCCGCCAAAATCCGTGTCATGCCGCGGTGCATGCCAGTGTTCAAACGTTGGGCCAACGATTCCAACGTATGCTGGTGTTGCTGCACGACGGCTTGCAGAGTTTGTCCCGCCGCGGCATCGGATTGACTGAGTTTTTGCGAGATCGCGTCAGCGGTTTGTTCCGCACGTTCTCGCATCGTTTGCTGTAGCTCGTTGAACCCCGTTTGAAACTGTTGCTCGATACGTTGCAATTGTTCGTTGAGCCGGGTTTCTTCGGCGGCCTGCTTTGCCGCGAGATCTTCACGCAGAGCCTTCAGTTGGCTTTCTTGCCATTGATGAGCCTCTTTGACGTGAGCGTCGCGTCGTCGGACGAGCTCTTGGCTAGCCTTTTTCGCCGCCGCAGTAGAAATCCGTTTGGCTTGAACAACCGCGTCTTGCGATGACAACCGAATTCGTTCCGTGGTCGGATGCAAGGAACGTGTCATCCGACGCAACGGCCACATCAGAATCAGATAGCAGGTGAAGCCAATCAATCCTGAGACGATGACCGAACCGATCAAGTAGTGAAGTAGCGGTTCCGCTTTTATCAGGATTGATGCGCCCGCGAACAAGACCAGCAACACCGCGACTAGAGAAGGCAGGTAGTAAACTGCGTCGACGACGTGAGCGGCAAAACCCGTTTGCATGTCGGCAACGGTTGATTTTAAGCGACGGTTTTGTCGGCGAATCAGATCCAGTGCGTCTTCGACACTGGCCGGTTTCGACTCACCAAATTCCGCGTAAATGTCGTTTGGAGTTTGAATGTCAAGCAGACGGTTCAAACGGCGGATGGTCAGAGCACGCGCCCACTCGATGTCTTCGTTTGATTCCGCGAGCGCGGTGTCGAGTTGGTGATGTTCCTTCGTTGCGATCTTTTTCGGTTGATCTTTGCGAGCGTCGTATTGGTTCTTGACCGCGATCAATCGCTTTTCGACTTTGTTGTTGATCACCGCCTCTTCCTCAGCCAATTGGCGTCGGAATCTTGCCGAGCACCGTCGCAGTTCGTCGCGAGTTTGCAAGGTTGCGGATTCATAAGCGGCAATGGTCTCCTCTTGGGCGGCGTCCCATTGCTTGAGAGTGCTGAGTCGGTCGGCTTTGCAGTTCTGTTTGACTGCGGCGAGTTGGTCAGCGAGCTTCTGTTCGATGTCCGCGTGTTGGTCACCTTGTTGGCGAACCAATCGTGAGTGTTCCTCCCGAGACGCCGCAACGCGTTGTATCAATCCATGAAGCAGACGGCGTTGGCGTTCCGGAGCAAACAGCAGCGCAGGCGAAACAGCAGAGTCTTTCATGGATTCGATTTTAACCCAAGCTGGACCGCTGCGTGGTACCAAAGAGGCCGCTGGCTACAAAACAAAACGGCTGAAGTTTGAGCGGTCAAAATGCGTGACATTGATTCACGAAAAGTTCCCTCCTGGTCGCGCGTTCGTGCGCTGTGGACATCGATCGGCAGAGTGGATTGCCAGTTCGACAACGATGTTGACGCAACAATCCAGAAGACAAGAGGTCAATCTTGCGGTGATGGATCATCGGATGCGGGTTCCGGTTCGATGATCTTTCCGTTGGGAAGCGTCACGTCCACGCGTGTGCCTCGGCTGCCCGATGGCTTTCGGCTGCCGAGTTCTTGTTGACTGCTTGGTGTTTGTTCCGCGGTGTCTGGGATGGTTGGGTCGGAAGAGTCCGTCTCAGTTGCTACCTTCCAGTGTCCATCCTGGATGTTGATGCGACCGCCCAGAGCGTGTGTGATGTTACGAACCAAATACAGCCCCAATCCGGTGCCCTGTTTACTTCGTTCCAGTTCACTTCCCAACCGTACAAATCGGCCGAACACTTTCCTTCGCAAGTTCGCTGGTATCCCGGTGCCATTGTCCAGGACCGACACAGTGACATCGCCTGACGGAGAACAAACCGCGGTCAGTTCGACCTTGGGAGGTGATCCGCCGTACTTGATCGCATTGTCGATCAAGTTGCGAAACAAGATTTCGATTTGCACGACCGGAGCGTGAACGTAGATCGCGGGGCAGTGGACGCTGACCGTTTCAGGTGGCATTTTGTATCGCACGCAGGCACCTTGGGCGCACTTAGACAGGACTGTTTCCAAAGACAGATCGCTGGCTTCGTACGCTTCGCCGCCGCGTTCCACCCGGGCCGCATCGAGCAGGTGATTGATCAGACTGTCGAGCCGTTCGACGTCTTCCAACATGATGAGATGGAACTCTTTCTGTTGTTCCACGCTGACGTCGTGCCGGGTCATCGTCTGCAAGTACAACTTCAGCGAAGCGATGGGGCTCTTCAATTCGTGCGTGACTGAATCGATGAAGTTCGATTGGCGGCGATTGAGGTTGAATGCTTTGACTGAAAGCGTCAGGTACGCGATCACGCCGGCCAAAATCGCGACGAGCAACGGCGCGCCGGCACCCAGCATCACCCAAAACATTCCCGACGTGGAATCGTTCCGTACGGCGCCCCAGACTGTTCCGCTGATCCAAACCGCGGTTAGCAGCACGACCAAGACGATCAGAACGACGCCCAGCGTCACTGGCGTTCGCAAAGTCAGCGGGCGGTGCGAGATGGGCGTGACGATGGCCATGTCCTTTGCAGGTTGAAATTGAATCGAACCAGACACTTGGTTCTTCATATTCGGTTCGCCCAAATGGGCTCGCGGGAGTCACCACCCTGGCCCGTTCGTTCCAGCCGGCGAGGTCGCGCGACTTCGGTCGCTGACGCACGATGCCTCTGTTCGGGGCCAGCCAAATGAACGCACGATTCGAGGTCGTGACGTTGTCAACGTTAGCAAGAATGCGGTGTTCACCATAGCGTCAGGCCGATTCTGCTGCACGTTGCAACAATATGGCGGGCGATGCTTGCGAAACAGAATTGGCTTTCGGCTGGCCGTTCGCACGAATGGGTCGCGACAAGCTGTCACACCAATGGGTGGCAGCGAATTTCGTGAACCCAAAAATGAGCCAAAAGTTCCCCAAAAATTCGACTCCGACCATGACGCCGGTTGCCCAACCGGCAATAATGAACCATCGGAGACTAAGTGTCTTCATCACTGCCACGCGGAGTTAGGATGATGCGTGCCGAAACGCAGCAACGACAGTATTCCGAAAGAACGCTCCAGCAGGTCCGTTTGGACGGCGTCCGTGCGCTCTCGAAAGCGAAGTTCTGTCCCAAAAACAGTGAAATCGTTCGCTTGTCGTGCGTCGATGATCGTGCCGAGACTGACAATCAATTCGGCAACCAGCTTTGGTACTTCGAAGCCAAGGGTGTCGACGAAGGCCATCACCGGCAGGACGTGTTTGGCGTGATCGAATATCAAATCCAATTTGGATTGCAAGAATTGGTCGAGGACGGAGTGTTCGACACTCCTCAGGAACGCGAAGGATTTCGCAGCCTGTACGATCGCGAAGTCAGTCGCCCATCCTGGCGTCACCCCGCCAATCGGCTATTGTTGGCCGCAATGATCGCCATGGCCGCTCTAACGTTGTTCCTGTTGACGCTGAAGAATCTTCTGGCGTGAGTTCTACCATCGCAGAGCCGACCGAGGATCTTCCCGCGTCCAACGAAGAGTTGGAGACATCGGGCACGATCATTTCCGTCAACGGTCTGCAAAAAATCTATCGCGGCAGTTGGCTGCGTTCGGCTCATGTTCACGCTCTTTCGGGCGTCACTCTGCAAGCCGATGCCGGTCAAGTGTTTGGTTTGCTGGGCCCCAATGGTGCCGGCAAGACAACGCTGATCAAAATTTTGCTCGGCGTCATTCGTTCGTCCGGCGGATCGGCCAGCCTGTTTGGATTGCCCGCCGGTTCGGCTGCTGCTCGTCGGCGAGTCGGGTATTTGCCTGAATCATTACGAGTTGACCGTCACCACACCGCTCGTTCGGCATTGAAATACTACGGACGGTTGAGCGGACTGGACGGCACGACGATTGGCAATCGAAGCGATGAATTGTTGAAGCTGGTTGGTCTGGACGGTCGAGATCGTGAGCCGGTTCGGCGATTTAGCAAGGGTATGTTGCAGCGTTTGGGTTTGGCCCAGGCCTTGATGCACGATCCGGATTTGTTGGTGCTGGATGAACCCACCGACGGATTGGACCCAGTCGGACGATCAGAGGTTCGATGCGTCATCGAACGACTTCGTGATTCGGGAAAAACGATCTTTCTCAACAGTCACATCCTGCACGAAGTCGAATTGGTTTGCACCCATTTGGCGATCATGGCAAAAGGCCGTGTGCTGGCATCCGGTCCGATCAACAACCTCAGCGGGCCTGGGTTGAACGCAGCGACATCGGAATTGACAATCCACATGGAGATCGACCTGGAACGATCCACGCTGGACGAGCTGCAGGAACAACTGCAGCCGATGATGTCCACCGACGCGGCGTGGCAATTGGTACGTTCGCAAGCGACCAAAGACCTCTGGCGAGTGCAATTGAACTGCGACGATCAAGCGGATGTCGACGCGAGTGTGGATTTGGTGCGTGGGATGGGTGGATCCATCGTGACGTTGCAGCCGCACCGCCACACGTTGGAAGACACGTTCATGCGATTGGTTCAGCAAGCCGGTGCTGCCGTCCCCGACGCGTCGTCGTGATGACGATGCCCTCTTTGCGCTTCGCGGCGATTCCGACGCCATCTGTTTCGAAAATGATCCCGGGAGAGAAGCTTTGAATTGGCGACCCTATTTCGCCGTGGTTTGGGATTCGTTTCACGCCGCGATGGCTTCGCGTGTCTTGTGGGCAGCGATGCTGGCCATTTGGATTCTGCTGGCGATGCTCGCCCCGATCGGCGTCCGCGAGGATTACACGACGACGTTCCGTTTCTTCGATGTCTACAACGGGACGCGAATGAAGGCGATGCTCGCACAGGGCATGGTCGATCCCAGCCAAGAAGACGCTCCACTGGGCCGGATTGCGGAGGCGATGCCCGAGGAATTGTCGAGAAAGTTAAAACGGGTCGGAGAAGGCGATGAGGTTCGAATTCCGTTGCCAATGTTGACCGACGCTCTGAATGAGTTGATCGATCAAGAGTTCAAACTCGCGACGGGGAAAGTCGACGACGAGTCCGAAGAAGAGGCTGACAAAGACACCAATTCGCGGCATTGGTATGACGCGGAGGCATGGAAAGAAACGGTCCGCCTACGAGAGCTTCGTGAGCTCGATGAGATGCCCGCGGAAGAACTGTCGGATTCCTTGATCCGACGCAGGGCTCGGTTGCGAATCGAAGCCGCATTGCCCGGCGTCTTCGAAGCCAGAAGTGCGAGATCAGTCTTGTTGACCTACGGCACGTTGGACTTCCCGACGGGTTTCGAGATCGATCGAACTCAATTCGAATCGTTGTTCAATCAGTTTGTGATTCCGACATTGGTTCACTGGCTGCTCGGTTTTGTGCTGGTCTTTTTGGGCATCTTGGTCACCGCGTCCATCATCCCGGACATGTTGCAAACGGGGTCATTGCATCTGCTGCTCAGCAAGCCTGTTTCCCGTCCCGCATTGCTGATCGCGAAATTTGTTGGTGGGTGTGCGTTCGTGTTTTTATGTGTCGCACAATTGGTCATCGGACTGTATTTGATCGCGGGATTGCGGTTGGAGATCTGGAACCCGCGCATTTTGTGGTGCATTCCAGTTGCGGTCTTTCTTTTCGCGGTTTTCTTCAGTGTCTCCGTTCCCGCTGGATTGAAATGGCGATCGCCAATCATCTCGATCGCGGCCGCAGGCGCATTGGCGGCGATTTGTTTGGTGTTCAGCATCATTGCGGGTGTGTTCGACACGCGAATTGTCCAGCCTGATCGAATCGCGGGCCTGGTTCGTGCCGGTGACGATCTGCTGTCGGTCACCAACGGCGGCGGACTGAATCGAATGGACAAAGAGCAGCTGCAATGGGTGTCGGTGATCGAGAGCAAGGCGATGTCGAACGATCGCGTTCTACGCCCCGTCGCGATTGACGACGATCATGTTCTGACCGCGAGAATCCGTAACGGCAAGTTCAATCCGTTTGGATCTGGATCTCTCGACCTGATCGTGTTGGCGCGTGACAACGATTGGAAGCCCCAGCCGGGTTTGCGTTTGCCGACCGCGACGGAACGGCTGATTCCTATTGGCATGACTGCCGGACCCGGTTCAGGTCATACGTTGGCGGTCAACACGGCGGATTTGCTGATCACTCACAACCGGGACATCTTGTCGTCAATCGGTAAAAAGGTGGAAGACGACGACAAAGATGCCGGTGATGAGAACGACGAAAGTTCAGATGGTCGTTCGCCGCGCGGCCAGGCATCCAACTCGATTGGTGCTTGGTTGAGTACGCTTGTGACAATGCAGGGCGGTGCCACCGAAGAGTTCGTTTCCATCTTGCCGCGTAACGTGGCTCTCAGTCCACCGATTCGTTTGGCAGTGCCGCCCGCAGCTGACGACGCGGCGGAAGGCACGTCCAGCGAAACGACGCGTCTGCTGATTTTGAATGGAAGCCAGTTACAGCAATTGGAACCGGACGGGGACCCAGTCGAAAATGTCTGGCAGCGAACTCGCGCCGTTGACTTGCCTCGGTCAGACACGCCGCTTCCGCCTGTTCTGGCGGCGTCAAGTCGCTACGTGATTGCCAGCACCGGTGACGAGCTCGCTCGCGTGTTGGAAGGAACAGAACTGAGCGAATTCTATGTCGGCGATTGGCCGGAAGACATCGCGCCGCTCTCTCTGCATGCTGTCGCGGACGATCTCTTCCTCGTGGTGACGACGGAAGGTAGCGGCCATCTGCTGCGGGTCGTCGATCGCGAACCAGACGACGAAGCATCCGAGCAAAGCTTGCAGATCATCGCGACATTGCCGGTGGATGATATCGAGACCGCAATGGTCGAAGTCGCATCAGACGCTTCGACCGCCCAGTTGATCGTTGCACATGATGTCGACCGAATCAGCGAGTTCCAGATCAGCAAGCAAACGCTATCCGCTGACTTGTCGTTGATTCGCACTGTTGAACCGGAGCGATCGTTTTGGCGGCGAGTCGACCGGTACGGAATTGGTCTGCTGGAGTTGTTGACGCCTCAAGTGTTGGCGCTCGGTGACACCACTGCCGGGATGGTTTCCGGGAAAAAGGCGTTCATCATTGGTGGTGGCGACATGGAAACCGGCGAGGTGGTTCGATACGGAATCGCGACGCCCATCATCAGTTGCGGATTGTTCATCATCGCAATGATGTTGCTGAGTTGCATCTACTTCGCCCGCAGCGACTTCTGAACTGGGCAAACGCAGTCTTCTGGCAGATGTCGGATTAGGCATGGGCAACGCTTAGTCTGGGAGGATGGCTGTGCGTTCATCTCCGCGCATCTGTCTACCTTCGCGCGACCCCATGAGGCTTCCTTTTTCGCACGGCCGACGTTCACGCGGTCATGTGAACGTGCACTGGTCCGCAGTGGTGGTCGACGCCCATTCATTCGGCGTAATCAACCGAAGGAATTTCCGGTCGCGAGGATTATCGCGTTTGAGTCAACCTGAAGTGTTGAGGCTTTTTGCATTGTCGCGGAAGTCCGCCGTGTGCGCACGAAAGGAGGGCTAACTTAATAGTGCCCCGCTTTTCAAATTCTTCATGTTTCGCACTAAGGTGGGGAGAATCCGTATGAACAAAACTGAGCGTATTTTATTCGTCGACGATGACACCATCGTCCTTCGTGTGCTCAGGCGTAGCATGGAAGAAGACTACGACGTCGAAACCGCCGATTCAGGACTGAAGGCTCTCGAGATTCTGCGAAGCACATCGCCAATCAGTTGCGTCGTCAGTGACATGCGAATGCCAATCATGGACGGCATTGAGCTGGTCAAGAAGATTTCGTTGGAGTGGCCCGAGATCCCCTGCATCATCCTGACGGGCAACCAAGACGAAGAGAGCGAACGGCGCGCGACCGAAGAAGCGAACGTTTTCTGCCTGATGAACAAGCCATCGCCTCGCGGAGAAATCATCGAAGCGATTGAACGTGCGCTGAAATATCGAGATGAAAAAGAACTTCCAACACAAGCAGACGCTCATTTTACCATGAGTGCTTAATCGCGGGTCTTTCGCGACGACCAATTGGCGTCCGATCTTCCTACTTCAGGAAAGTATCATGAAGCGATCTCTCACCCTCGCAGTAACAGTTGCTTGCGTCGGGATTGTCATGACGGCAGCGACAGTGAATGTCGTTCGTCGATCAGCAATGCGTCACGACCAAGTCCGATTTGAGCATTTGGCCGACCGTTTGCACGGCGAGTTCCAGCGTCGGATGCAGCAGAGTGAACTGGGGTTGGTTGCGGTTCAGTGCCTCTTCTCGGCCAGCGAATCCGTCCGCTACGACGAGTTCACCAACTTGCTTGCACAGATCAATTTTGAAGATGAATTCTTAGGCGCAGAAGCATTTGGCTATTTAGAGATCGTGCCCGATACACCTGAGGCACTGGAATCTCTCAGCGATGAACTTGTTGCGTCCGGTTTGCCACCACTACGATTATTGACGCCCAAAAGCGCTGGCATTCCCTACGATCGCGTTGGTGACGACCGGCTCATTCCTGCGCGGTTCATTGTCAAATTCGTTCAGCCCGGGACGCGGTTTTCTCGGGTTATCGGTCTGGATATGGGAGAAGATCTCTCTCGTCGAAGAACGGCCGAGTTGTCCGCGCGTACCGGACAAGCTTGTATAACCCCGCGACTACAGCTCGTCGGTGCAGATCCGAATGAAGTGAATTTCTTATACATGGTTCCTCACTATCGAGGCCTTCCAACGACGGAAGCTGAGCGATTGGAATCAATTGTTGGTTGGGTTGGGATGGTGATCGACTCATCCGCAGTGTTCGAGGGCTTGGAGACCGCGACCGGGGCAGAGCTCGGTTACCGGCTGTTCATTCAGGAAGACGCCAAAGGAAAGTTCGAGGTCGCTTCGAGCGGCGAGTTAGGTGACTCGTATGCGAGCAATTTCAAACACCACGCATCAGAGCGAATTGCTGGACAACGCTGGGATATCGAAATGTTCCCCACCCGCGCTTTCACAACTTCCGCTTCGTCTCTCGTTTGGACGATTGGTATTGGTGGAGCGTGTTGCACTTTTTTGGTGTCGACATTGGTCTTCCTTCTGAGCTCGAGCGCATACAGAGCCAATCGAGCCGCTGCGAAGATGACCGTGGATCTGCGGAAGCTTGCGATGGTCGCTCAGCGAACAACGAACTCGGTCATCATCACCGATGTTGAACGAAGAATCACATGGGCAAACGAGGGCTTCACCCGGATCAGCGGCTATGAACTTCACGAAGTGATTGGGGAGTCACTTGGAAGCTTTTTGCAGTGCGAAGAACCTGATTGCCGAACGACCTCTGAAATTCGCAACGCCTTACGCAACAAGCAGGGGTTCTATGGACAGATGCTGAATCGTCGTAAAAACGGAGAACACTATTGGGTGAATCTCGATATTCAGCCGCTCCAAGATGTGAACGGCGAACACAGCGGATATTTGGCGATCGAGAACGATGTCACTGAGGCGCATCAAGCTGCTGAAGAACTGAAGCAAGCCACGCAGCGAACCGAGTATGCTCTGGACGGTGGCAGAATGTCGATCTGGGACTGGGACGTTCAGAAGGAACGCGTCTTCTACGACAGCCGGTGCTTTTCTATTACGGGACATACCTCATCCAAGGAAGGCGATCCAATCCATGCCTGGTTCGATCGCATTCACGAGGATGATCTTGAACACGTGGAAAGAGAGATCGGCCGCTGCGTTGAAGGTGAAACGGAAGTCTTTCAAATTGAATGGCGATGCAGACTTTCGGACGGAGAGTACAACTGGTTGTTTGCACGCGGTCAGGCACTGCAGCGTGACGAGGATGGCCGGGCGACGTTCCTCGCTGGGACGACGATGGAGATCAATGAGCGAAAACGTGTGGAAACAGCGCTCATCGAAAGCACGAAGCGTTCGCAGGCGATGTTCAATTCGTCGCAAGATGCCATTTTGTTTCTCTCCAATGGCGAACTGCAGGATTGCAATCCGCGAGCGCTCGAATTGTTTGGATTTGACAGCCAGGATGACATGCGAAGTAGCAATTTGCTCTCGCTATCACCCGAGTTTCAGCCTGATGGAAAACGATCGGACGTGGAAGGTGAAAAGATCATGGAGGTGATCCGTCGGAATGGAAAGAAACATTTCGAGTGGACGTATCAAACGAAGGACAAACAACCTATTGATTGTGACATTTCTGTTGTTTCGTTTGAGCTGTCAGGACGAATCTATGAACAAGCGGTGATTCGTGATATCTCCAGCAAGAAGGAAATGCAGCGACAGTTGGCGCAAACTCAGAAACTAGAGAGCATTGGTCAACTCGCCGCCGGCGTCGCCCACGAGATCAACACACCGATGCAGTGCGTGTTCGGAAACGTCGAGTACCTCAACACGGCGTTTGACAAAGCGTTTGATTTGATCAACTCCTATCGCGAACTTCGTGAGGATGAGAATCCAAGTGAGTTGGCGCAGCAGGTTGTTCCAAAGGCCGAAGCGTCTTGCCGATTTGATGCTTTGCAACGCAACATCACCGAGTCGATCCAAGAGGCTCACGATGCGTCCAATCGCGTGATTGATATCGTGCGAGCAATGAAGACCATGTCGCATCCTGGCACCTCGGACAAAAGCACGACGGATTTGAATCAACTAATTCGCGATGCGACCACCGTGGCTCGCAACCACTGGAAGTTTGTTGCGAAATTGGAATTGGAATTGGATGCAACCGTCGCTCCACTGCCTCTCTTTCCGGCTCAAATGAGCCAGGTGATCTTGAATTTGGTGGTCAACTCTGCCGATGCGATCGAGGAAAAGATTGGCAGCGAATCACACGAACTCGGAAGCATCTCCGTCACGACGCATAACGAGGGAGACGATATTCGAATCGTTGTGACTGACACAGGTGCAGGCATGCCGAAGAGCATCCAGTCTCGAGTCTTTGATCCTTTCTTCACGACCAAAGATGTCGGAAAGGGAACCGGGCAAGGGCTCGCGATTGCGTACGACGTGGTCGTCAAACAACACGGCGGAACGATCAAAGTGGACTCCACGCCCGGAAAAGGCACCCAGTTCACCATCACGCTGCCGTCCAACGCCGACTCGGAATTCGGCTTACTTCCCGATGCAAACGAGAACGATTCAGTTGGAACCGAGGATTTGATCGAGGCGACCGTCGGATAGTCCGACGGCTTCTCGGTGCCATTCAGCCGTCCTGCTGACTCTCGTTTTCGCGAACGCTTATTCCTCGGGCTGAATCGGTCTGGCAAAAAGAATGCCTTTCAGTCGATCGTAGTATCGATTCCCGGTGGCTTGTTTTGAGTCGACCAGATTGTGCCATCGCTTGCTGGTCAGGCTCCACTTGTAACCGTTGACGTCTCCGTCGTCGTTTAATCGGAACTGCATGACCCCAGATCCAATTCCAGTATTTGAAACGGCTTCGACGGGGCTTTCGGTCTGGTGACGAGTGTCGAGTTCTTTGGTGTGAGCTCCCATTGACGAATCAAATACACGAACCTGAACGGTCGAGTCTTTTTGCAGAGGTTCAATATCCCAAGCCACCATGATGTGACCTGTGCTCGTGTTGTCCCGCTCAACACGCCATGAATCATCGTACCGAGCGACAATCAAATCACCTTGCTTTAGCTCTGCAGCGTTGCGGAAGACCAGCCAATTGTCCGGTTGCTGTTCTTCGAAATAGTCGTAGAACAGTCCCGCGAGTGGTCGAGTCATCCACATGCGACCATTCTCGGCCGATGGGATGGAGGTGCGGTTCTTCTTTAGGTGCTCTCTGAGTTCTTGATAGTGGTCCGGCAATGCATTTTTCAGCAAGACCTCACCGACGAATCCGCTGCAGTCGAATTTGACAACGCCTTTCTCGAGGTCGATGACGCTCTCTTTTCGATGTGTGTACTCGGTCACCTTCAATTTCGACCAGACATCTTTGACTTCATTGACCAGCAGAATGCGCGGCGTGTTTCCTTCCAGCGGATTCGTGTCGATGACGATCGGCGGAGTTGGTGTCTTCTTTGTAGCGGTCGGCGAACCGACCTCGAAAAGGACAAGCAGTGCAACGAGGATCGCAGAATTAGACATGAGGTAGGCGTGGTGGGAGGTTGCCGAGGTGAAGAGCCACATCGGAGGCGGGGAACGCATTGTACGGTCAATCTGGCTCGCCGTCGGGCGTTTCGGGGATATTCCCGTCGCCGCGTGAGTCATCGCTGCTCAAGTAGAAAATGCAATCGTTTCGGAAACGCACGTATCCCAAGCAAATCGTAGGAATGCAGTAGGCAGCGACGGATAGCGTTGTGGCTCCCGATTGAAACAATCGAGGTGTGTCCAAGTGCGGATCACCGGCCAACCACGCCAATGCCAGATAGCTTCCATTGGCAAGAAGGCAGAAGTCCGCCACGAACCATGTGGTGTTCCTGCGAATTGCGACGGCAAATACGATCGGAACCACGACACCCAGGACTGGACCAGACCACAGCGTCAGCAACGGATGTGGATCGGGTGAGTGGATCGAATAGGGTAGCCGCCAAGGCGACAATTCCAAATCAACCAAGCTTGCACCGCCAAACCATCCGCCAACAACGTGCCCCAATTCGTGAGTCAACGTCATGGCGGTCCAGCTCACCAGCAGCAACGATGCGAACTGACAGGCGACACGCACCTGGGATGGAATTGACATCGAACCAGCTATTGCGGCCCCGTCATTTCCCAGATCACGCCACGCGTTTTCGTGGGATCGATGAAGCCGGCTTTCTTGTTGAGTACACCATCATGAGGCGTGTCGCTCTTGGGAGACATGCCCCGACTAGGTAGCTCGGCAAAGGTCTCCCGAACGTCGTCAGTTTCAAAGCACAGGTGATGAAGTCCCTCACCGTGCTGATTCAGATGGTCCATCAGTGGATGATCATCGGTCAACGGTTGAACCAATTGCAGATGCAGGTTGCCCATGTCCAGATGGGTCAGCCGAACGTTTCCTGATTCGATGTTTTCGTCAATCACAACCGGAAGTCCCAATTGATCGCGGTAGAACGACAGGGCTTCGTCAGTGTTGCGAACCACAATGGCGATGTGATCAAGTTTGTTAAACAGTGGCGACTGAGACACGGGAACCTCGGAAGGTAATAGTTCAAGCTTTGAGTTTTTGGAAGGCTTCGAGCAACGCGTTTGTGCCACCAACGTTTCCTGGGAATACAACGTATGCGATTCCTGGGAAGTGGCTGTCGGCGGGCATCTTCCACACCGGGACTCCGGGCAGAATTTGACCCAGCACCATCGCGTGCTTGGCCTGCAAACCTTTCGTTGCGACGTCGCTGGATGTGATGCCACCCTTGGCGATTAAGAATCGTGGACGCTTGGTAAGTCTTCGGACGACTGAAACCAATGCGTCCGACACACGGTTGCCAATCGAGAGACTGGATGCGGCGTCACCACCCGTCACCAACTTTCGCGAAGACGACAAGACGACGTTGGATGATTGGAGCGATTCATTGACCAACTCAGTGAGCTGCTGCAGATAGGATTCGCTGTCATCGGCCAACATCTTGTCGACGTCCAAAACGATCGACTTCAGATCGGGTTCGTTGTCGATCAAACACTTGAGTTGCTGAGTTGTTTTTGGAACATAGGAACCGACGACAACCAACCCGGTTTGCGTATCGCCATCGACCATTTCATCCTGCATCAGTAATTCGCGTGGTTCCAACCCAGCGAATGCCTGCACGAAACTGGCGGCGGTGCGATAGACGAACGTTTGCCCCTGTTGTTCAGCATTCTGTGCGGCAAGCACAAACGCTTCCATGTCTCGCATGCAGGCCGCATTGACAATGCAGACTGAACCCGGCGATAGTTTGGCCAATCGTTCAGCAAGTGACGACAGGTCCGGCGAGCGGAGTTCGTTCAAATCGATCGACGCAATTTGGTCTTCGCCGATGCTTCCGTCGTGCTTTTCGACTACCCAACGCCTTAAGTTACTGTTTTGGAATCCAAACGCCGCATCGTGAGCAAAAGGCGTTTCCGCTGCGGGGATCAACTGTTCGTCTTCGGCAACGTAGTGAACGTCACCGATCGTGTAGCGGCCTCCCTGCAAGAAGAACGGAGCGATCACGTGAACGGCGTCGGAAGTGCCAACGGCCGCTGCAATCGCATCGACTTCGGCGGGGTAGTGACCTCGCAGGGTCGAGTCACTGCGGCTAACGACCACAAACCGTTGCTTGGTTTGCTGGGCCGCCTCGTTCAGGTTGGCTCCGATTTCGTTCGCCAATTCGATCGCCTTGGGCTCCGTCAATGAACGTGAATTGGTGAGCACGTAAAACAGATTTCCGGGCGATTTGAACGCTGCGGCCAATTCGTCCACGCCCCACGTGGTTAAAACCGGAATGTCGTAGACGGTTTGCGTCCCCGTTGGATCATCGTCCAACACAACGATCTTGCGATTGGATCGGTCGTTGTTGTCCCGGATTTGATCGAGCAATGATTCCGAGCGTTCTTCCGCGATGCCTTCGAGGGCTTTCGAGAGAGTGAATGTCATGGCAAAACGTCGAAGAGAAACTTTGGGGGAAATGGCCAAACACAATTGTTCGGTCGGGCAACGAACACAGCGACTTCAGGGCCCGATCGGACTATCCAACAGAGCAAATGCGCGGCAGGGAGCACCGTCGCCCCCGGCAATCTTCAACGGAGTGGCACCGAACAAACATGTTGGCCCCGGGAGTGAGTCCAAATTGGTCAGTCCTTCAACGATGATCACGTTGCCGCCCAGCAGTATCTCATGGATCTCGGTGACGGCAGGCAGATCGTTGACATCCGCGACGGACGGTGGTTCCACACCAATCAATCGAACCTTTCGCTCAACCATCCAGCGTGCCAATTCGGGGCTGATCGGCTGAAAATTGTCTCGGTAGTAAGCCGGGTCACCGACGTGTTGACTCCACATCGTCCTTAACAACAGAGCGTCACCAGCGGGGAAGCTTTCAACCAGTTCGCCAAGGTGTCCGATCTCGATGGGGGTCTTGGGCGGCAGGTGCGTCAGATCGACAATCCATGCCGTCCCAAAACAGTCTTGCAGCGGAATTTGATCAATTGTTTGTTCGCTCGCTTCGAAATGCAGCGGAGCGTCCATGTGAGTGCCGCAATGCGAATAGAGGTGCAATGTGCTTGCGTTCCATCCGTCTCTGGCTTTGGTGAACTTGCTCTCCCATTCGTAGCCTCGCATACCAGGTTCGATACGAAGCGTTAAATCGATCACTTTCATCGTTGAGGCGACTCCCAGCATCCGGACTCGGAAGACGCGTACATGGCTTCCTGCACCGCCAAGCTTTTTAGGTAGCTCGGGCCGTCTGTTTCGAATGGCTTTCCAGACGAAAGGTTGTCGATGAAGTGTCGCTGCGTCGCGAAAACGCAATCTCCGGCGAAACCATGTTGGCTCGGGGAATAGACGTGATCGCGTTCGGCTTCCCCGAGTCTATGAACCGTCAAGCGTCCGTCGTCATAGAGCCGAATGCTGCCACCTTCACCTTCGAGTAGAACTTCGCCAAAGGTGTAGCGAGGATTGTTTGATGTGGATTCGTTGAAGCGATTGGCATCGTACAGCCCCATCGCACCTTCTTGAAAACGGAACACCCCAACGGCGGTGTCTTCGCCAGCGATGACTGGATTGAGTTTGCGATGCCAGCACCATGCTTGTTCGATCTCGCCGCCGAGATACCGGAAGGTATCGATCGTGTGAATGCCAGCTTCGAAGATCAGGAACTTTTCCATCGTCTGGAAGTATGGCTGGCGAGCCAGATACGCTTCGGGGCCATGTCCATCGCCGGCACGATTGCGGAAAGAAAGAGAATGCAGACGATCGCCGATCACGCCATCAAACATCAGCCGCTTCATTTCGCGATACCAAGGTTGAAAACGAAAGTTCTCGTGCACCATGAAGCGAATGCCTCTTTCGTTCACCAACGAAACCATTTGGCGAGCCTCCTCCACCGTGGGTGCAAGCGGCTTTTGGCAGATGATCGCGATTCCCCGGTTCGAGATTTCGTTGACCAATTCGAGGTGCGTGTCGGGACGTGTGATGATGTCCACGAAGTCGACTTGGTGTTGGTCGAGCATCTGTCGGTAGTCCGAGTAGACCGACTTCACGCCGTGCGTTTGAGCCACATCGTTTGCTTTGTCCACGTCAACATCGCAACAAGCAACTATTTCGACGTCCGGCATTCTCTTCCAAGCGTCGTAATGAAACTGGCTGAAGTAGCCGGCCCCGATCACGGCACCTCGGTAGATTCGTCCATCAAAGGGTGAATTCATGCTGCCGCTCCTGTTGCTGGCGAAGACGGGCCGAGTTCCTCCGCGATGGAACGGTCAGGCGAGATTCGAAACCACATGAAGATTGCGACGATGTTCAGGGCCGCTGCTGAATAGAAGAACGGTTCGTGTGCGTCGAAGTAGGCCACCAGGTACGGGAACGAAAGTGATGTCGCAAAGGCTCCCAAGTTGCCGACCATGTTCATGGCACCACTGACGGCACCGGCGCTCTTGCCTCCGATGTCCATGCAAGTTGACCAGGAAGGACTGAGGATCATGTCACTTCCAAAGATTGCAATGCACATGCAAATGACCGCGGAAGTTGGACTGGTCATATTGACGCATAGGCTCATTCCAATCGCACCCAGTGCAAATCCAATCGCGGCTGGCAGCCGACGAGAAAGTTTCCATTGGCCTTTGCTGTAAAGTCGATCCACGGTGAAGCCAGCCAACCAGTTTCCCACGACGCCAAACAGCAACGGCGCCGCGGCGTAAAGACCGGTTTGTTGGCTGGTCAGTGAGTACTGTTCCTTCAGGTACGGAAAGAACCAACTGACGGTGAAGAAAAACGTGAAGTTGTGCGATACATACTGCACCATCAACATCAACATGTTGGTCGACCGCAACATCTGCGTGAATTTGATGGGAGCTTCCGCGACATCTTCGGTTGTTCCGGCACGCTTTGGCGACCGCGATTCGATGATGTGCGCCGCTTCGGCTTCTGACACGGCAAAGTGGTCTTCAGGGAGATCACGGAAGAGAAGGAACCAAACCACCGCGAAAAGGATTCCCATCGCACCGAAGAACCAAAACGTTTGTTGCCAACCACCGAGTGCACCGATCAACCAAACCACGCCGGGCATCGCGAGTGCGGCCCCCAATCGGCCGCCTGAAAAGCTGATTGAGTTGGTGATTCCGCGTTCGTTCATGGGCAACCAAGACGTGAACGCTCGTGCGAGTGTCGGATAACCTCCCGCCTCGCCCATCCCAAACAAGAATCGCAATCCGATCATGGCGGACAATCCACGAACGACGCCGGTCAACACTGTGAAG
Source organism: Rhodopirellula sp. UBA1907 (assembly GCF_002337565.1). Taxonomy (NCBI): domain Bacteria; kingdom Pseudomonadati; phylum Planctomycetota; class Planctomycetia; order Pirellulales; family Pirellulaceae; genus Rhodopirellula; species Rhodopirellula sp. UBA1907. Next base: position 155,848 of record NZ_DDGH01000098.1, on the reverse strand, counting down.
GCCGACCAAATCAGGCACACCACTGCCATCACCCGCCGCGGTCCGAATCGGTCAGCAAGCTTGCCGCTTGGCACCTGAAACAAAGCGTATCCCAGAGCGAAGGCCGACATGACCCAGCCCATTTGTTGGTCGGAAAACCCAAGGTCGGTCGCCATGTCTTCTTTGGCGGCCGAAATGCAAGCTCGATCCACCCACATCAGCACGGACAGCAAGAACGCGCCGAGTATCAGGAAGAAGCGTGTGGGCATCGGAGTGTCCATTCATTTTTGTGTGGAAACGTTCGCAGGCGATTCTGTTCGTCGCGAAAACTCAAACGGCGGTGGTTTCACCTTGCAGTCTTTTGCTCAACCGGTCTGCGATTTTGTCGGTGATCTCAACCGTCGAAAGATTGCCGCCCATGTCTGCGGTACGCTGGGTTGGATCGGACAACACATCGGCAATGGCAGCGTTGAGCGAGTCTGCCGCACGCCGCGTTTCGGGATGGTCCAACCATTCCAACATCATCGCGGTCGAGAGATGCATCGCGATTGGATTGGCGATGGATTGGCCAGCGATATCCGGTGCCGAACCGTGCGAAGGTTGAAACACCGCTGCGCCGTCGCCAATATCACCTGATGGTGCCATTCCCATGCCTCCAACCAACCCGGCCGCTAAGTCCGACAGGATGTCACCGAACATGTTCTCGGTCACCATCACGTCGAAGTCTTGCGGACGGCGGACCAAGAACAGCGCCGCGGCATCCACGTAAACGTGTTCCGCTTTGATGTCGGGAAACTCTTTGGCGACTTCGTCAAACACGTGCCGGAAATAGACCATCGAAGAAAGCACGTTGGCTTTGTCGATCAACGTAACGGTCTTCTTTCCATCACGACGACGTGCCGTCTCGAAAGCCAATCGGCAAACTCGCTCGGATGCCGAACGAGTGATTCGCAACAAGTTGGTCGCTTCGTCGGCTTCCAAATCGGCGATCGCATCACGCCCGTAAAACAGTCCTTCGGTGCTTTCGCGAACCAACACAAAGTCGATGTCACCGGGCCCATGGCCCTTCAAAGGCGTGTCAGCTTCGTGATAGAGACGGATTGGACGAACTCCACCGTACAACTGCAACCTTTCGCGAAGGTCCAATTGAGGTGCGATCTCTTTGCCGTTCGGATAGCGAACGTTTGGTAACCCCATCGCACCCAGCAAAACGGCGTCGGAGGCCAAGCACGCATCGAATGCGGACTGAGGCAACGCGTCGCCCGACCGCTGGTACTCGCCGACGCCGACGCTGTGACGATCAAGTTGGAACTCAACGCCATCCAAGTGCGGTTGCATGATTTCGAGTAGGCGAACCGATTGGTCACAAACTTCGGGGCCGATACCATCGCCACCTAAGATGACGAGATGAAAGGATTGGGGCATGGGTGATGGTGCGAGAAAGAATGGGCGACTAGGAAATCACAACGCACGGTGAGTCGAACTCGTCGCTCACCAACGATCGAATCGCAGAGCGACACGGAACGGCTGAGAACGAACGGATGCACTCCGTCGCGCGGCCTCAACGGCGCACATTACACCACAACAGAATCAAATTCGACAGAGGACAGCCAACATTCTTGCGTCTCTCTCTATACACTCACTGGGATTGGAAATCAGAAACGCTATTGCGAAAGGCATGAATGTGTTGACTCGAATCGAACTTCTTGCGGCCTGTGTGACGCTTGCATGTTGTGTTGCCGGCATCGTTCCAATGGCTTCCGCACAGCGACCTCGCTTGGCAGTGCTGACGGACATCGGAGGCGACCCCGACGACCAGCAATCCATGATTCGTTTGTTGCTCTATTCGAACGAGTTTGAAATCGAGGCTCTGATCGCCAGCGCATCGGGAACGCGTGGCGAGTTGAAGGAATCGGTGACTCGTCCCGACCTGATTCATGAACTCATTGATGCGTACCAACTTGTTCTTCCAAATCTCACCCAGCACGCTGAAGGATGGCCGAAACCGGAAGCACTTCGCAGCGTCGTCGCGTCCGGCAATCCGTATCGCGAACGACCTAATATCGGCGAAGGGCATGACACCGATGGATCACGATTGTTGATCGAACGCATCGACGTCGGAACGCCCAAGTCGCCACTTTGCATCACAGTCTGGGGCGGGCAAACGGATCTGGCTCAGGCCCTGTACAGCGTCAAGTCAGATCGTGACGCGGCTGGCTTTGCAGAATTCTTGACCAAGTTTCGCGTCTATGACATTGCTGACCAAGACGGAATCGCGGACTGGATGAGCGAGGAATTTCCCGGAATGAATTACATCCTGTCGGCGGCTGCACCCAGGAGCGACAAACGCATCGCGAATTTTCGCGGTATGTATCTGACAGGAGATTTAAGTACGACTAGTCGCGAATGGATCGAGTCCAACGTTCGGCAAATGGGACCGCTGGGAAAGTTGTATCCCACAAAGACATGGACGGCCCCCAATCCACACGGCTGCCTGAAGGAAGGTGACACGCCCTCGTGGTTCTTCTTCCTGCCACAAGGAGGCAATGACCCTGACGATCCAACTCAACCGGGTTGGGGCGGCGTGTTTGAGAAACAACCCAACGGTTGGTATCGAGACCGCGCCGCTTCGTCCTCCTACGATCCGCGAACGTCGGTCAGTCGCTGGAGACCAGAGTTCCAAGCGGACTTTGCCAAAAGAATGCGATGGTGTTTGCTGGCAGAGGAGTGAGGCATTCGCTCTTCTAACGTTTCAGCATGCCGTCTTAGCGATGATAAATCGCCAGTCCCCGTTCCGCGTCACGCAATCTGGTAGGCTTCGGATAGCTTCGCGAACGCGGCAACTTGTTCATTGATCCAAGTTTCATCGCGATTCAGTTCGGAAGCCATCAGCTTCGCGACGTCCTCGGAGATTGCGATCGCAGCAGCCGAGTTTAAAAACAAG
>NZ_DDGH01000098.1:147362-152842 GCF_002337565.1 Rhodopirellula sp. UBA1907 | reverse complement strand
CCGGCGCGCTAGCACATCTTCAACGGTTCTCGCCATCTCGTGGCGAGTCGCCCAGATCACTTCGGCACCGGTGATCGAAAGCTCGGGATGCAAAGGTGTCGCCCATTCCACCTTCTCGCGTTCGAGGTTCTCGATCTCACGCAGATCCGATCCATAGTGGCCTCGTCCCGAACCCGCGACGGTGTTGGTGGAACCGGAATTGGGATCGTATCCGTGCAGATGCAGAGTCTCCGTCTGACATGGATTTGCCGTCAGCGGATTCGCGGACTTCTTGGTCGAGACAAGCGTGCGATCCACGCAGTCCTCCGCCATCTTGCGAACCGTCGTCCACTTGCCTCCGGTGATCGTGATCAATCCGGAATCAGAAATGCGGATTGTGTGATCTCGAGACAGTGACGCCGTTCGAGACGATTTGTCTCCTTTGACAAGAGGTCGAATCCCAGTGAAAACGCTGAGGACGTCCGATTGGGTTGGAGCTTCCACCAGGTATTCCTTCGCCGTTTCAAGTAGAAACTCGATTTCATCGGCTTGGGGCTTGGGTTCCAAAGAAACGGTTTCGATGGCGGTGTCGGTCGTTCCGACGACAGCGTGGTTGTGCCACGGGATGATGAACAAGACCCGCCCGTCGGACGTTTTCGGAACAATCATCGCGATGTCACCGGGAAAGAATCGACGTGGCAAAACGATGTGCACACCTTGGCTGGCCGCCAGCATCTTTTCGGCGCCAGGTTCGTCCATCATGCGAACCGCATCACAGAATGGACCGGCCGCGTTGATGACTCGCCGTGCCGCAATGGAATGCGTTTCACCCGTCTCACGATCTTCGGCCACGACGCCATTGATTTCACCGCTCGAGTCTTTGGACAAATCGGTGACGGCAAAGTAGTTCAGAAGACAGGCACCCTGTTCATCCGCGGTGCGTGCCATGCTGATCAACAATCTCGTGTCATCAAATTGCCCGTCGTGATAGATGACGCCGCCGTTGGCCTTTTCCTTCTTGATCGTCGGCACTCGCTGAAGCGACTCCTTCTGATTGATGGCATGCGACCGTCCAAAACGGTTCCCGGTTGCCAAAAAGTCGTAGACCTTCAAACCAATCGCATAGTACATCCGTTCCCAACGAGATTGGCAGGGAATCAGAAACGGCATGTCGTGCACCAAGTGAGGTGCGTTGTTTCGAAGCAGTGTGCGTTCTTTTAGCGCATCTCGCACCAACGTGATGTTTCCTTGCTGGAGATAGCGAACACCGCCGTGCACCAACTTGGTACTGCGACTGGACGTTCCCTTTCCAAAGTCCGCTTGCTCGAGCAACAAACAATCCAATCCGCGACTGGCAGCATCCATCGCGATTCCCACCCCTGTTGCGCCACCACCAATGATGACGATGTCCCAGGGTTCGGAACGTTCTTTGAGTCGCGTCAGGGATTGTTGACGTAGCATGGTCAGATGTGATGGAAGGGAAGACTAAGAAGAGAGGGAAGAAGCGATCGCACGAAGCATGCCAAATCAATCAGCGGAAGCTTCCTGTTCCACCCATTGTTTGGATCGTTCCAGGGCAGCGGCCCAGCGTCGCCTGCGTTGTGCAACTTCTTCCGCGGGCATTTGAGGTTCGAAGACGCGTTCGGTTTCCCAGATGCGTTCGATGTCCGCGTTGTCTTTCCAGAATCCTGTTGCGAGCCCAGCGACGTAAGCCGCACCGGCAGCGGTCGTTTCGATGATTTTGGGTCGAACAACGCGTGCTCCGATAATGTCCGCTTGGAATTGCATCAGCAGATCATTGGCGGCGGCTCCTCCATCGACGCGAAGTTCTTCGATGGCGACGCCGGAATCTTTTCGCATCGCATCCAGAACATCTGCCACTTGAAACGCGATGCCCTCCAGAGCAGCCCGTGCGATGTGAGCTTTTGTCGTGCCGCGAGTCAGTCCCACCAGAATCCCGCGAGCGTAGGCGTCCCAATGCGGTGCACCCAACCCTGCGAACGCCGGAACGAGGTAGACACCATCGGTGTCATCGACGCTGGCGGCCAGCGATTCGACCTCCGAAGACGACTGGATGATCCCCAATCCATCGCGCAACCATTGCACGATTGCTCCTGCGATGAAGATGCTGCCTTCGTACGCGTATTCGCGTTTTCCACCGTCCCAACAAGCGACCGTGGTCAGCAACCTAGAAGGCGACGAGGCGGCTTCTTCGCCGATGTTCATCAGCATGAAGCAACCGGTGCCGTATGTGTTCTTCGCCATACCCGGCTGCGTGCAATTCTGGCCGAACAAGGCCGATTGTTGGTCGCCCGCGGCTCCGCCCAGCGGAATCGGTTTGCCAAACAGAGTGGACTCAGTTTCACCGTAGATGTGGCTGGAAGGATGAACCGTCGGAAGAACTTCTTTCGGAACCCTGAAAAGCTCCAGCAATTCATTGTCCCATTCGCCGTCATGAATATTCCACAACATCGTGCGAGACGCATTGGTCACGTCGGTCGCATGAAGTTTGCCACCGGTGAGATTCCAAAACAGCCAACTGTCGATTGTTCCAAACGCAAGTTCGCCGTTTTCTGCGCGTGTTCTTGCTCCAGGAACGTTGTCCAGAATCCATCGCAGCTTCGTCGCACAAAAATACGCGTCGATGATCAGTCCGGTTTTCTTTTGGACAAGATCCGAATGGCCGGCTTCGCGAAGTGCGTCGCAATCCGATGCAGTCCGGCGGTCTTGCCACACAATTGCGTTGTGGATCGGTTCGCCGGTGGCGCGGTCCCAAACCAATGTGGTTTCTCGTTGGTTGGTGATGCCAATGGCTTCAATGTCCGAAACGTCCATGTCGTGCTGTTTCAGGACATCGCGAGCGACCGCCAATTGGGTCGTCCAAATTTCGGTCGCGTCGTGTTCCACCCAACCAGGTTTTGGATAGTGCTGTGTGAATTCCTTTTGCGACACCCCGATGATGGATCCATCGTGTGCAAAGAGGATTGCGCGAGAACTCGTAGTTCCTTGATCGAGTGCCAAAATTGCCTTCACCGATAGTCTCCGCCTGGTTGTTCGTTTGTGATCAAAGCTGAAATGGTCCCTCATTCTATCAGTGCGGTTGATAGCAGGTTCTCAAAAAGGTCGCCGAAACCGACACCTATTCAAATGCACTTTCGTTGGCAACAACCGCAACGACGCGAAGAGAATTGCCCGCGACGGTGGCAAGATTCGATCGAATTACTGCCGGTTCCTTGCCCGACGCCGATTGGCGTTCGTTAGACTGAAGGGTGGTATCGAATTCGCGGGCTCAAGTGGACCGAGGTGTGACGATGTCGAAGATCCAACAAATGGCGGAATCAATTTTGCCCGCGGCTTGGTTTGTCCACGTCCGCGATTCGTCAAAGCGTTGGATGATCCGGTGTCCGCAGTGCCAGCGTGAACAGTCCGTGTGGGACGTCGGTGGAATCCGGTGCGGAGCCGCAGCGGTTGGGAAGCGAATCCAGGCTCATTGTGAGTTCTGTGGACGAGTCACCGCGAAAATGTATTACCGGAATGACGACTGACTCTTCCGGTCAGGCCTACGGCTAATTCACGCTGTCGGCCAAATCGTTTGATCGCAACTCGGCAAGCTTGTTCTTCAGGTGCCGCTTCATCTTGAAAACAATGGTTTGATGTTCCGGCAAAGTGGCGAGGTTGGTGAATTGCTTCGGATCTGATTCCATGTCGAACAATTCCATCCCACCCGAAGCGTCTTCGTTGTACTGAATGTACGCCCATCGATCGGTTCGGATCAAAAATCCCTTCCGCATCGGCGCGACACTGAACGCGAATTCGTGAACAGTGTGACTCGGATCATCGAGCATCTTGGAAATGTCTTTGCCCTGCACGTGATCGGGCACATCGATTCCGCAAAGGTTGCCAATCGTCGGATACAAGTCCAGCATCTCGACCAGACTGTTGCAAACGCCGGCAGCCTTGCCGGGGACCTTGATGATCAACGGAACCTGGGACGATTCATCTCGCAGAGAGACCTTGGCCCAGAAATCATGTTCGCCCAGGTGATACCCGTGGTCACTGGTGAACACTACGATCGTATTGCCGGCTTGTCCAGATTCGCGAAGGGCGGTCATCACTTTGCCGACTTGAGCGTCCATGTACGCTACCGACGCGTAGTAGCCACCGATGGCTTTGCGTTGTCGACGCAGGTCCATCTTCATGTTCACGCTGGTTTTGTAGTTGATGCCTAGCTTTGGGATGTCGTCCCAGTCACCTTCCACGCGATCTGGCAACGCAAGCTTGCTGAACGGTTTGAATGGTTCGAAATAGTTTGCTGGTGATACGAATGGAACGTGAGGACGCACAAAACCAACGCCCAGCCAAAACGGCTGTTCCCGTTTCTCGCGAATCAGTTCGCTGGCCTTTGCCGCCGTCTTTCCATCGGAGTGAACTTCGTCGCCTCCATCGGCCTCTACGACGACAAAGGTGTTGCCTCCGACGACCGGCCGCGATCCGTCAGGATTCCCTTCCAACGTTTCGCCAACACCGGCAGCCTTCCACTCCGGTCCGGGACTGTTGAAACGTTCCACCCAAGACAAGGCATCGTCGGCACCATCGCTACCTGATTCGATACCACCAGGCACACCCATGTGATAGATCTTGCTGACACGAGCCGTGTAGTAGCCGTCGTCTTTAAAGGCTTGCGGCCATGTTTGTCGATCGCCGATCTGCGGACGCGGGCTCTTGTATCCAAGAACACCTGTTGCGTGAGGATAATAGCCCGACAGAAACGACGCTCTGGATGGGCCGCAATACGTCGCCTGGCAATAGGCTCGCGTGAACCGCATGCCATCGGCGGCGATCGCGTCGATATTAGGCGTCTGGCAAACCTTGTTGCCGTAGCAAGACAAAGCATTCGACGTCAGATCGTCGGAGATAATGAACAGAACGTTCATCGGTTCCTTCGCCGCGACAGGAACACTGAACGCACAAAGGAGAGGGAGCAACATCCACTGACGCATGAAGAGATCTCGGCAATTGGAACAAACGGCGATTGGAATCGCGATTGTAAGCCGAGTCACCCGGTGATGCATCCGAGCGAGAAAGGGAACCCAACGGAAGCGTTAGGCGGGCGAGCAAAGGCCTCGGTAGTATTCAATGCTCTGTCGCAAACCTTCGCTCATGTCGACCGTTGGTGCAAATCCGAGACGAGATCGAATTTGGTTTGTATCGGCCAGAGAGTCTCGCACATCACCCGCACGCGGTGGCTCGTGAATCGGTTGAATGTCGCCTTCTAACAGATCACGCAGAGTGTCCAGCAGCTCCAACAACGTTGTGCTCTGTCCTCGACCGACATTGAATATTCTTCCGGCCGCGTCCGGTACCGTGGCCGCCAACATATTCGCGTTGGCAACATCACGAACGAATACGAAATCGCGAGATTGTTGACCGTCGCCATAGATGATGGGGCGTTCGCCGCTGAGAATCATTGATACAAAGCGAGGAATCACGGCGCTGTACTC
>NZ_DDGH01000098.1:75115-147139 GCF_002337565.1 Rhodopirellula sp. UBA1907 | reverse complement strand
CGGATCTTGCCGCGGACCGAACACGTTAAAATATCGCAGCACAACCGTTTCAATCGGAAACTCCCGTTGAAACACTTGGCAGTAGTTCTCGGAAGACAGCTTTGCGGCAGCATAGGGCGACAATGGCGCTGGCATGTCGTCTTCGCGTTTGGCGACGTACGGTGAGTTCCCGTAAACGGCGCTGGTCGAGGACAAAACAAAACGCTTCACGCCGGCCGCAGACCCCCCGGCTAGCAACTCAACGGTGCTGGTCGTGGTCCAGTCGTGACACAACCCTGGTTCTCGCATGCTGCGCGGCACGCTCGCCATCGCAGCGAAATGAAAGATGTGGTCAACGCCTTCGACTGATTGTTGCACACAGGCCCGGTCCGCAGCATCGCCCTTGACGAACGTCAGACGATCCTGATGCGGCCCTTCCAGGAACGGAGCCAGGTTGTGCTTGAATCCGGTGCTGAGGTTGTCCAACGCGACCACGTTGGCTCCGGCATCGAGCAGACGTTCCACCATCTGCGAACCGATGAACCCCGCGGCACCGGTGACCAAACAACGCGTGCCGGCAAGTTGAGCGACGGCGGATTCGAGCGATGATGACATTGATTTGGGTCGGATGCGTTGTGAATCGAAGCGGCATCCGGCCTGAATGGAACGAACCCGATCCTCGAGTCGATGTTTAGCTGCGGAAGTTGAATCGCGAACGATCCGCGATGACGACGCCATCGCGTCAGGGTTTCCAATCGTTACGATCTAGCCCTGCAAGTTCAACCCGCCGCCATCGGAGAGAGCGTTTGCGACTCGTTTGTTGGCAACCGCTTTGTCGCCTTCCCGAGCACAAACCATCCGCCAGGTTTCCGCTTCGGTTTCGAGAACCAAGCGGATCTCATCGATCATGGTCGAATCGCCGTTTGCTTCGGCAGCAATCAAATGCTGGCACAAGAAAACGTACAAATCGGCGACAGTGCGACAAACGTCGACCGAACTGTCGGTCACGCCCGATAGCAGTTCCGAAAGTAGTTCGAGCAGCTTGAGCGAATACTCGTTTGTGCCGCGTTTGCCTGGCTGAGTGTTCCAGTGGTTGGCCAGGTGCCGAGAAACCTCAACGGCTCGTTCGATCAACATCAGACGCAGTCGAGCGGGCGAAGCGGTCTTCACCATCGATTCCAAGTAGGCGTCCCCACTTCGACGACCGAAGTTTTCCATGCCCTCGCTCAGGCTGCCTGGTTCGCCGGGACGAGGCATGGAAGTTCCATTTGCGTTGTCAAGCGAAGCCTGGGAATCACTGCTGGTCGAAGCGTTGTCGTCTCCAACGAAGGTCATCGGTGGAGGAACGAAAGAGTCAGCCGTGTTGTACATCGGGTTTCCGGTTGCGGGTGTTGGAAACGAGCTTGCGGGCCGAGGCCAGCATGCAGCGCAAAGTTGTATCGACGTTCACAACTCGTTTCTTCATCGAAAGAGTTGGTGGCTGGACAAGTTGCACGCTTCCGTTCGATCGATTCGTGAATAGCGCACGGATCGTTCGTCCATGCGAATTTCCGGAACGTGAACCCGCTAGGTTAGAATGCGCGACTCTGAGAGACGAAGCCCGGAAAAAGGTGCCAGATCGTTGCAGTTTATCAAGGCCGCGCTTGCTTAATCGGAACGCGCAACCCTCGGAAAGAAGGGCTCAATTGGAGCGTGATCGCAGGAGAGCGTCACGATGCAGTCGCGACCGCCGCCGGATTACGCATCAAACGAAGAAAAGCAGCGGCGAGCCGGAGCTCACTGCTGCTTTTCGATGTTTGCTTTGGATTCACGCGGCGATCAAGGATGCCGCATTGAATCGATCTTGGATTAACCCAACAACGACAAAACGTTTCGTGGGTTTTGGTTCGCCAGCGACAACACGTTGGTACCGGACTGAACCAGGATCTGTGCACGAGTCAGGTTGGCCGACTCTTGAGCGAAGTCAGCGTCACGGATCGAGCTTTCAGCTTCTTGGAGGTTGGCTTTGGTTTCGTTGAGCGAGACCAAGTTGCTTTCCAGCGTCGTGCTTTGGAACGAGCCCAAACGACCACGCAGTCCAACCACTTTGCCGATCACTTCGTCGATGACCTTGGCGGCACCTTCGACGTCGTTGGTCAGGCTCTTGGATTGACCACTGCCCAGTTCGTACAGACGACCCGATGCACCACCCAATTGACCGGTCGAAACGCTGCCAATACCCAAGCTAGCTTGCTGGGTGCTCGTTACGTCTGGACCGAGTTGGAACGTTGCTCCACCACCGGTGATGCTGAAGCTGAAGTTCGTGCTGCTGCCGTCGTCAACCGTCAGGTTCAAGTCGAGTGAGCTGGTGTTGATCGAAAGACCATTGCCCGAGCCGTTTGCTTCGACTCCGTTGACGGTGGCAACGATGTCGGCACCTGTCGCACGAGTGTTGTCCAAGCTGCCCTTGAATGTTCCACCAGCACCTTCGCTGATCACGTCGATGTCGACCAAGGCAGCGCTACCGTAGTCCGATGAGCTGAACGCCAAGGCGGCGGTTGCGTCAGCGGTAACGCCAGTACTGTCACTGACCAAGTTCACTGCAGCGGCGATTTGGTCTTTGCTGGTTCCGGCACCGAAGTTGAACGTTTCTGCTCCACCCGAACCGCTCAGCTGAAACACGAGGTCAGCGTTAAGAACTTCACCACCGGTGTTACCAGTTGAAGCCGATTCAATTGCGGTCGAGCCATTGAATTCAGAGTCAGCCAGTGCCGATGCTTCGAAAGCTGCTTCAGCTGGAGTTTCGCCGTCAACGGTCGCACCGTTGATCAACGTTTCCAGGTCAGCTGCCGAAATCTCAGCTCCTTCTTCCAAGGTAACAGTCAAGATCTTTTGTTCGCTGTCATAGTCAGCTGCAGTGGCAGCACCGGAAGCGAATTGAACCGTCACATTGTTGTATTCAGCACCTTCAGCAGTCGCCGTAACTGTCAAGCCAGTTTGATCAGCGGTCACGGTAGCCGCGGTTGCTGCGGCTGGCGTGCCGGCTGCGGACGCACCGCTGGCCGTGAACCCATCCAATGCGGCAATCGCTGTTTGAACGTCTTGTGCATCGACGTCAGCGTCGACTTCGGCGGGTGGTCCAGTGTTGAGCACGTCACCGGTGAAGTTACCTGTGATGGTAAGTGTGCCGGTTTCGGCGTCAAACGCGGCTTCACCCGTGTTGGATGCGAACTTGTCGTCCACGATGACGATGTCTTTGAGCCCTTGGCCAATGATTTCGATGGTCTCGCCACCGATATCTTGGGATGCGGTGCCAAAAGTGTTGGCCGCAGTCGTGGATGCTTGAGCCGCGGTGGTGAATCCGGAATCCGATGCGGTCACTTCCGCTTGCTCAGCGGCAGATGAAATGACGACCTCGACATCGATCTGACCGGTTTTGCCCAAGTTGGCTTGGTCGATCGAGATGTCGCTGATGCTACCGACACCGCTGGCGGTGCTGACGAAGTCCTGCGAACCGTCGAGCAACTTACGACCTTGGAAGGTCGTTGTTTGAGCGATCCGGTTGATGGCTTCGAGCGAGCTGTCGATCTGCAACTGGTTAGCAGCGATTTCTTCGTTGCTCAATGCACCCGAGTTGGCAGCTTCAACAACCAAACCACGGACGTCGTTGAGCAAGTTGCTGACTTGGCCCAGGGCGCTGTCAGCGGTGCTGATGATTTGGCTAGCACGTTGCGTGTTGCTGATCGATTTGGTCAAACCGGTGATTTCGCCCCGAAGAGCTTCGCTGGCCAGCAAACCGGCGGGGTCGTCGCTACCGGTGTTGATCCGAAGACCAGTGCTCAGTCGCGTCAGAGATTGTTGCAAGTCATTGTTGCTGCTTTGGAGGCGGTTCTGTGCAACCAAAGAAGAAACGTTGGTGTTGATCCGAGTCATGTTATTATTCCCAAAGATGGGTTGATGTTGAGTAGAAGGGGTCAACCAGTTGGGTGCCGAAGCGTCGGAATGACCCTGGACGTAAAGCGCATGGCTCTACGTCCACCTCAACCATGGAACGCATTCTTGCGCCGTGCGTCGGCTGCAACCCCAAATTCATTGCCACGTTGGAATTTCCCGAGGCAGCTTCCGGCACAACCGGAACAATCCGCGGAGCTCGTCATGGAAGGCAGCCAGACGCTGCGATATCATGCAGGGGACAGGCGAGAAATCTCGGCCTCCTCGAATCCATCGATTCAAATGAATTCTGAAACCTTTTGGCGAACTTTTCTATGACCGTCCAAATGCAACTCGCTCGGATCATCATTTCCGAGCTAACCGATAACCAAGTGATTTATCTCAAGGAAGTCGACGGGACGCGTCAATTCCCGATCATGATTGGGATTTTCGAAGCAACCAACATCGATCGCCGAGTCAAAAACGACTACGTGCCACCACGTCCACTGACGCACGACCTGATCGTGAATGTGGCCGAATCTTTGGATGCGACGATTGAACAAGTCGTGATCAGCGACCTGTCTGAACACACCTATTTCGCACAATTGCATCTGCGAACGAGCAGCGGTGAATTGATCGAGGTGGATGCTCGGCCGAGCGACGCGATTGCGGTGGCGGTCACGTTCGATCCGCCTCTGCCAATCTTCGTTTCCGAAGAAGTCCTGAGCGGAGCAACCGGAACGAGCGACGATTGATTGTCGATCGTTGCTTTATCACGTCAGCATTGCCGACTGCTCTGAACCGCCTTTTTAGAGACCGATTGAGGCCACCTGTTGGAAACGATTTCATCCATTGATGCCATGCGAGCGTGGTGCCGCGAAAAGTCGATCAGTGGCAAGACAACTGGTTTGGTTCCAACAATGGGAGCCTTGCATGAAGGGCATCTTTCATTGGTTCACGCCGCGAAGAATAGTTGTGATCACTGTGTCACATCGATCTTCGTGAACCCCACGCAGTTCGCCGCCAACGAAGATCTCGATCAATACCCGCGGCCAATCGAAGACGACCTTGCAATGCTTCGTGACGCGGGCGTTGAAGCGGTGTTCATGCCAACCGCCGACGAGATGTATCCGGGTGGGGCTGAGCGACATGCCACTTCAGTGCATCCTTCCGCCGTCGCGTTGCCACTCGAAGGAGTTCACCGTCCTGAACACTTCGCAGGCGTTGCGACGGTGGTGATGAAACTGTTTCAAGCAGCTCCATCGGACCGAGCGTTTTTCGGTCGGAAAGACTTCCAGCAGCTTTGTGTCATCGAGCACATGGTGCGTGACTTGAACTTGCCGATTGAAATCGTTCCCTGCGACATCGTGCGAGAACCCGATGGGTTGGCGATGAGCAGTCGCAATCGGTATCTGTCGGACGACGAACGACAGCGAGCACTTTGCATCAGCAAATCGCTCAACCTAGTCGAGCGAGCTTTTCTCGATGGCAGCCGCGATCCGAAACAACTCGAGTCAATCATGGCTGACCACTTGTCCCCCTGCGACAGCGTCGACTACGCGGTCGTGGTCGATCGCCAAACGTTGTTGCCCGTACCAAAGATTACGCGAAACGCGGTTGCGCTCGTCGCGGCTCGGCTCGGAGCGACACGATTGATCGACAATCGTGAATTGGAAACTGGGTGAAGAGTGCATGGGCTGAGCAACGGTAGCTGAACCGCCGTTGCGAGATTCGACAATCCGCGTAACAGCTAACTTCCGAATGGTCCTCCCAACACTGTTCTTTGCGTGGGCTTTTCTGTGGTCAATTGCCGAGTCGACACGAAGCAGGCAGGTAGAATTGTGGGCTTCTAGTTGGACAACGCCACTTTGGCGATCGCCATGGCTCCGATTCACGGAAATCGGGGCTACCGGCCTGACGGTTGAGTCGAATTCCGAATGACAACCATTAGCCATTCGGCGTCAGCCCCGATTCGCATTTGATAAACCGCCGCTAACGCGTTACGGCCCTTTAAATCAACAGCCCGCGAACGCCCAAACGGCTTATTCGAATGATGTTGGCCAGCTAGTTCTTCTTTGATTTTCACCCGACAACGGTTCCTGCGGACGGCTCGATCGATGATTCAACGTATTTTGGTGACAGGTGGCGCGGGATTCCTGGGCTCGCATCTTTGTGAGCGTTTGGTCAGCGACGGGCATGACGTCATTTGTCTGGACAACTTCTTCACTAGCCAGAAAACCAACGTCGTTCATCTGTTGGACAAACCTAATTTCGAATTGATCCGGCACGACATCACGCTGCCGATCCATTTGGAAGTTGACCAGATTTACAACATGGCTTGCCCGGCGGCACCGGGGCACTACCAATTCAATCCAATCAAGACGATCAAGACCAGCGTGATGGGCTCGATCAACATGCTGGGCATAGCCAAACGATGCGGTGCAAGGATCTTGCAGGCCAGCACCAGCGAAGTGTACGGCGATCCGGAACAGCACCCGCAAACGGAATCGTATCGCGGTAGCGTCAATCCGATTGGCATTCGAGCCTGCTACGACGAAGGCAAACGCGTCGCCGAAACGTTGTTCATGGACTATCACCGAAGCAACAATGTGGACGTTCGAATCGTTCGGATCTTCAATACGTATGGGCCGCGAATGCATCCATTTGACGGACGCGTCGTCGCCAACTTCATCCGGCAAGCACTCGCCGGTGACGACATCACCATCTTTGGTGACGGCTCGCAAACCCGTTCGTTCTGTTACCGAGACGACTTGGTCGAAGTCATCATCCGGATGATGAACTGCGACGGTTTCACGGGCCCGGTCAACATTGGGAATCCCCACGAGTTCACGATCCGTCAACTCGCTGAGAAAACGATCGAGCTAACCGGATCGAGCAGCAAGCTCATCGAGGCTCCTTTGCCAGCGGACGATCCAACTCGCCGTCGTCCCGACATCTCACTCGCGAAAGAGAAGCTGGACTGGGAGCCAAAAATTGAATTGGATCAAGGACTCCGGCACACGATCGATTGGTTCAAGACAATCAACCTGAGTGACTACCGCCCGCCAACGCCAAACTTCAGCTGAAAAGCCAACTGGCTCAGAACAAATTCGCGGGTTCCGCTCTGATAAGCTTTCGGATCGCAATCAAACCCGCTGCATTGCACATCAGCAGCGATAGCACGGCGACCAAAACCAACCATGTCAGCGTCATGCGAATGGGAACTCCAGCCAGCGCTGACGTGATTGCATAAAGAACGAGGGCGGCGATGACCGAAGGCGGAAACGCGATCGTTGCGAGCAACGTGGATTGGGTCAGAAGCGTTCGGATCAAAAAACCCGTTCCATAGCCCATCGCTTTCAACGTCGCGTACTCGCTCAAGTGTGCTTGAACATCAGAGGCAAGGATCATGTAACTGATCACGCCTCCCACCACGACCGCCAACGCGACTCCCATCGCGAAGATCATTCCGATGGGTGTCTGAGTGTACCAACGCCACACTTCGGCTTTCTTGGCATCTTCGATGGTCAGTGCGGAAGCGTGTGACGCGGGACCAGCCAACGCATTCAATCGGCCGGCGACCATGTGACGTCCTCGCTCGTCACTGACACCCTCCGTCAATCGAATCAGCAGCAGCGAAACGTCGTCGTCGCTGCTGCCTGGCACGAGCTTGCGAAACGTTTCGCGAGAACACAAAAGTGCGCCGTTCGCGGCCAACCCGGTTCCCATCTTGAACGTACCCACGATCTTGGCGGGAGTACCAAAAACGCTTGCGACGGTCCCAATATCATCGGAACCAAATTTCACACCGTTCTTCGGGCCAAAGTCCGTGTTGGTGGCATCATCGACGAGGACCGCTCCCTCAACCAGCAACTCACGTCGGACTTCTCGCGTCAGCTCAGGCAATTCAAAGGCGGGATCGTTCAGGTCGATCCCCATCACAGCGATCGCCCGCGGGTCTTGGTTGGTTGGGTTGGTCCACTGTGTCACGCCAATGTCCAGTGGAACGACTTGGTCGACTTCATCGATGGAGTTCAACCAGGGGCGCAGATCGTTGCGAATCTTGGACGCGTCGTAGACGTGCAAGTAATCGGGGGATCGAACCAACACATCGCATGGCATCCGATCCAACAAAACGGTCGCGGTGTCGCCGACGCTTCCCAAAAATCCAAGCTGCATGAACATCAACAAAATCGCGAAACCGATTCCGCAGATGGAAACCACCGTTCGAACCCACATGTGACTCAGGTTCGACCACGCCAGCGAAGTCCGGACCACGCTGCCGCGTTGACGTGACTTCTCGGCCGGTTTGCCGCTGAGCTTCTGACCTGGACTGGTCGTTGTCATGACTTCGCTGCCGAAGCCACTTTGGCCGATTCCTTGGAGCCGCCTGCTTTGATCTCCACATCGACTTGCAGCTCGATCAAACGGCTGGCACTGGCGGAATCATCTGAATCGATCGCGATGAGCACGTCGGCTGAGTAGCGATCGACCGCCGCCATCGGGTAAGGGCTCGCCAGCGTCGGAGCGGCGATCAACGACTGAATGCGTTGCACTTTGCCCCGCAACGGCTCTCGAAGTGCTGGTGAAGTGATCGTTGCGGATTGGCCGACCTCAACACGTGATAGATCAGCGACGTTCACTTCCGCGACGCAGACCATGTTGGATGTGTCGGCCATGTGCATCAAAGCGGACACGCCCGTCGCGGTGCCGATGGTCGCGTCGACTCGCAGCACACGACCTTTGGTTGGTGCAACCAGTCGCGACGTTGCAACGTTGAACTTCAGCAGTTCGATTTGTTGTTTCAACGATTCCAAAGACGCGGACTGTTCCGCGGCGATCAAAGAGAGCTCGGTCGCTCGAATTTCTTGTTCCGCCGAATCGACGGCGAAGCGTCCTTCATCAATCGCTTCTTGAGCATCCCGCAATGCCGATTCGTAGCGTGCCTGCGACTCGCTGACTTTCAGTGCCTCGGTATCGAGTGCATTCTCAGAAACCAATCGTTGTCGCGCCGGATCGCGCGAAGCGGACTCCAGTTGCCTCAAGCGGCGTTGTCCCAGATCCGCGGCTTGTTTGAGCAGATTCAGTTCGCCGCCATCGGCCTTGGAATCTTTGAATCGCTTTTGTGCATCCGACAACTTGGACTCGGCTTGCTTTAGCGATGAGCGAGCGACCTGCAGTTTGGCTTCACCCGCAGCGCGTTCGGCTGCGATTCGCCGTTTGGCTTCGTCGAGTTTGGTTTGAGCGATGTTCAATTCGAGTTGTCGAGCGGGCAGGCTTTCCAAATCCATCAGGACGGTGCCCGCTGCGACATCTTGGCCCGGTTCGACATAGATTTTCGAAACGCGGTCGCCAGGAGCAGCCATGACGGCCAAGATTCCGCCTCGTGGTTCCAGCGTGCCGAGTGCCATCACTCGCTGGAGCGCCACCGTCTGCGTTGGCTGCGACGGATCAATCGATTGAGTTGAACTCGATGCCGATCGCCAATCGCATCCCGAACCGACCGCGAAAAATCCGATTGCGATTGCGAGCGGCAAACGGATCATGCCTTGTTGGATCGAACCGGCTGAGATCGGCTGCTTGGCTTGGGGCACGACGAACAACTGCAAAACGAGGTGACACGAATTCGGGACAAGTTGCTAAGGTAACGTTTTTCGGCTCCGCCGGGCCATCGCGATCGAAGGGTCTGGCACGCAAAATGTCCTGAAAATTCGCGTGAAAATACCTTTTCGAAACGACAATCGCTCCGGCCAAAACGGTGCTCGGTCATCCGCCTCTCGCGGGATCACGCCCGAGATCGCCTTGGATGGGTCCGCCGCAATCGACGTTCGCGGTGTGAATCACTACTACGGGACCGGTGATGCGCGAAAACAAGTGCTTCACGACAACCATCTGCAGGTCCAACCCGGCGAAATCGTCATCATGACCGGGCAATCCGGTTCTGGCAAAACAACTTTATTGACGTTGATCGGCACTTTGCGTCGCGTTCAAGAGGGCCAATTGAACGTGCTCGGCCAACCGCTTCACAATTTGTCTCAAACCAACATCGGGGCACTTCGAAAAAGGTTGGGCTTCATTTTCCAAGCCCACAACTTGTTCGGTTCGCTCACGGCGATGCAGAACGTCCGCATGGCGTTGGAGCTGCAACCGAATCGCAGCTCTCGCCGAGAAGAGAACGAGCGTTGCGCCAAAATGCTCACCGAAGTCGGTTTGGGCGAACGGATTCAGTACAAACCCGGTGGATTGTCCGGTGGCCAGAAACAACGGGTCGCGGTCGCCCGCGGGCTCGTGCATCAACCGGATATCTTGCTGGCGGATGAACCGACCGCGGCGTTGGACGAAGAATCGGGCCGACAAGTCGTGACGCTATTTCAGCGTGAGGCCCGCGAACGAGGAGTGGCGATTGTCATCGTGACTCACGACAACCGCATTTTGGACGTCGCCGACCGGATCGTCAAAATGGACTTTGGTAAGATCGCTCGCGACACCAATTTGAACGAAGCCGCCGTGCTCGGCGAAATGCTTTCCCAGTGCAGTGTGTTCACAGGTGTCGCGATCAGCACATTGACCGAGTTGTCTCGCAGCATGACGAGGACGACGCATGGCCCCGGCGATCGAATCGTGACGTACGGCGATGTCGGCGATCGCTTCTACCTAATTCGCGAAGGCACCGTTTCGGTCAAACAACCCACCCAGCCCGGCGGCAATGATTTTCGCGAGGTGGCAGAACTGGGCGAAGGTGCCTACTTCGGCGAAACCGCGTTGCTGACCGGCGAACCTCGAAACGCACACGTGGACGCCACCACCGAAACGGTCACCTACAGCCTTGACGCCGCCACCTTCTCCGACGTCATGAGCCAACGCAAATCCATGGATGAAGAAGTGCGTAGCTCACTCTTTGCTGAGTGATGCGGTGTAGGTGATCTCGTTTCGTTCGCTGAACAGCGTTCCAACATTGCCGGGCGACCAAAACGTCCGCGAGTCGATCAGTACCCGCGTTCCCGGGGATCGGTCAGACCGTCTGCCAAGCGACGCAGTGCTTCGGTTTCGATCTGACGCACACGTTCTCGAGTCAATCCGAGCTCCGCGCCGATTTCCTTCAGCGTCATCGGCTCCACACCGCCCAGCCCAAATCGCAGCTTCAAAACCGTCGATTCGCGTTCTTCCAGATCGCCCAACAAACTCATCGCATGTTTGAGGATGTCGTGGTCGAGCATCTCCTCATCGGGTGCCTTCAATCGCTCATCCTGCACCATGTCACCCAACGACCAACCTGCTTCGGTTTGGTCGCTTTGCGGCGTCGAGTTGTTGATCTTGATTGCCTTGCGAATGATCGGCAATTTCTTCTTGGGCAGTCCCAACACCCGGGCGACTTCTTCGTTGGTCGGCGTTCGCCCCAGCTCTTCGTTCAACCGTGCGGTCGCTCGACGCCACTTGCTCAACAACTCAACCATGTACGCGGGAATACGAATGGTTTTAGCTGAATTGATCAACGCTCGTTTGATCGATTGCTTGATCCAGTAGCTCGCATAGGTGCTGAACCGAGTCCCATGAACCGGATCGAACCCCTCGACCGCACGCAACAAGCCCAGGTTGCCTTCTTCGATCAAGTCTTGCAGTCCGAGCCCTTTGCCCGTGTAACCCCGCGAGATGTTCACGACCAACCGCAGGTTCGCTCGAACCATTTGGTCGCGAGCCATCACATCGCCTTGAGCGATACGGGCGGCGAGTTCGAGTTCTTCCTCGGCGGACAACAACGGCGTTTCGTTGATTTCGCGGAGGTAAGTTTCCAAAGGCGACTGAGCCGCTTCACTTCGGCGGGTCGGCGTTTTGCGTCGACTCTTTTTCAGCAGCGTGAGCTCGTCCTGCTCAAGAGATTCGGAGAAAGTCATCGGTGGCGATCCGGTCGGGAAAGGGAGGTGGTTCCGACAAATCACGAGTCGATGCATCACCGCGACGATTTCGTCTCGATCCGACACGTGTTCAGTGGCGTTCAGCGGCAATGGGAGGAGCCAACGAACGGAGCACGCGGAATCAAACGACGAGACCGTCATTCAAAGTGTGATGCCAACAACGACGCGGGGAGAGATCGGTCGGGAGTTGATCACAAATGGTTTCGACCAATTCCGACCCTAAAAAACACCGCTTGTTAAAACGTTCCGCCTGTGCCGATTGAATCGGTGTGTTCAACAATTCGGCGGCAGATGGTTGCGACAGTCATCCGGAGAGATAGCAAAGCGTCGGCCGGCTCAAGCGGTTGTCTGCGGGCAACTAAACAAGCATCTTCCACTGAAGAATTCAGCCAAACGGTGAAGATGCACTTCAATCCGCAGCGCCAACGCTCGCCAGTGGGCTAACTGAGGCCGCGAGCATATAGACATTGTGAAGTCGACAACGGGAAGACCAGAAGAAACGATTCCTTGACTAGCGTATCGCGGACTCAGACTCCGCTTTCCTTTGATCTTTCACTTGAACACCCCATTTCGGCTCGCAAGATGACGCTTTCGGCTGGCGAGATAGGGTGAACATGACGGTAGCAACGCGTTCCCGACCGAATTACTTTGTTCACAGAGACGGAAACGTCGCCGGTATTCTTGACGAAGGGACTCGAAAATGCCAGCATCTGCGACGTTATCTTGCCTCTCTGTTGTCCCTTTCTCTTACCCCACGCACGATTCGTCAGCTCCGCGAACGCTACTTTGCCCCGTTTGGTCCAGCTCTGCTGAAAGATTCAGTCGAGTTGGCAAGCTAGTTCAGCTTGCTTTTCACCACCGGCATTCAACCTAGTCGGATCTCAAAGCCGCTCGCATGGTTCGCTGACATATTCGGTTGCCGGAGATCCCTATGGAATACGCTCGCGGAAAATTGATGGTCGCTAGCTTTTTAACGCTAGTTGCCTCTGGAATTGGTTTTGCAACTCGGACCGCCGCGGGTGGACCATGGGAACGTGAATTCAACCTGGGTGGTGGCGAATTCGGTGCCATCCTCGGTGCGGGATTCTTGGGCTTCGGTCTGATGATCTTCTTCGGCGGTATTCTGGTCGAGAAGTTTGGCTACAAGAAACTCTTGACGATCGCTTTCTTGCTTCACTTGGTGAGCGCCGGAATGTTGTTCGCCGCCAACCCGTTGTTCGCCGGATGGCAAGAAACGGATCCGGAGAACGCGACGAGCAATGTCTTCTCTGTGCTCTTCTGGAGTGCGTTCGTCTTTTCGATTTGCCAGGGGCTTTACGAGGCGGTGATCAACCCGTTGATCGCTCAGCTATACCCTGAGAACAAGACTCACTACTTGAACATTCTGCACGCGGGTTGGCCTGCCGGAATGATCCTCGGCGGCATCTTTGCTGCCTGCTTCATTGGCGAGAATGCTTGGATCACTGAACTGCCTTGGCAATACGGTTTGGCCAGTTTCTCGATCGTTGTGATCGCGTACGGCGTCATGGCGTTGCCTGAGAAATTCCCAGAGACGGTTGGTGAAACAGCTGGCTCGTTTGCGACCGTCTTCTCGTGCTTCGCATCGATACCCTTCTTGGTCCTAATCGTGTTGCACGGTTTGATCGGCTACATGGAATTGGGCGTTGACTCGTGGATGACGAAGTTGATGGAAAACTTGCTTCCGAATTCGATCATTATCCTGGTCTACACATCCTTCTTGATGTTCGTGCTCCGGTTTTTTGCAGGACCGATTGTTCACCGCGTCAATCCAATCGGATTGTTGCTCGGTAGCTCAATCATCTCTTGCTTGGGATTGCTTTGGTTGGGATCACCCATCCAAAGCGTCGCGATGATCTTCGTCGCAGCAACGTTCTACTCCTTCGGCAAAGCGTTCTTGTGGCCAACCATGTTGGGCGTTGCTGGTGAGCGGTATCCACAAAGCGGCTCGGTCGCTATGGGTGCGTTGGGAGCCGTCGGTATGATCTGCGTCGGACAAATCGCTGGACCACGTATTGGTGCTCAGCAAGGATACGAGTTGTCGCAGCACTTGGAAGAAACCGCCCCGGAAACTTACGCACGATACGAAGGCTCTGAGCCGACCTCGAGCTGGGGTTACGAGTACACGCCGCTCGATGCCGCGAAGCTCAACGCTGCCAACGGCATCGAAGTTGACGCGGGAGACGTCGAGACCGCCGCGATCGAAGAAGCGAAACTGATTCCAGAAGAAGAAAAGCCTGCGTTGATCGCAAATGCCGCTACCGACGTTCCAGCCGTTCAGGCGTCTTATCTGTTCGGCGGCCGCCGGGCTTTGACTCTGACAGCCTACATTCCTGGGATGATGGCCATCGGATTCTTGGGGCTGTTGATCTACTTCCGAAGCATTGGCGGATACAAAGTCCTTCGCTTTGATGAAGAACTCGGAAAGGCTGTCCCAATCGAAGGGCACGGTCACGGCGAGTCAGAATCAGATGTCGTCGACTCGGAAGCGGCAACGAGCTTCTAGTACGGTTGATCAACTGATTGACAATCACCAAACTCGCGGGCGGAACTTTGATTCCGTCCGCGTTTTTTTTGTTGGACAATCAAACTCGAACGATTGTCCGTGATTGCCCATTTCATTCGAAAGTGACTAATGTCAGTCGAGATCACAGCGGTTTACCAAGGTCAACTTCATTGCGAAGCGACTCACGGGCCGAGCGGCACCAAATTGGTCACCGACGCTCCCACGGACAATGGAGGTCGAGGCTCCTCGTTTTCGCCATCCGACTTGGTTGCGACCGCTTTGGGAACCTGCGTGATGACAATCATGGGATTGGTTGCTGATCGACACGAGCTGGACTTGAGTGGGACCACCATTCGCGTCGAAAAGGAAATGGCGAGCACCCCCGTTCGGCGAATCGCGAGCCTGAAAACGAAGGTCACATTCCCCGCTGGGTTGGATTTGCAACCTGAGATGCGAGATCGACTGGTCGCCGCGGCGCGGAAGTGTCCCGTTCATCAAAGTTTGCATCCAGACATTGATGCACCAATCGACTTTGTCGACCTAGATTGACAGGCACGGTCTGGTTTCACTCCATCGCTCGGATCATACTGCTGCCACCCGCTTGTCCCGTTTCTCTTGTTTTGACCGATTTCTTTCATGAACCGCAGTGACATCGTGATCACCGGCGTCGGCGTGGTCTCATCAATCGGCTTGGGGCGGGAAGCCTTCACGGAATCTCTGCTGAACGCGGCCAGTGGCGTCATCGAACTGGTCGACTCCACCGTTGGCGATCGAAACGCGACGGCACGATACAAGTTTGTTCAGGGATCCGAGGGCGATACAAAGCAAGAGTCGCCGGTGGAAATTGGAGCACCGATCACCGGCTTTGATCCGAAGCTCTTCGTCAAACCGCGAAAAGCTTTGAAGGTGATGTGTCGCGAAATCCAGACATCGTTCGCAGCTTCGCAAATGGCAATTGAGGATGCTGGACTGTCATCGCTGTTGCCAGCCGAGCCTGCTGACCAAGCCAAAATTTCCGGTCGCATCGTGGTCGATCGGATCGGTACCGTCTTTGGCAGCGAAATGTTGTACGGCGATCCCGAAGAATTGGCGGATGCCTTTGCCGCTTGCAAAACCGAAGCCAACGAAATCGATCGATCGAAGTTTGGCAACGCCGCGATGCGTTCGATCACTCCGCTGTGGATGCTGAAATACCTTCCCAACATGCCCGCGTGTCACGTGGGCATTGCGGTCAATTCTCACGGACCCAACAACACGCTGACGGTCGGCGATGTGTCCGGCCCCAATGCGGTGTTGGAAGCGTGCGGCTATCTGCGACGTGGAATCGCGGACGTCATGGTCGCCGCGGCGGCTGGTTCGCGAATGAACACGACGCGAACCATGTTCACCGAGGATCAGCCACTCACCGGTGCATCGGAACAAGTGGAACGAAGCAGCCGACCTCACGCGAAAGACGCCAAGGGAATCGTGCGTGGCGAAGGAGCGGCTTGCGTCATTTTGGAAACCGCCGAATCCGCTGAACAGGGAAACCGCAAACCAATCGCGAAGGTTGTGGGAATGGCATCGCGATTCGTCCCCTCAGCCGCTTTCGCAGAGGGCAGATTCACCAGTTCTTCCGAAGAGAATGCTGGTCGGGGTTCCGCCGCCGCCATCGAAGCCGCTATCGCGGGCGCCTTGTCTGACGCTGGACTGACCGCCGATGACATTGGATTGGTCGTCGGCCACGGGATGGGTGACCCGGTCATTGATGCTCAAGAAGCCGAAGCGATTGCGAAAGCTCTGCCGGGTATTCCGGTGACTCTGCCGATCGGGTTGTTGGGTCACACCGGTGCAGCGACAGGAATGCTGGGACTGACCGCCGCGGTGGTTGCGGCTCAGCAAGGCACGGCACCGCCCGTCGCACACGCGTCGGATTGTCCAGACACGCTGAATATCGTTGAGAAATCGGGGCCGCTCAAGCGACCTCACGTGATTGCCTTGTCGCATACCTCTCACGGATCGGCGACGGCTGTCATCGTTTCCGCGACTTGAGGAAAAATGCATCCGTCGTTGTGATTTCGACAAACGGGTCACGCGTCGACTTCTGAGCAGGACTTGAGACCATTCTTCAAACTTTCTGGTCGCGTCCACTGGATCGCAGCCGAAGTCAACTCAGACAGACGCGTGAGGCGGTCCTCGCGTCATATCGGACAAGCCACGGCATGTTCGTTCCTGTGCATCCTCCCAATGCCAAGCTGAGCGACGCGATGACAAAGAAACGATTTGATTCCATTTTGAAGATTGCGGTGGCCGTGCTCGGCTTCGCATCGGTGACCTGGTCGGCATCCTCGGCCCAGGCTGTCGACGGTACCGAGCTGACCAGTCGCAAAGCGATCTGGGCTCCATTGTTGCCCACCTACCAAGGCGACTCAGGCGATTCCGTCGGTTTCTTGACTGACATTCGCGGTCACCATCGCTTTGAGGGCTATCGAACCAGCGTGGAAGGCAATTTCACCTACGCCGTTTCTGACAACACAGAAATGTATGGCTTCGATGCGATCATGCGTGACACGTGGACATTCGGCGTTCACGATCTGTCCGCTGGTACCGGATACAGCCAAATGGAATGGAAACAAGAGATTGGCGACAACGAGCTGGACAACTCGTATCGCGGTGCCGTCGTCGTCGCTGGTTGGGAAACAGTGTTCGGTCGTCGTCCAGTTTGGGTGGACCTGCGTTTGGGGCTGTATGATCTCGATGGCAAGTACGTTGGCAACGATGGTGTGACCACCGGAACGAACAACAAGTTCACCACGACGTTCGGTGTCGACGTCAAACATGACATCACCGTGTGCGGAATCCCTGGCCGAACCGTTCTCGGAATCGACTACCTCAGCGATTACGCAACTTGGGATGGAGCCAACATGGGCTTCGATGATGCAGTTGTGCTGAAGGCCGGCTTCGAGTTGCTGCTCTACTAGAGCCAACTAGGCCGACGCGACTCATCGTCGAGACAAGCTGAATCATATCGGTCAAAGCAATCAAGCGATCAAGAGCGTGTGCGAAACATTTCGCACACGCTCTTTCTTCTTGAATACCGCGAGCTGTTTCAAAGAAGCTCATCCCGGCGACTCGCCCGAGTCGGTTTTCGTCTCAGTCAGACGATACAAGTCCAGGCGTCGATCGTTCCAATTTTGAACGCTGCCTTGTTCACGATGTCGACGTAGCAACTCAAGATCGACGTCGTAGATGACAACGGTCTCGATATTTGGGTTGGCCTCCGCCCCAATCCCTTCGCGAGCGAACGTCACATCCAACGGCGTCAGCACGGCTGATTGAGCGTAGTGAATGTCCGCGTTCTCGCAGAATGGCAGATTGCCTGTGCAACCGGCGATCGCGACATACACGTGATTCTCGACGCAACGGGCAGCGGCGCAGGTGCGAACTCGCATGTAGCCATGCCGGTTGTCGGTGTTGAATGGTACGAAGATGATTTGGGCTCCCTTCTCCACCGCGAGACGCGAGAGTTCAGGAAACTCAATGTCATAGCAAACCTGGATGCAGATCGGCCCGCAGTCCGTTTGAAGGACTTCGATCCCAGGGCCGCCTGCGACGCCCCACCATTTACGTTCGCTCGGCGTGATGTGCAGCTTGTACTGCTTGTCGATCCTGCCGTCCCGGTGGAACAAGAATGCGACGTTGTATAATTTTTCGTCTTCGATCACGAAGTGCGAACCACCGACAATGTTGGTGTCGAATTTCACCGCCAAGTGACTGAACAACTCCAAATACTGCGGCGTGTACTCAGCCAACGTTCGAGCGGCTTGTCCCGGCCGTTCGTTCGGCAAAAAGGAAAGCAACTGCGTGGTGAATAATTCCGGGAACAACAAAAAGTCGCATTTGTAGTCGCCAGCCACGTCCACGAAATAGCGAGCCTGCTGAGCGAACTCTTCAAAGTCCTTCACCGCTCGCATTTGATACTGAACGGAGCCAATACGCACCGGCCGAACCGTCCGGCGGAACCGGCGTTTTCCAGCCGAGACATAGTCCAGGTTCCGCCATTCCAAGAACGTCGCGTAACCGCAGCTCTGCAAATCAGTCGGCAAGTAGTTTGGGATCAAACCCTGCAGCGAAAAACCGTTCGCAATTTGAGCTGTCAGAACTGGATCAAAGAACGTTTTATCGATGACGCGGTCGATATACTCGGACGCCTTCATCTTCTCCGCGTGCAAGTGATAGCCGGGAATACGGCCGCCAACGATCATCTGCTCGATGTTTCGCGAACGACAAAGCTCTTTTCGAGCATCGTAAAGTCGCCGAGACAGTCGCATCCCGCGAAAATCGGAATGCACCATGATCTCGATGCCATACAACGTGTCGCCGGTTGGCTGATGGTTTCGAATGAAACCGCTGTCGGCGATCTTCTTGTAATCGTGCCATTCCAGGTCGTCGTCGTAGTGCAACAGCAAGCTACTGCTGCTGGCGACCAGCTTGCCGTCACACTCGATGACGATCTGCCCTTCTGGAAAATGTGCCAACTGGCTTTCGACCTGCTCCTTCGTCCATGGTTGCATGTCTGGGAAGCACGCCTTTTGCATGGCAACCATCGAGTCATAGTCCTCGATGCGCATGTTCCGAAGAATCAGCTCACGTTCAAAATTGGAAACATCAAAGTCAGGGGTGGGTGTCGACATAAAGGCCAGTCAAAGAACCGGAGAGGAGAAAACGACTCAACAACGAACCGTGCAATTGTCCTGCCACGGAACCACAGCAGATCCACGAACTATTTCGTCCGCGTCGACAAATACGTGTAGCCACTGAGTGCGCGTTCGTACGCCGCAACCGTCTCGCCTGCTTGTTGATGATCGATGTGCCCGTTTCCAATCGCGGATTCCACCGACTCTTGCAGGTTCTCGATCAACTCTCGATCTTCGTATTGGACGTAACCCAACACTTCCGAGACCGTGTCGCCTTTGACGATCGAACGGACTTTGGTCACGCCATCTTCGATGTCGACGTGAACGGCGTGCGTGTCACCAAACAGGTTGTGCAAATCACCCAAGATTTCTTGGTAAGCACCAACCATGAAGACCGCCAACTGATACGGTTCACCGGACTTCAGCGGATGAAGCATCAAAGTCCGTTGACGTCCTCCGCCACATACAAACGCGTCGACCTTGCCGTCGCTGTCGCATGTGATATCGCCTAAAACCGCGTGCCGCGTTGGCTTTTCCAGCAAACGGTGGATTGGCATGATCGGGAACAACTGGTCAATCGCCCAGGAATCAGGCATCGACTGAAACAACGAAAAATTCGCGAAGTAGATGTCTGACAACATCCGATCGAGATGCTTCAAATCATCGGGGCGATCCTTCATCGATTCCGCCAACTCACGGACTCGGTGGCAAATCGCAAAGTACAAGTTCTCCGCCGCGACGCGTTGTTCCAATGGCAAGTAGCCACCGCTGAACAGGTTCATGCACAAATCCAGTGCCACCTGCGCGTCGTGGAATGTTTCCATCATATTGGCCTGCGTCATGTTGACGTAGCCCACCCACAGGTCATGCACCGGTTGCTCGTACGATTCCGGTGGACCTTCCATTTCAGAAGTTTCGATCGCGCCCACGGAATCCATTTCGATCCCGCCGTGATCGGGCGAGACCGGTTCGCCCTCGACTTTGGCCCATGCCGGCAAGTTGGCAACGCCTTGAGATGTCACTCCCAATGTTTCCATCACCAACACGCTGTGGTGAGCAGCGACGGCGCGACCTGATTCCGAAATCAATTCCGGGTGCGGGACACCCGCTTCGTCGCACACCGTTTGAGTGTGGTAAACGACGTCGTTGGCGTATTCCTGCATCGTGTAGTTCATGCTCGATTCGCTGTCGCTGCGCGAACCGTCATAGTCGACTCCGAGTCCACCGCCCACGTCGAGGTAACGCATTCCGGCACCTCGGCGAACCAAGTCGACATAGATTCGAGCTGCTTCCAAGATGGCCGATTTGAGCTGACGAATGTTTCCGATCTGACTGCCGACATGAAAGTGCAGCAACTGAAGGCAATCGCCCATGTCCATCGCGATCAAACGATCCAATTGAGCCAACAGTTCGGCGACGGTGAGACCGAACTTGCTGCGGTATCCACCGCTCGCTTGCCAGCGTCCACTTCCGCGAGTCGCCAGTTTGACTCGCATCCCGATCGTCGGACGCACGCCGATGTCCTTCGCGACGTCCAAAATCAAATCCAGCTCGCTGACCTTTTCGACGACAGGCAGAACGTTTCGGCCCA
This sequence comes from Rhodopirellula sp. UBA1907, assembly GCF_002337565.1. Taxonomy (NCBI): domain Bacteria; kingdom Pseudomonadati; phylum Planctomycetota; class Planctomycetia; order Pirellulales; family Pirellulaceae; genus Rhodopirellula; species Rhodopirellula sp. UBA1907. The sequence continues at coordinate 126,547 of NZ_DDGH01000098.1, read as the reverse complement.
ATCGCTGTGCGAGCAATGCCAACCGAATGAATTCTTCGTCTTTAAATCCGTTGCAAACGACCGGTACGTTGGAATCGCCCATCGCCACGGCGGCAACCAATTCCGGTTTGCTTCCCGCTTCGATTCCAAAACCCAACCGGGCGCCTTCGCTGACGATCTGCTGGACCACTTCGCGTTGCTGGTTGACTTTGATTGGAAAGACGCAGCGATAGCGGCTTTGATACTTGTGATCATGAATCGCGTTTTTGAAACAACGATCGAGCTCACGCAACCGATCACGAAGAATCCCGTTGAAACGCAGCAGAATCGGAAGGTCCAGGTTCCGCTGCCCCAAACGGTCAACCAACTCCTTCAAGTCGATGCTTTGGGACGGATCCCGATCAGGGGAAACCAGCACTGTGCCGGCGTCCGAGATCGAAAAGTATCCAGCGCCCCAGCGGTCGATGTCGTAAATATCGGACGCGTCGCTGCGAGTCCATTTGGGATCCAAAACCGAGCTCACCCAGAATTCCATGTGAAAGAGGTTTGCGTTTGAAACGTCAGATTCAGAATTGCACCTCTTTCACGCCTCTCGCACCAGTGGGCAACTTCCCAGTTACGGTAATTTCTGTGATCGGATAGCGTCCCGGCACCCAAAATTGGCTGCTCTTGGTCGCAAAAGCCGCCTGACGCAGCACCAACGTTTCTCCCACCGCGAGCGGTTTGTCCTGGTACAGAAAGTACTGTCCATTCAGGTTCATCGTGATGTTGGGGATCTCGAAATCAGCTTCGTTGGTGACGACAACCACATCGTCCATCAACTGCGAGTTGCCCTCAACGGTCATCAGCGGACGTCGGTCGATCAGGATCTCGACTGGCAATTCATGCTCGCTCGCCTTTCCAAAGATCACCGCGTAAATACTGAGCCCAAACAGCGGGACAAAACAAACCGTCGCGAGAGCAATGAACAACCCGCGGGTGGAAAGCTGGGGTGTCGGCGCGATCGACCGCGGTGGCTCATGGACTGCCTGATTGCTATCAGGCTCAGAAACGGTTGTCGCGTTGCTGTTGGTTGAAGAATCAGACATGAAGACGTATCAGCGAAAACAAAGCAGACGTAGGAAGTGTCAACGATTTTGTGGCACGATTTCGATTCGGGCGTCGGTGCGAACAACGTTCAGTATCATCGCAATGATGCGCGACGCCTTTTCACTGGGCGCCGAACCAGCCCGAAGCATCAAACGCTGGCCACGGGAAATTCCCACCCGAATGAATCCCGGGGGTGCTCAAGTGTTGTGCCAGATCAAGGGGCCCGACTTGTCCAACAGGACCTCCTCCTTGCGTTTCCCGGCACTGACCAAGATCAATCCGATCCCGTGCTCGGTAGCATACGCTTCTGCGTCGTCTTTTCCCATGACAAACAAAGCCGTTGAAAGGGCATCCGCGTCCACCGCGTGAGTCGTCGTCAGCGTCAACGACAGCCACTGGCCAGCGGGGTATCCCGTCCGTGGATCGATGACATGCCCGTATCGTTTGCCTTGATGATGGAAAAACTGTTTTCCACTTCCACTGGTCGACAACGCCTCGTCGCGAAGCCAAAGTCCGCCCAAGCGTTTCCCCGGCCGGGTCGGATGAGAGACACCAACCAGCCATCCCTTGGGCCTATCTGCGTCATGATCAAGCTCATTCTCTTCTGGATCCGCAAATGGTTGTTGGTCGCCCGCCGCCAGAACGCTGCTGTGCCCAGCATGGATGAGAAAGTCACGCATGCCTTCGGCCCGCAGCGCCGCGGCGAGAACATCGATCGCGTGCCCTTTGCCGATCGCCCCCATGTTCAGCGACATGCCCTCGACGGCAAATCGTGCGGTGCGACTTTCAACATCCAGGATCAGATGCTTCCAACCAACGCGTTCCCGAGCCGATTCGATCTCGTCCGGTTTTGGCTTTCGACCTTCACGCTTGGTGAACCCCCAAGTCTCCACGAGAGGTCCCGCCGTAATGTCGAACGCTCCCTGGGTGCGTTCAGCGAGGGCGTTTGCTTTCTGCAGAAGCTTGAACGTGGCGGGCTTCAAATGAACAGGCTTTTCATATGCCAACGCATTGACCCGAGCGATTTCGCTGTCGCCCCGATAGACCGTCAGCGAGTTCTCGATCTCTTCAATCGCTTCCAAGTGACGCAGCACCGCATCAGCGGCAGACCGATTGCCTACACGTTGATTCTCGTCCGGCACCAGCACCACAAAGTCGCACGCCATCGCACGATGCTTCAATTCCAACAATTCAAAGTCCCACAAATGCTTGGCGTATCAGTGAAGCGGCGGGGAAAGACTCCCAAGTCCTTCAGCCCATGACGTTGACCACAGTCTCAGCGTGTCACCGGATCAACCGTGCAAACACCCGGCGAATCTACCGCCGGCCGCACATGATACGACCAAGACCATCCCATTGAGAAACCCCCTTGATCGCCGGACGCCGTCCTCCAACTCCGGCGTTAGAAGAGGTTCCGCACAGAGAAGAGTGTCTCGAAGCTTCACCTGGTTCATTTGTACTGCGAATTATCGCAGCCGCCGTTTAGGCAAAGGGCCCCCGGAATCTTCCGGCAGGCTCAATTGTCATTCAAATATCACGCGCAGCCCCGGTTTTGCCCCTGAACCAACCGACAGCAAGTCTGTCGCCGTTTAGGTATCATGGTCGACACTAAATTGGAACTCCCGTCCCACCATTCTCCATCAATTCGGACCCCACTGCAGTGACCAACACGATGACAAACGCGAGCCGTCGTTCTTTCTTGAAAAAGGCCACCGTCGCAACCGCCGGCATCGGGACTCTTGGCATTCAATCGACGCAGGCCGCTGAGAGCAAAGACAAGGTGAACTTGGCAATCATCGGTTGCACCAATCGGGGAGCCGCCATTGGCAACGACGCGGTCAAATCTGGCATGGTCAACGTCGTTGCCCTTTGCGATGCCGACCCGTCACGTACCAATCGTTTCAAACAACAACATCCTGAAGCGAAGGTCTATGACGACTTCCGCAAGATGTTCGATGAGATGGGTGGCAAGATTGACGCCTGCACGGTCGGTACACCCGACCACACGCACTTTCCAATTTCAATGCGAGCCATCTCGGAAGGCGTTGCGGTCTACGTCGAGAAACCGCTTGCGCACACATTCGAAGAATGCGAACTGCTGATTGCGGCTGAAAAGAAGCACAACGGCATCTGCCAAATGGGCAACCAAGGTCACTCCTCTTCACAACGCATGCAGTTCAAAACATGGGTGGAAGAACGCATTATCAAAAACGTCCGCCGTGTCGACGCTTGCATGAACAAAGGACGACGTTGGCATCCATGGGGAAACGTGACCGGATATCCCGCTGCGGAGAAAATGCCCGCCGGAATGAACTGGGATGTGTGGACCGCAACCGCACCGATGCAGAGCTACAGTGATCGACTCGACAATGGCAACTGGCGTGGTTGGTACGACTACGGCAACGGTGCCTTCGGTGATTGGGGACCTCACACATTGGACAGCATCCATCGTTTCCTTGACTTGAGACTGCCGTACGAGATCCGCGCGGACAAGTTGGAAGGCCCGAACGATTTCATCTACCCAATGGCTACCACCATCGCATTCGAGTTTGCCGAACGTGGTCCGGGAATGCCCGCGATGTCAATCAACTGGTACGACGGCGTCAAAAACCAGCCACCGCGTCCAAAGGAACTTGGTGAAGGCAAATCAATGCCGGCATGTGGCAAGGTGATGTACAGCGACGATCGGACCTTCCTGGGCGGCACTCACAACGCCAAGCTCAGCATTTTGTCCGACTCTGTCAAAACTCCAGAGATCCCGGCCGGCGAAACGAACCACAGCCACATGAAGAACTTCTTGCTCGCAGCAATGGGCAAAGAGGAATGCAACTCGAAGTTCGCGGTATCAGGTCCGTTGACGCAAGTCTTTATGCTGGGCTGCATCGCTCAACGTCTCGGCGGCACCCTGAAGTTCGACGCTGAAAAGCGAGAGATCACCAACAACGAACGAGCCAACGAACTCTTGAAGGGAAATGCCCCACGAAAAGGCTGGGAAGAGTACTACACCGTGTAGGAAAGCCTCCAACGAATCGGCCCAACTAGCTGCTCGGTGTCCGCAGAATCAACCGCTGCGGGTTTTCCATTCTCTTGGAGTGACGAACGGACAGTTGGTTGGCCGGCAATGGATTGTGGCGGCCATGACAAATACACGCGGCATTCAGCCTGTTTTTAATCGATCGTTTGCAGCGAAGTCTGCAGAAAACCAACACGCAAAAAAAAACGGCATTTGGCTCATCAAGCCAAATGCCGTTGTGTATTTTACAGTCTTGGTGTGTTCCCGCTCGAATGTCGTCCGCGGAATGCGCTCACGACAGAACAGGAAGCTGGGTGACTAACCCGAGTCAATTACTGAACTTGGACGTTTTCTGCACAAGGCCCTTTTTCGCCACGTGCTTCGTTGAACGTGACTTGTTGACCTTCGCGGAGGTCATCGAAGTTCACGCCTTCAACGCTGGACGAGTGAAAGAACAAGTCCTTCGAGCTGCCAACGTCAATGAAACCGAAGCCTTTGTCGGTGAGACGTTTGATCGTACCTTCTGCCATTTTTCAATCTATTCAAAAGAGTTCTTGGCAGCCGATGCCGGAGACGAAGTTGTCTTAGCTTGTCGACTGCCGCGGGCATCGTAACAGATGTTGCTCACCTAACGGGCATAAAGTGGGGACCAATCGGTAATTCATTGAAATTTCCTCGGCCGCCATCTCACCGAAGCGGTTCAATCGCCCCGGTGGAACGCATAAAGACGACTTCATGGCTCGCACGATTTATCCCCAATAAGACTCCTAAATCATCAAAATCCCAAGCAATTCCCTGTCCGGCGATCGGTGCTGGCACAGTCGCCACGTGTTTGAGTTCGCTTCCGTTGGTCGGAATGTCGAGAAGATAAAGTTCAGCGTGATCATGGCCGGTGACGTACAAATCTCCATTCGGCCCGAAGCAGCCACCTGAATTGCTCATTGGCAAAAACCGCTGAATCACCGATTCGGGAAATGTCCATTCGCCGGTTTCTTTCCACTGTTTGTCGTATCGAACCAACTTGGTCCGACGAACTTCCGTTTCGCCATAAAACGCGAATGCAACCCACCAAACTCCGTCATGTCGATCGACCCAGTTGATCGCTCCTTCCGTTTCAGCGAATGGCTTTGACTGCAAATGCTCCATGCGTTTGGCGTCAAATATCTCAATCGAATTCTTCAGCGGCTTGGTCGGCCAATTGGAATTCGCACAATACAGCCTTCCATCTTTGACGATTCCGCTGTTGAAATGCTTGATTTCCGATCCGTTAGGAGCATCCCAGCGAGCGACACGCTTGCCGGATTGTTTATCGTACCGAGCGATCGCTCGATTGGAGATCGCATAAAACGAAGTCTCATCCACCGCCGCCGCCTGATGGGCTTCGGGTGCGGCAACACGGCGTATCTCATGAAACGACTGATGATTTTCAGCGAGATCTACAAAGGTGATGCAAGACGGATTGCCGACCGAGGCATAGTTCCCGGTGAACTCCAGCAACCCAGAGTCTCGGTCGATTCGAAATGCCGTGACGTTGTCCGCGCGTTGATTGCATACGTAAAGAAAACGAGCGCTAGGATCAAAGTTGAAGCTGCGGGGGTAGTCACCACGAGTCCATTCGTTGCCAACCTGCCGCAATGTTCCATCTGATTCGATCGCGAAAATTCCGATGCTGTCGTGAAGTCGATTGCCGGCGTAGACAAAACGTCCGTCGTCAGAAACCAAAATCTCGGAGCAGAAGTTGCTGCCTTGGAAGCCAGGCGGCAAGGAGGATACGGTTTGACGCTGAGTCAAACGCCCAGCGTCCGAGTCGTAGTCAAGTAGCACGATCGTGGATCCTTCTTCTTGGATCGAATACATCCAGCGTCCATTGGGATGAAAATCGAAATGCCGTGGTCCATCTCCCGGAGGCAAGGACACGCTCGCTGGCGTGTTGGCGGATAGCTTCCCTGTGGTAGCGTCGAACTTCCAAACAAAGATTCGGTCCATTCCCAAATCCACATGCAGGACATAGCGTCCCGTTGCATCGGATTGAATCATGTGTGCATGCGAGCCATCGTGACCACTGATTGCGAAGCTTCCCGGCGGAGCGTTGGTTGCCTTGGTGGGCCCGACGTTTCCTTCGCCGCGTTGGACGTCAGTCGCATTGCCCAAACGTCCGTCCGAAAGAATGGGCAATACCGCGATCGATCCACTGAAATAATTCGCGACGAAGAGATAGCGTCCCGACGGATGAATGCTGACATACGTGGGCCCGTCGCCTTCCGAAGCAACCGTATTCAACAACGTCAATTGACCATCGCGACGATCAATCGCGAACGAACTGACGGATCCTTGTTTCGCGTCTCCAAAGCGATCCGTTTCATTGCTTGAGTACAAACGATTCCCAGCCGCATTGACCACCAAACAATCCGGACTGACGCCCAAATCAAACGTCCCGGCCGTCTTCAAAGCACCGCTATTGCGATCAACTTCAAAAAGGTGAATTCCTCGGCCATTTCCGGCAGGTAGATCCACTTGCGTTGGTGGAACATCGCCAAGCGGTGAGCTAAACGTTCCGACGTAGGCCATCAGAGGTCGATTTGCGGGCGCCCCGTTCGGCTCATCCTCAGCTCGCAGCGTACCGGAGCACACAAACGCAATCAGCAGCAAAACGATTCGGAACATCGGGCGGCGAGATGGTCGAAGGAACAGGATCTGGCGATTCATTGTTTGTCTGTACGGGATGACGACGTTTTCAAATACTTGGTCAAACTGGGCACCTCGGATTGCAGCTCGTCGATGACGAGGTCGGCCATCGCTTCGCATCCCTTTTCGTTGAAGTGGGTCAGGTCGCCTTCCTTGAAATTGAACTTCATGCTGGCCTGCGGTCCGATTTTGTTGTGAAGTTCGATGCTTCTTTTGTGCAAATCAACGAACGGCACGTCCAAATCCGTTGCAACCTCCTGCGCTGCGGCAGCCCATGGTCCCAGCGTCGTTCGAATCTGGTCGTTCTCATCGAAACGACGTCTCGTCACCGAACTGACGATGATCGGAATCGCGCCGATCGACTTCACTTCCGCGACGTAGCGTTTCAGCTGGTCGCGATAGGTCGTGGCGGGATCGGTTTCTCGCTTCGGACCTTTTCCTGGCTGGTCATTGTGTCCGAACTGGATCAGCACGTAGTCCGGCTTTGCGTCCAAGACCGGCGGCATACGATTGCCGTCGTACCAGCTTTTCGAACTCGCTCCGCCTTTTGCGAAGTTGAGTACCTCCGCTTGGTCGCCGAATCGCTTCCGAAAAGCCACGCCCCATCCCGAATAGTCCTCGACGGTCGAGTCACCGATCAAAGCGATCGTGATCGAGTCGCTTTCAGACGAAGGTGAAGCAGCGAGTTGATCCGTCTGGGCTACGACGACGCTCGAGACGAGCAACGACGCGGCCACTAGGCAACGTATGCCAAGGAAGCCGAGCATTTTGAGATTGGTAGTTGAGATGGTGAGATTCCTTGGTGGTGCGGGAAAGGATACAGACGCGAATGAACTGCGAGTTGTTATGTCACTCTCGCTCGATCAGCTCGGCCATCTCATTCGTGATTGGCATGACTTCAAAGTCCTTGAAGAACATTTCGCAGTCGGTGCCACCATGCATTTGCAATCCGAGCTTGCCTGTCTTCTCACATTCTTCATCGATGATGTCCGACGTGCAGAATCCATTCAGCGTTTGAACGAGTCGATCGCCGTAAGCGGCGGTGCAGGTTGTATTCCATTGGTCATCCTTGTTGCGCACCCTCTCGACCAACTCATCATTGGTGACGATCCAGCCGCGGCCTGGGATGGTCTTCCCCTCGATGATTCCGGCGGTATGCCAGAGAGCAGAGTCCTTGCCATTGTTCGCGATTTCATTTTGGAATCCACGCAACACCCACGGTGCACTGGTTTCCTCTGCTCGGAAGTACAACGCGCTGTTGCCGCCTTGCATTCGATATGTCACCCGCGCGATGAAGTTGTCGTAGTTGTCATCGGAAATGACCAAACCGTCTTTCCCCTGGCTCTTCGAATGAACGCCATGCAAGATGCCTTCTTCAGTGAATGACCATTCTTCAGGAAGGACGAACCTCGCACCATCGAGTTCGTATCCTCGTTCGTCGTTCTTGACGAAAAATGATTGCCAACGGCTTTCGCCCAAGTCTTTGATGCGGATGTCCTTCCACGCCACCGAACCTGATTTGCCCGAATGAATTTGTAGCCCGATGAAGCCCTTCATCGAGAAACTATCAAAAATATCGACGACCAATTTCCCGTTCAGCCAACTCTTGATCGACGGCCCCACGCACTGGATTTCGAGCTCGTTCCACTCACCTTCTCGGCAGCTTTCCTGAGCCACATCGAGACGGTCTTGCGGTGTGAAGGCGTCCAGCCAAATGATTCCGTGCTTGTGCCCACGACGGCCTTCGTCGTAGATCCGTCCGGTCATGTCGCCTCCGGGCCGCATTTCAGCCTGATAGCCAAAGACCCGCTGACGCTCTCCTTCTTCACGCGACGCAGAACGGAATTGAACGCCGGAATTTCCGCTTTCCAAAAATTTGTAGCGAAGCTTCAAGACAAAATCGCCAAATTCTTTCTCAGAGCACAGGAATGTATTGCCGGGCGTGTCGGGCACGCATTCGCCGACAATCGCACCATCCTCAACGCGATACTTCGCTGAACCACCACGTTTGACCCAGCCACTCAGGTCCTTGCCGTTAAACAGGGAGACGAATCCGTCCTCTGATTCCTTCGCCGTCGCAGTCACGGCAATGGTGGCGCAAAGCCAAGTCGTGATTGTCAATGCAAAACACGTTCTCATTGTTGTCTCTCTATGAAGTGATGGTGCTCGCCGATATCGGCAACTTTTTACCGTAGCGATTTCGTATCGCGATTGACGCTCGCTGACCGTGAGCGTTGCCAGGCCGAGATAGCTCGCAAATCGAACGGGACTTATTCGCATCCAGCAAAGCCGATCGCATTCTACACAACCCGCGTGTCGAGACGTGCGGCCTGAACATCGAGGTTCGTCGGACCGCAAATAGCCAAGACAATCCGGGAAAACGGAAGGGATTTTTGTCCCCAATCGGTCCCCTATCGACAGTATTGGTGTTCACTCGTTGGGAGCGATAGGTTTGACAGAGCAGAAAACACGATTGGCGTTTGAGATCCTGGCCCGCGAAAATTCGCGGATGCTGATGGTCTATCTGCGCAGCCTGATTCGCGATGAAGCGATCATCGATGACCTGTTCCAGGAATCGATGATTGTGGCTTGGCAAAAGTTGGATGAGTGCGATCGAGAACGTCCATTTGGCCCATGGCTTCGTGGGATTGCTTCTCGCATTGTGATGGCCCACTACCGAAAGCAGAAAACCATCCCGTTGGCGATGCAGGAGTCAGTGCTGTCAGTCGTTGATCGGCATTTCGAAGCGATCAACATGCTGGCGGGGGACACGTGGGACGACAAACTTGCCGCTCTGCATGAATGTGTTGATGCACTGCCCGTTCACCAAATGGATGTCATCCGGGGCCGCTACTTTGACAGGCACAAAGGTCCTCATGACAAGCGTCACTATCACGCCGCGGCGACGTTCCAATTCGTGACTCTTCGCAAAACTGAAACAGAACATTACACGCCACAACAGCGGGGCGGTGGTGAAGGACGTCGCGACGCAGGAGCGACCAAAGCGTTCGCTGGATACGATACCGACAACGATGGACAACTCACCCAGTCAGAACTTTCTGGCCGTGGCGGTTCGCGTAGTGCAATGGCGGGATTTCTAAAGGGACACGCCAAAGAGATTGACCGCGACAGTGACGGGATCGTTTCGAAGAAGGAAGCGATCTCGAATGCGGAGCGGATGTTTCAAAAAATCGACACGAGCGGCGACGGCGAGATCCAGCCAGATGAGCTGGAGGCCTCCCGCAGGAAGTGAGCTACAGGGCATGCGAACGAGGCATGCCCGAGTTGCTGACATCAAGTGACAAATGGACGTGGCTCAGGCCACGCCCTCTTGCATGTCTGCTTCCACCACGTTTTCTGCAAAGCTTTGGTAGGCTTCCCCGATTTGCTGTGCCATCGGATCGGGCCAAGCATGAAAGCGTCCTTCCGCGAGTGCATCAAAGATTGCGGTGGCGACCAATTCCGGCGGTGCACCAACGTCTTCGAAGCCAGCGTTTTTGCCCATCTCGGTCGCGATCGGACCTGGATGGACACTGACCACCTGTGTGCCTTGGTCACGCAAAGTTTCGCGCAAGCCTTGCGTGATTGAATAGCTGGCCGATTTCGATGCGCAGTAGGTGGTGAGGTCTCCGAACGTTTTGACCGACGCCACACTGTTCAGTTGAGCGATCGCGCCTCCGCCGTTTGCTTTCAACACGGGAGCAAACGCTTGCACCATACGAATCAGACCGTAGACATTCACGTTCATTTCAAACTGCAACGCTTCGATCGCGTCGTCATCCAGCGCATTCTTGACCTTCAAGACGCCAGCGTTGTTGATGACGAGGTCCACGTCGGTTGCAACTTTCGCGGCGGAGGTGATGGATGCCGGATCCTCCAAGTCCACTTGGACTGGGACAACTCGGTCGCTGTGTTCGTTCACAAGGTCATCGGCTGAGTCGCTGTTGCGGACGGCGGCGTACACTTTGGAAGCACCGCGTTTCAAGGCTTCTTCCAAAATCACTTTGCCGATGCCGCGGTTTGCTCCGGTAACCAGCACGACTTTGTCTTTCACTTCAAAATTCATCTCGAAACCCTTTTCCGTGTTTGTTTTTGTCAAGCTTGATTAATCGGCGGCACTTGATAGCACCAGCCTTGTTTGCGTTGCATCTTCCGTCTGCTGTGCTACCGCACAAACTACGCTTCGGCGTGCCATTCGTTTTTTGAAAAGGCATCATCAAGTGGCGTTTCCGCGATGTGATTGGTGTAATTCGAGAGCACTTTGTAGGCCGTACCCACGATCACCTCGAAAACGGTTGCGTTTGTGTAGCCCACCGCCAACAAAGCTTCGATGTCTCCGTCTTCCATCCAACCACGTTGGACGTTGACCTTTTCAGCGAAGACGCGAAGTGCTTCGAGCTTTGGATCGGCGATCGGTGTGCCCGTTCGCAAGGACTCGATCACGTCGACCGGTACCTTGAGCGACTGCATGATCGACGTGTGAGCGGCCATGCAGTATTCGCATCCATTCAGCCGGTTGTTGGTCATCGCGATGATCTGACGCTCAGTCGCATTCAGATTGGTCTTCGTATCAAAGATCCCCGCGATTGTTCGATAGGCTTCCAACAACGCAGGCGACTCCGCCATCGCGGCGTGCAGATTCGGAACAAATCCGTATGCCTTCTGGCTGTGTTCCAGTTGTGGTTTGCTGGCTTCCGGAGCGGAATCGATCGTGTGTGTTTGAAAATCAGTCATCGTCTTGCCTCAGTTTTGACCACTCGGTCCAAATGGGATCTGGAAATCAGAGGAAACATGTTCCTCCGGGGCGTGAACCACTGCGGTTGTGTCAGGAAAATGCATGTTTGAATGGCCGGACCGCCATTCGACGACCAAGTCGCGAGAAAAACCTCGTGGAATGAGGGTTCGCTAGTGCGCTCGAAACCGTCATCGGTGAGCCCGGCTGAACTGGACTGGCCCCTTGCAATCGATTGACACCATCCGCCTGGGCGAATCCCAAAAATCCGCGGTGGATTCTTCCTTCGCCGGTCTCGTCCACCTCGTACGATAGAAGGCGATTCCGCATGTCTCTCAACGTCGTCGAAGATCTGAAATGAACACCGTCCATGTCGGGTGCCAACTGAACTACCTCGTGAAGTCGCCCTCGATCTTCCTTTTGAACTGTTCTGTCGCCAAAAATCCGCACCAAATCGTGACTTCTGAGTCGCTCGAGGTGCTGCCGTTTTCACCGGTCGAAGAATGCGACGTCAGCCCACTGGGTAACCGGGTCGTTCGATTGAACGCTCCTCCGGGAGAACTGCAGATTCGCTACGCGGCGACCGTGGGCCTGCAGACGGAATCCGTCGACTCGAATGACTTGATGGAAACCGATTACGAAAAGCTGCCCGGCGACATTCTTTCGTATCTCAACCCGAGCCGATATTGCGAATCGGACAAGCTCTATCGTTTTGCGATTGACGAGTTCGGACACCTCGTTCCCGGATATTCACGCGTCACAGCGATTTGCAATTGGACGTTCGAGCAACTTGCCTACATCCCCGGCAGCACCAATTCCACGACGACCGCTTGCGATGTCTTGTTGCAACGAGCGGGCGTGTGCCGAGACTATGCGCACGTCGCTATCAGCTTGTGTCGTGCGTTGGGAATCCCTGCCCGATACGTGTCCGGGTACGCGGTCAATCTGGTCCCGCCGGACTTCCACGGTTTCATGGAAGCCTACTTGGACGGACGTTGGTTCCTCTTTGATGCCACTCGGTTGGCACCAGTCGGTGGCTTGGTTCGAATCGGCACCGGACGTGATGCAGCCGACGTAGCTTTCGCGACCATCCGCGGTGAAGTCGATTGCACGGGAATGGGCGTGTGGGCAACGGATGCAAACCCGACGGACGAAAGGTTGAGTCCTGACAATGTGCAAACCGGAGTCAGCTCTGCTTGAGCGACTTGACACTTCCCGCGAGTAAGTTCAGCCGATCGATCTCAACACCTGGCATCGCGACCAATGTTGCAACAGCCGCTATTAGCCATGCCAGATTTGATTGCGTTTTCAGCTTCAATGCTCGTTCAACAATTACGGATCACTTGGATCCAGAGATAGCGGGATGCTGATCACCAAAGCGGCCGCCCGATCGTCATTGCTGGATCGCCGCGAAGCGTGGCAACTGAGGCAGGTCGCGGACAATCGTATCCTTCCCGCGAAACGGTAGACGTCTTTCTCAGTCTCATCGAAACTCGGCTTACCAGTCTTCAGCGATTTCACCGCTCGCTCTTCAAAGCCTGTCTCGGGTTCATTGTCGACATTCATCGCTTTCAAATCGACCGCGATCCATCGCAATTGAATCCCGTGGCTCTTCTCGAGCTCCGCAAAAACATCTTCCAGGGAACGAGACGGGATGCTGAGCCCTTCGTCTTCGCGGAAGAAGTCGCGGTGCATGACCTGGAGAGTTCCGTGCAACGTCTCATGCAGGATGGCCGCACGGGTTCTCGCTTCAACCAGCGTCGTTTTCGGATGAACACGCGAAGACTTATCGTCCGACGTGCTGGCCGTCGTCGCATTTTTCGCTGGAGCATCGATTGACTTTGTCTGACTGACTGCCAACTCAGAAGTCAGCAACCAACCCAGCATCATTGCGCCGGTAAACGTGATCGTGCGAGTGAATGACCTCAAGGGATTGCCTCGACAAATGGAGGAAGAAGCGTCGCGAAAGGTTGACGCGAGGAAACGTTGATTGACGCATTGGAAGGATCGGTGAATCGCAAGCAGAGCATTCTGACGCGAATACACGGTGTTTCCAAGCAAAATCACAGAATACCAGGCGACGGCATCACGCTTGCAATGAAATAGGTTGATACCACGGACGGGGCAATGCCTTCTCTCATTCTTGGAATCGAAACCATGTTGATGCGAAACCCCCACGAAGAAATTGTTGTCACCAAAACGAGTTTGGTTGCACCCAATTGCGAGTCACCAACGGTTTACCTGTTTGGACAAACCGTTCTCTTGCTGTTGTTCTTGGTTGCGATCCTGCTTCGTTCGTTGACATTCTAAATCTCTGACCTTCGGTAGGAACGCTGCGACCGCAAATCGATCCTGCGATCGCAGCGTTCCGCCATTTCAAATCATCTTGCGAGACGCCAGCTTCACTCATTCGCGAATTGGCTTTGGCAGAGTCCACAAGAGCAGCCCCATTCCAGCGATCGCACTGATGGCGGACCCGACCAATACACCCGTCTTGGCAGTATCAAGTCCATCGTCTCCGAACGCCAAGCCGTCGATGAACAATGCCATCGTAAATCCGATCCCAGCGAGAAAGCTACCCGATATCAAAATGGGCCAGTTCAGTCCGCTCGGTAAACGTGCCACGCCCAATCGAATCACCAACCAACTGAACAGCACGATCCCGAGTGGTTTTCCGACGACCAAGCCAATCACGACCGCGATAGCGACCGAGTCGCCCAGATTGGCCGGTTCAATCAACACTCCCGCGTTGGCGAGGGCAAAAACGGGCATGATCACATAGGCGGTCCATGGATGCAGCGATGACTCCAAGTACTCCAGCGGCGAGACCGTTTCTCGAGTGAGTTGCTGGACTTCTCGAACCACCTCGGCGCGGTGCAACCGGCGACGCCACTTCTTGGGTTGGAATTCGTGCTCCTTCTCGTGCAAGTACTCACGAAACCGTTCGGGAACCAATGTGGGTGTGGCAGGCGTCATTAACCCGAGGATCACGCCGATCAGAGTCGCGTGAATGCCGGATTCGTGAAGAGCAATCCAAGCAAGAATTCCGACAATCACATACGGCGGAAAGCGACGCACTCCAATTCGCGAAAGCAGATGCACCACGCCGACGGCAGCCGCAGCGAGGAACAAATAGCGGCCGTCCAGCGACTCGGTGTAGCCGACTGCGATCACCAAAATTGCACCAATGTCATCGACGATGGCGAGGGATAACAAGAGCACGCGAAGGCTGTGTGGTACGCGAGAACCGAGGATCGCCAAACAGCCAACGACAAATGCGATGTCTGTCGCCATTGGAATGCCCCACCCTTGCATTCCAGGTTGGCCGTACTGCATTGAAACATAAAGTGTGGCCGGCACAATCATCCCACCGATCGCAGCGGCGATGGGCAGAGTTGCTTGTTTCAAATCCGAAAGGGAACCATGAGCAAGCTCTCGTTTGACTTCCAAACCGATCACAAAGAAGAACACCGCCATCAAACCGTCATTGATGACATGGTGCAGGGAGTGGTGAAAGACAATGTCCCCGATGGCAATCGTCAGATCGGTGTGCCAAAACGCCAGATAGCTCTCCGCCCAAGAGGAGTTCGCCGCGACAAGGGCGACCACCGTACACAAAATCAGCACCAGCCCGCTGGTCGCCTCGATGTGTAAGAAGCGTGCAAACGGACGCAGCCACCGATCAATGGGTTGAATCGGTAGCGGAAGTCTAGTTTCGATGTGATTCATGCAAGCAGTGTGAGGGGTCTCTTGGGCGAGAAATGGAGCGGGAATACGACCTATGGCAGATCAGGACGCACGGTCATCCCGTTGGTGAATGCGTCAGGGGAAAAGATCAGATAGACAAACATCATCGCCGCTGGCAGCAACAGCAAAACCAGCATGGTGCAAATGACTCCGACGACATAGTTCTTTTCATCGTCGTCCGTCAGAAGCTGGCTGGGCGGCGTGTTTTGCTTGTCATACATGTCAGGTCCTAATTCGTCGATGAAATAGACCGTCTTTTCTGAGGCGTCTTTCGCCTCATTCGTTGGGGACGTCGGGCTGGTAATCAATGCCGGCAGCATCGGCTTTCTCCTCCAGTAAGAGTTCCCTCCGACGGTTCGAAAAACGGTTTGGCCCCAAACGAAGAGCTTTCCCGAAATGATTTCCGAACCCGGATTCACTTTCGAAGACTCTGATGCAGGTAGGATGCCGATCAGAACCATTCCGAGCATCGCCATGATGCCGCCTGAACCAGGTGGCGATGTTTGACATAGATATAAGCGGGCAAAAGAGCGTACGACGACGCGAGCGGAAGCTGGTTGTTTTTTCGGAGCCGAAATTCGAAACGCAACGAGAGAAGCCGGAGCGTCAACCGGGGTTTCCGGCGTGTCCACTTCGGTTGTCAGTTTCGTTGCTTTAGCGAAGTGATGTTGCGGTAGAAGTTCATTCGAATCCCGCTTGCCCCGGGTAGATCTCGGTCAGCTTGCATTGCTATATCTCGCCCCCACGTCGCGATTGAGCTAGGCGGAAAGGTTGTTGCGAACCATGTTCCCTCGCAAAGTGGAACAATCCAGTGACGGCGTTTGTTCACCCGCCATTTTGCCGGTGAAGACTCGATATCAACTACGATGAGTTCATGACGCAAAGACACGACCTACCGGCACAAGTCCTCCCTCATCGCGGGCAATCGATCCCGCCGGAGTTCTTTCGTGCAATCGCCGAAAGCACGGTGGACTGGGAAAGTTGGCAATCCGCCAACGGTCAGGTTGTGTGGGTGAACCAAGCGGTCGAGCGATTCACCGGATACACACCCAAAGAATGCCTCGCGATGGATGACTATCCGTTGCCGATGATTGCCGCAGAAGACCGCGAACGCATGGGGCGTCACCTGGAGGAAGCATCGAAGGGCAGCACCGGCAACAACGTCGAGTTCAAAGTCTTGCATCGTGATCAATCCACCTCCTGGGTCGCCGTATCTTGGCAGCCCATGACTGACCGCGAAGGCAATTCACTTGGCTTCCGGGCAAGTTTTCGCGATGTGACCGAGCGTCGTCAAATGCGGGAACAACTGCGGGAACAGAACGCCGTACTGGAACACTTGGTACAGATGCGGACAGCCAAGATTGCTCAGCTAGAAAAGCATCGACTCAAGATGGAGAAGCTGGCCGCGCTGGGAGAACTTGCGGCCGGCGTTGCTCACGAGATCAACAACCCGCTGGCCGGGATTCGCAACGCATTTGCACTTTTGAAACGGCATCTGCCATCCAATGTGAAGCACTACGACAAACTCGATTTGATCGATGGTGAGATTGAACGAATCCGTGGCATCACGCACCAAATGTTTCAGCTCTATCGCCCGAGTCAACAAAAGGCCGACGTATTCAATGCTCGTCGGTGTTTGGAAGAGCTGATGTCGCTTGCTTTGCCGATGTCACGCAAATTCAAGGTGAAGGTCAAGCTGGAACGGGCGGAGCTCCCTGCCTCAAAAGAGCTTGGCGTGGATGAGGTCTTGCTTCGTGAAGGCGAACTGAAGCAAATCCTATTGAACCTGGTGCACAATGCGATCCAGGCTTCATCGCCGGGCCAGGAGGTCCGGTTGGTCGTGACCGCGAACGACGACACGTTGGTCTTGCGAGTGATCGATCGTGGATGCGGGATCGCCGATGATGTGATTGATTCGATCTTTGATCCATTTTTCAGCACCAAGACAACGACCGTCGGACAAGGCATGGGATTGGGGCTGTCCGTCACCCGCGGTCTGATCGAGGCGATGAGAGGAACGATTGACGTTTCTAGCCAACCAAATGAAGGAACTGAGTTTTGCGTCCAACTACCGAGATGCCTGAAGATGGAGCCAGAAGAGAATTGAATACAACAACCGCTCAACGCATCTTGATTGCGGACGACGAACCGCTCTTTCGGGAGACAACGGCGGAATTCCTTCGCGAAGAAGGGTACGAATGCCTATGCGTCGAAGACGCGAACGATGCGATCTCGGTGTTGGAGGAACACAAATTCGATTTAATTCTTTCTGACCTCAACATGCCGGGCAATCTGAAGTTTGAGCTGTTGAAAGAAGGACGCACCAAACACTCCGACGTGCCCATGATCGTCGTGACGGGAGCCCCTTCACTGCCATCGGCAATCGAAAGTGTTCGACTCGGTGTGACCGACTACCTATTGAAACCGGTGAAGCTGGAAGAATTGCTCACGGCAGTCCAGCGATCAATCTCTCAGGCGGGCAATCGGAAAGCAATCGAAGATAGCGAGGCTCCGTCACCCAGCGATGACCACTCGTCTGCGAATTCACCGGTTTGGTCGAAAGATCTCGGCATCATCGGTGAGAGTCCCAAGATGCTGGAAGTGCTGGAGATCGTTGAACGTGTGGCGATGAGCGACACCAACGTTCTGATCACCGGAGAAAGCGGGACGGGCAAAGAGGTCATCGCGAAAGCGATCCATTGCCGGAGTCATCGGCGAGAAAATGCGATGCAGGTGATCGATTGCACCTCAATTCCAGAGTCGCTGTTCGAGTCCGCTCTGTTTGGCCATATCAAAGGATCGTTCACCGGTGCCGTGAAAGACCAAGCTGGGCTACTGCGAGCTTGCGACGGAGGCACCGCCTTTATCGACGAACTCGGCGAGTTGCCGTTGTCGTCGCAAGCCAAGCTGTTGAGAGTCATTCAGGAGCAAACTTTCACGCCGGTCGGTGACAGTCAACCGATCCGGGTCGACACCCGATTCGTTTGTGCCACGAATCGTGACTTGCAGCAGGAAGTTGATGCTGAACGGTTTCGGCATGATCTCTACTACCGTTTGGCGGTAGTGCACATCGAGTTGCCGCCGCTGCGAGATCGTGGCGAGGATGTGATCCTGCTGGCCAATGCGTTTCTGCAGAAACATCAACCAACCGGTGACAATCCCATTTCGTTCGCCGACGAAACTTTGGAGTGTTTCCGAAGCTATCGATGGCCCGGAAACATTCGTGAACTTCGAAATGTGGTCGAACGGTCATTGGCTCTTGCAAAAGGCCCTGTAATCGAGGCGAGTGACCTGCCGAAACCGCTTCGTGATTCGATCAACGAGAAACCTTCCGAAACACTTGATCTCGCCGAAGTTTCTCGCGATGAGGCTCTCGACACCGCCGACCGAGCATACCTGATTCAGCTTCTCGGAAAGCATCACGGCGTGATCGCCAGCGCAGCACGTCAAGCAGGGCTGTCACGCCAAGGCATGAACAAGCTTCTCAAACGACACCACATCGATGCAAACGATTTTCGCAAGTGATGTTTGCGTCGGTGGGTTTGATCGGCAATTGCAGAAAAGTTGAATGATCGTCAAATCAATGCTGGGAACCGGGGTGAACGGGCTGCTGATTTCATGAACCGTACCGCGTTCGCAACGAGCGAAGAACAAGTGTCGGATTGAAATGTGGCATAGGCTTCCAGCCTGCGGTCCGGGCAATGACAGGCTGGAAGCCTATGCCACTTATTTTCGACTCAGTCCTTAGCGGCGGTTAGTCAAACGCCAACGCCCAACGGCTAACTGTTGTCATTCGGTATGCGACTAAATCAACAGGCCGCTATCGCAGCATTTGATCCGAGTTGCCGGATAGCCTTCGCTTCAGGATCTCGTCCGGTTGCTCGGTGAGTTCGATCGAGCGTTTCTCTGTTTCACTCAACGAAACCTTGTGCTGAGAATGCTCGTTTAATTTGAACAGCAATTCATCGGCACTGCCCAACTCACGCACGAGTCGGATCAGATCTTCTTCGCTCACGTCGACAAACGAGTCGAGTGAACGAATGGCTGCCAACACTTGTTCGTGCGACGGGGCCGAGCCAACACGTTGCTGAGCGTCGTCAGCACGTTCAGACTGAAACAAACCGGCCGGATAGCGTCGCCAACGGAACGGTGCGTTGATCACCACGGCAAGCGTTAGCATCAACGCCACGTTCAGCAGAATCGGGCAAAAGACGTACATGTAACCAAGCTCGTGAATGGCTTCGCCGCCCATGACTGCGGTGAACGCGGTCGCCCCTCCTGGCGGATGAATGCAACGCAGTTGGTACATCAGTCCGATGGAGATTCCGACCGCGAGTGCTGTCGCCAATGCCGGGTGGCTGATCCATTGGTAGCACGTCACACCAATGCATGCCGAGAGCGTATGCCCCGCGACCAGGGGCCAAGGTTGAGACAACGGTCCATGCGGAACCGCATACAACAGCACCGCGCTGGCTCCCATCGACGCAATCACGCCCGTCGCTGCCAGGCCGGGTAGGCAGAGGTTGGTGACGTAGAAGACACAGTAGATCGCGCAGGCAGATCCAACTGCCGAGATCAATTTCTCATGCAGGCTGACTTCAACAAGTTCAACGCCTAACCATCTGCTTCCTAGCATGTGGGAATCAGCTTCAAATGCGTAACGTCCCAGACGCATTGCCACGCCATGTCCGCTCATGGTGGGTCACTGCGCTGGTCGGCCAGTCAGACTAGGCGAAACTGGTTTTGCGTCAAGCCGCAGAGCGAGGTGTAGTCCAAACGACTCTACAATCGAACCATCGGTTGTGGCGGGATTCACGCACTGCATCGCGGGTGGTTCTGTCCCGCGGCAAAGGTAGCAACGTCGATATGATCGTCCAGATCGGCCTCCGAAATGGTCCATCTGCTAGTCACAACGCAATCCGCACCAACCACGTCGTTTGCCACGTGCAAAGTTCTTACTCAATAGAGTGGGCACGCAACGATCTTTAGCGACCAGCATGGACGTCAGCCTGCCCGAATCGAACAGTGTCTCGTCGTTAGGTCGATCGCATCCATGGGTTGGAAAATTGCTCTTTCAATGCTGCTCTTGCCAGGGTTGATAGGAATGACACAGCTGGTGTCGTACTCCAGCCAACCAGGCAAAGTTGGCCAGTCCGTGCCGGAGTTGTTGCCGTGCAGCTTGTCAGGCGAGGAACCATTCCGAGGTGCTGATCAAACAACGGTTTTGATCTTCTATCATCCGCATTGCCCATGCACGCGAGCGACGATTCGATGCATGGAAAGGATGATCGCATCATTCGCGTCGCAACCAAACATCGTCGCATACGCATTCATTCCATCCGGCGAAGTTGATAGCTGGATTGAATCGGAAACGACAGACAAATTGCGGTCGTTTGGCAATGTATCCATTGTTGCTGACCATGACGCGAAAGCATCTCGGCAGTTTGATGTCGCAACATCGGGACATGTGCTCGTCTACAACGACGCAAGGCTGAGTTTCAGTGGTGGTATCACACCGTCACGTGGGCACGAGGGAAGCTGCGACTCCGGTGCCGCGTTCCTGAACAGCATCAACGGCGAATCAAACCAGCGTGTTAAATGGCCGGTCTTTGGATGTGCGATCGTTAGCCCCAGCGAAGGTGCCTGATCATGCAAAGTCCAGCGGGCATCGCAGCAACAAACGAACTGTTCCAAAAACGCTACGAGCATGAATGCTTGTGGGTCCACCGTTTCATGACCTGGATCATGATCGGACAATGGGCGTTGGGATTGGCATTCGCCGCGTTCCTTTCGCCACTGACATGGATTGGACAACGCAACGAAGTCCACGTTCACGTTTGGGCAGCGTTTTTGATCGGAATGTCCTTGTCCGGATTCGCGATTTTGTGGATGCGGATGTTTCCGCGTGAAGCATCGACACGCCACGTTGTCGCGGTCGTGCAAATGCTTTGGTCGGCCCTTCTGATCCACCTTTCGGGTGGACGGATCGAAACGCATTTTCACGTCTTTGCATCGCTGGCAATCCTCAGCATTTATCGCGATTGGCGGATTCTCATCAGCGCGACGGCGGTTGTCGCTTTGGATCACTTTGTCCGAGGCGTCTTCTACCCGTTGTCGGTGTTCGGCATCATGACCGAGAGCCCCTATCGATGGATCGAACACGCTGCTTGGGTAGTGTTCGAAGTCGCGTTTCTGGCCCCCGGATGCTACCGACTTCGCAAAGAAGTTTGGGAGCTTTGCGTTCGTCAAACGGAAATTGAACTTGCAAAACGGTCGGTCGATCAACAGGTCGCTGAACGCACCAAAGAGCTATCCGAAGCATATGACTTACTGGCCGAAAAGACGGCGGAGACAGAGAAGCTTGCTCTCGTCGCTCGGTACACCGACAACGCGGTCATCATCACGGATGCTGACGCGACGATCGAGTGGGTGAACGAAGGGTTCACGCGAATCACGGGCTACTCAGCCGACGAAGTCATCGGCAAACGCCCTTCGGACTTCCTGCATGGTCCGCAGACCGATCCAAAGGTTTGCTTGGTGATGCGTGATGCAATCGCGAGCCGATCCGGTTTCAATGTCCAAACCATCAACTATCGAAAGAACGCCGAACCGTACTGGGTAGACATCGAAGTCCGTCCCATTCATGACGCAGATGGTGTCGTTCGACGGTTCATCGCCATCGAAGCGGATGCGACGGAGCGAGTTCAACAGGAACAAGAAAAGGTTCGCTTGAACCAGGAATTGCTTGATGCTTCGCGGCAAGCGGGAATGGCGGAGATCGCGACTGGTGTTCTCCACAACGTCGGCAACATTCTCAACAGCGTCAACGTTTCGGTCTCGGTTATTCGCAACCAGTGCTCCAAGAGTGCGTTGGCCAACCTGGAGAAGGTGTCGGCGTTGATCGCAGAACACGAGAGCACCTTCCCAGAGTTCGTGACATCAGATCAACGCGGAAAGAAGATTCCCGCTTACGTCCAACGGGTCACCCACGCACTCAGTGGAGAGCGTCAAACGATCGATGGTGAACTGACCGACTTGGTCAAGAACATCGAGCACATCAAGGAGATCGTTTCCGCTCAGCAATCCATGGCCAGCTCGTCCGAGATGATTCAAGAACTCGATTTACGTGGTCTGATCGAAGATGCACTATCCGCGAACAAGGCGTCCTTGATGAATCACGACATCAAGATTTCGTTGGATTTGGATGAGGCTGACCGGTTGATCTTGACCGACAAACATCGCTTTTTGCAGATCGTTATCAACCTGATCAAGAACGCGAAAGATTCCTTGGTTGAGCACAAGATTCCCGATCCGCAAATCATTGTCCGCGCAACCCGTCAGGAAGGCTCCAACACAATCTCCGTGATCGACAACGGGATTGGAATTCCAGTTGAAAACCTGCAACAGATCTTTCAACACGGGTACACCACCAAAACGGAAGGCCACGGGTTCGGCTTGCACAGCAGTGCGAACACCGCTGGCGAAATGGGTGGCCAATTGACCGCGTTCAGTGAAGGTCCTGGATGCGGGGCCCGCTTTGATTTGAATTTGCCAATTGTCCAAAACGAACAAACAAGCACCAAGAACACCGAGCTAGCTGTATGAATACTTTGAAATTGAGCAGGTCGCACCGAGTGTTGATTGTTGACGACAATCCTTCGATCCACGCGGACTTTCGAAAAATCTTCACGCCTCGGCCAACTGAATTGCCCGACATCGATGACTTCGATATGGACGACGTGTCAGAGGAAGGTCAGCAGGATGGGCTGCGATTTGATTCAGCGCACCAAGGATTGGATGCCGTGAAAATGGTCGAGTCAGCGGTCGACAAAGACGATCGCTATTCGCTTGCCTTTGTCGACATGCGGATGCCGCCTGGAATGGACGGGCTGCAGACCATCGCTGAACTTTGGAAGATTGACTCCGAATTGCAGATCGTCATTTGCACCGCCTACAGCGACCATTCCTGGGAACACGCTGTGTCAGTATTGGGGCATACAGAGAACCTGTTGATTCTTAAGAAGCCCTTTGACGATGTCGAAGTCCTTCAGATCGCCGTCGCGTTGACCTGCAAGTGGGACTCGGCACGCGCCGCCGGGCTGAAACATCGTGAGCTTGAAGAACTGGTACGAGTTCGCACCGCTGAGCTGGAGCGAGTTGCACTGCACGATGGTTTGACTGGACTGGCCAATCGAATCAAGTTCAACGACCGCTTGCGTGACGCTCTTGCAAATGCAGGTTCGCAACGGCCAGCCGTCTTGCTCATCGACCTCGATCAATTCAAATTGATCAACGACACATTGGGACACCCAGCCGGCGATGAGCTGATCCGAATTGTTGGACAACGATTGTCCGCTGTCGTTGGAGCAGCTGGGCTGGTTGCACGCTTGGGTGGTGACGAATTCGCGGTTGTGCTGGACCACAATCCGACTCAACGATCCATCGAATCCATCGCCGACGGCATCCAAGCTTCGGTTGCCGAGCCTGTGTTGTTGGATGGCGTGCCATTCAGTGTGACGGCCAGCATCGGCATTTGCGGTTCGCCGGATGAGAATTGCGACGCGGATGAGTTGATTCGCAATGCTGACATCGCAATGTATCGAGCCAAAGCGGACGGACGTGATTGCGCTCGATACTTTGAAAAAGGGATGGACCAGCTGCTGCGTCAGCGTCAAACGATGGAAGCGAATCTGCGTGCGGCGATTGCCAACGACGAGTTCATCCTCCACTTCCAACCCTTGTTGGTCCCGAACACCAATGAAGTCTGCTCGTTCGAAGCGTTGCTTCGCTGGGAGCATCCAGAACGCGGGCTGGTTCCTCCTTTGGACTTCATCCCGTTGGCGGAGGAAACCGGTCTGATTCGACAAATCGGTGACTGGGTGCTTCTGGAAGCTTGCAAAGAAGCCTGCAACTGGCCCGATCATATTCGAGTCGCGGTCAACGTGTCAGCGATTCAATTTCGAGGCGGGACGCTACCAAAGAGCGTCGCGGCAGCGATCGAACAATCTGGCATCGCAGGCGAACGGCTCGAAATCGAAATCACCGAGTCAGTGCTCTTGGGCGAAAGCCTGGATGCATTGGATCAGCTGCACGCACTTCGTTCCCAAGGTGTTCGCATCGCGCTGGACGACTTCGGCACCGGCTATTCATCGCTCAGCTACCTGCGACAATTCCGATTCGACAAGCTGAAAATGGACCGTTCATTCGTCCAAAACCTCAACCAAGCCGATGCGATGGCGATCGTCAGCACCATTGCCAATCTGGGCAAATGCTTGGGCATGGCCACCACGGCCGAAGGCATTGAGACCGAGCAGCAAATGCGATGTGTGATGGAGCACGGCTTCACCGAGGTCCAAGGCTATCTCTATGGCCGTCCTATTCCACCAGCAGAGATCCTGGCAACGCACTTCGATCAAACCGCTCTGACAGGCAGTCGTTGATAAGTCGCACCGGCATCGCCGCGAATTTCGCCTGACGATTCGCGGAACCCGCCAAAACGGGCGAAAAAACACATCCCCGTCCCAACGGACGTCCACAAGTTGATAGACTGCGGCTCTGCAGGGCCGTTTCCGCACCCCGCCCCCGGGCTGCGTGAAATGGTGATTCAGCCTAGCACTCAAACTTGAAGGAATGGGATACCGTGCGTCACCTACGTCAGTCTATCTGTATTTGCTGCTCGCTGTTTGGACTGCTCGCGTCGCCATTCTTTGCGAGTGGAAACGATGCTTTGGATGTCGATCCAACCCAGCCCGAACGCCAAATCCTGCATCTCTGCAAACCAGACGGAACGCCGATTCGACCGCTGGTTTTGGACGAAGAACTGAAAGAGCGTTTCGATAGCCAGGGAAAACCCGAGATCTCGGCCGATGGGAAATGGATTGCTTTTGACGCGTGGACGAGCGATCCCAAGAGGACACGGCAAGAGTCCAAGATCGTCATTGTCGACTTTGATGGACAAAAGACAACCAATATCATCGACGGTTCTTTGCCGTCGTTTTCACCCGACGGGAAACGTTTGGTTTTCAGCCGTCCGCGACGCTACACGAACACCGATGGTGCGGAGGGAACGTCAATCTGGATCATGGATATCGATGGTGGCAATCGGATGATGGTTGCCCATCGAGGGGCGTGGGGTGGACGTTGGTCACCGGACGGCAAATCGATTGTGTTTTTTGGGGGCGAAAACGAGAACGGTCTTACAGTTCCGAAATCGTGCTTGCGTCTATTTGATATTGAAAGTGAAACGACCACCAACATCTTTTCGCCTGATGACTCGCCCTTTGGGGAATTGAGTGTCCAATTCGAGTGGGCAAAAGATAATTCACGTCGCGTGGTATTTGGCGGACCCCTCAAAGACACGAATGAGCTGGCGACCGGGGTGATCCAAGTCGACGAAGGTATCTCGAGCCTGGTGGTTCGAACCGGTGACACGATGGACGCGGGGCTGCTGCACGGAAGTTCGTACAATTGGAACCCAAACGGTGACTCATTCCTGATGGCCGGCACAGTCGGTGACCGAATCTTTCCGATCGCGGTCTCAATCGACCTCCTTGAAACACCGCAAACGTTCGATGGAATCCCGGAGAACGTTTCCACGTCAGATCCGATCCACACGCCGGACGGAAATCATCTGATCGTTTCGTTTCGATCCCAGTGACTCGGCACCTTCACAACGGGCAT
This sequence comes from Rhodopirellula sp. UBA1907, assembly GCF_002337565.1. Lineage (NCBI taxonomy): Bacteria > Pseudomonadati > Planctomycetota > Planctomycetia > Pirellulales > Pirellulaceae > Rhodopirellula > Rhodopirellula sp. UBA1907. The sequence continues at coordinate 100,622 of NZ_DDGH01000098.1, read as the reverse complement.
ACCGAGTCAGCTTGTTTCTCGCAGTTGAGAATTGATCACCGCCATCAGTCGCGACTCTCAGTTGAGTACCATGAACGATCTCAGGTGGACGTTCTTCGTTCGCCAATTGGTCATCTCACCCGAGTCAACATATGCGTTTGCTACTGGCTGTTTGCTTGTTTGTGATTTCGATGCCAACGGTTGTGGCGGAGACGCCTGCCGACGCTCTCGATCTCTCGCGGTGGCGTTTGACATTGCCAATCGAGTCAAAAAAACGGGGAACACCGCTGGAGATTCGCCAACCTGAGTTGGCCAGTTTCTCGCACCCGGAATATTTTCACGTCACAGAACGGGGCGGAGTCGTCTTCCGCGCTCACTGCGGCGGCGTCACCACGAAGGGATCCAGTTTTCCTCGTTCAGAGCTTCGCGAGATGGCTCCCGACCGAGTCAGCCGGGCAGACTGGAGCACGGACGACAGAACAATCCACACGATGACCATGCGGGTCGCCATCACCGCGACCCCGCGAAAGAAGCAGCATGTCGTGTGCGCCCAAATTCACGACGCGGACGACGACTTGATGATGGTGCGTTTGGAAGGCGAGAAGTTGTTCGTCGAACGCAACGATGTCGGCGAAGTGATGATGGATCGTCACTACCAATTGGGAACCAAGTTCGATCTGCGGATTGAAGCTGGGGACGGACACGTCCGAGTCTCTTACAACGGCGAAGAGCAGATGGATTGGACGGTATCACGTGATGGGTGCTACTTCAAAGCGGGTTGCTACACCCAATCCAATTTGGAGAAGGGAGACGACGCTGACTCCTATGGCGAGGTCGTCATCTCGATGCTTCAACTCGATGAGATAGATACCGAAGTCAAATAGCCTCCGAAACTTTCACGATTGGGTAGTTCTGATGAGACCAACCCTCACTTGTCTTTTGGTCCTGTTGACCAGTTCGTCGTTGCAAGCAAAGCAGTTTCGGCCCGTTGGCTCCGAATTGGTTTTCTCAGTGACCGAAGAAACCTTGGAATCAACACCGGCATGGAAGCCTGGAGCCGGACCAATCCCCGTATCAGCCGCGGATGCTATTCAGATTGCGTACAATTTTCATAAACGAATTGCACCCGATGGCAGGACTGACACATTCGTTTTTGATCTCGCGGGAGCCACTCTGATACGATCTGACAATGATCGCTGGTACTGGGTCGTTCAGTATCGGGTCCACTTTGATCCAGTGCCAACGCCGAATCGTATTGGGCATGGTTGGGTGGGACCGATGCCAAAGCACAGCCGTTACCCTGTGCTGATGAACGGTAAGCTTGCACCACACAAACCGATTGCTGGCAAGATGCCCGCCGCGATTCAACCAGTCGATGCAGCAAGCAATCGTCAGCGAAGGCAATGAATACGCCTCCGGTGTTGAAGTCTACTCCTTAAGCAACAACCGTTCGGTCGATTCAAGTTCGGGCCCGCCGCCGCGATTGCCACTTCCTGATGCGGTGTACAACGCTTCGCCAATTTGAACCAATCCTGTGCCATGTCGCCCTTGGTTCATAGACGGCCATGCTGACCAGGTTTTTGTTTCGGGGTCGAAAACTTCGACCTCGTCATGAGCCTGTTTTTGATCGGCACTCTCACCGCAACCGACGACCAACTTTCCATCGATCGCGATGACGCTGTTGCCCGCACGCTGGGTCGGAAGATCCGGGCACTGGTCGGGCGATAGCCATTTGCCAGCGTCAAATTCATAAACATCGAGCTTGCTGATCGTTTGTGAGAAAACCGCGTTATCACGTTTTGATGTCACTCGCCCGCCCGCGGCGTACAAACGATTGCCAATGATTGCGGCTTGAAAATGGTCTCTTTCATGCGGTGCATCAGGCAGGATTTCCCACACGCCCGTTTTGGGGTCGTAGCGATCAAACCAACGACGGCAACCATCAACATGACCGTTGGTAATCCCGCCTATCAGATAGATCCAACCATCGTAAAAGATTGCCCCCGCTCCTCCGCGGCGACGTGATTCCGGAATCGAATGAACAAAATCGAAACGATCCTCGGAAGGATGATAGACAACGACTTTCTCAAGGGGAGTCTCTCTCGGATAAGGCCCGGTCATCGCTCCCATCAGATAGATCGCGTCTTCTACAATGACTCCTTGGAAGTGATGCAATTCCAATGGTGTTTCGGACTTCGCCGTCCAAACGTTGGTCGCGGGATCGTAGACATCAACCGGATTGATGCGGCGACCACCCAGCAAATAAAGCTTGTTCTGAAAACCGACCAGCGCCGCCTCATGACGCGCGGTTGGATGGCCGTTCGTTTCGATGGTTTCCCAAGCACGCTTTTTCGAATCCGGCGAATCCGCGAGTAGCGACACGGCCGAGGAAATCAGAAACAGTATGCAGAGCAATGAACGCATCATGTTCGAGTTGGGTTGGTGGGAATGATTGGACCGACGACGGCTAAGCCGACTCGGGTGTGTTTATTTTCGATTCGCGCCGAGAAACGACTGAGATGACATCACCATCAGTCAGCCGTGTGCGCAGCGTCTCGCCCGGCTGAACATCGTCGGTGGTACGGACAACCTTTCCGGCATCGTTTTGCGTCACGCTATAACCACGAGCAAGCACGGCGAGCGGTGACAAGGCGGATTGTGCCGCCGCGACGGTCGCAAGTTTCGCTTGAGCTTTTTCCAGCCGTCGCCAAATCGCGGATAGTCCACGTTCGTCCCAATCGTCGAGCTCTCGGCTGCGATCATGAACCATCTCAAACGGGTTCTGAAAAATCGGGCGAGATTCCCAGTTTTCCAATCGTTGACGCTCGGAGTGAATCCGCCGGAACAAGTTGGTCGCCATCATCTGACCAAGTGCATCCAGTGCCGCAACCATTGATTCGCGATCCGGCAAGACACGCGACGCCGCGTCGGTCGGGGTCAACGCTCGAACGTCGGCGACCAAATCCGCAAGGGTGACATCGATTTCGTGTCCAACCGCCGAGACCGTCGGGATTCTCGATGCCGCAATCGCCCGGACCAATTGCTCATCGTTGAATGACCAGAGATCCTCCAGTGATCCGCCACCGCGAGAGACAATCAAGACATCGGGTTGGGGCCGCATCCGGTGGGCCGCTCGCATCCCGTCAATCAACGACTCGACGCTTCCCGGTCCTTGGACGCTGGCGGGGATGAGCACAATTTCGATGCCCGCGTGGCGCTGCGCGGCGGCTTGCAAGAAATCCTGGATCGCTGCACCGGTGGGGCTGGTCACAATCGCGACACGCCGCGGAACTCGCGGCAGCAAACGTTTTCGCTCCGGTTCGAACAAACCTTCGGCTTGTAGCTTCGCCTGCAGTTGAGCAAACGCGAGTTGCAACGCGCCCATGCCTTGAGGTTGGCATTTGCGAACGACCAGTTGATAAGAGCCTCGCGCCGCGTAGACCTCCACATCGCCCATGCAGAGAACGCTTTGACCGTCATCCAGTTCAAAGGGCAATCGTTCGGCAACACTTCGCCACATCACGCCTCGAATTTGCGAGCGTTCATCCTTCAGCGTGAAATACAGGTGACCGCTTCGTGGACGTGCGATGTCGGTGATCTCACCGGCGACCCAAACGCCCGGAAACCCCGATTCGACCGTCGATTTGATTTGACGCGTCAGTTCGCTGATCGAAATCGCATCGTCGCTGCTGGAAGAACTACGCTTCTTCCTGGCGGTTTTGCGTTTCGGTGCGGTGACCTTCGCGGGTTTGTCATCGTCGGAATCAAACAACGAAAACTGAGTGGGATCGCTCATGCCTTCGATCGGCTCACGCAAAAACGAGGACTCTTTTTCGCGATGTCAAATGACACGTAGGAGATACTCACGTTCACTGTTCTTCCCCAAGCGATGGGCCGCTCGGCGCCACCGAATCAAAGTCATCGTCGGACTGGGAGTTCAACGCGGACTGCAAGGCATCCCAAGACAACAAACAGCATTTTTGGCGATCCGGTGTCAACTTGGAACCGAATAATTCCAACATCTGTTCTGCCGTGAATGACTTCACCTCTTCAATTGTTTTACCTTCCATCAATTCGAGCAGCATCGACGCGGAAGCTTGGCTGATCACGCAACCTTCGCCTTCGAACCAAGCCTCAGTGAGCTTCTCTGAATCGTCCAACTTCAACGTGATCACAATCCGATCGCCACACTGTGGGTTGTTCCCCTCATGCATGTGGCTGGCGGATTCCAAAGTCCCGCGGTGAAACGGATCTTCGTAGTGATCCATCACGTGTTCTTCGTAGATGTCCTGCTCGTTCGGCATTTTCGAATGATGGGTCGCGTGTTCGCGGTCGGTGGAGTCGCTTCATTGTCTGGCGACGATGAAACCTCCTGGCGGAGCGTCTGATTTCGCCCGACGCCAAATTAACTCTATGCGAGTTGTTAAAAAAGGGAAGCGGGGTTTTCACACGAACAGATTTCCCCATTGGTCGCGGTGACGGCACGTCCCGATTGAACCGCGTCGGCCAACATCTCAAACGCTTGTTCGAGGTTTTGCCATTGTTCGTTGGCTTCGATTTCCCAGCTATGGCCCCATAGATGGAACACCCCGCCCGTCTTGATCGCTTCTTCTAACATCACCTCGGCCATCCCAACCCAAGTCGTCTTTCCCGCCAGTCTCCAAGCTCGCTGGAAAGGTCCCCAAGCGGCTCGCTTCATCGCGTTGCGAAGATACGCCGCCCTCGTATGTGGATGAGCCTGCACGGAAGTCGTCATGGATGACAACTCCCATCCTTTGTCGCCGCGAACGTAATCGCCTCTCACCCGACGTTTGGGCGGATCGCACTGCAGCAATTCCACCGTTCGATATCCAGTGAAACCATGGCGTGCAATCGCGTTGACATGCTCTCGTTGAAACTTGCCAAGCGGCGGGCAAAACATCTCGCACGCCCGACCGGTCACATCAGCCACCCAAACACCGCTGTCATGAATCTGGCGTTCGGCTTCCACATCGGGGAGCGTCGTCAACGCCAGATGATCCATCGTGTGGGCACCAATTTCAAACCGCTGGCTGAGCTCACGAATTTTCTCTTCTGGCATGGTCTCCAGTTGAGATTTACGAGGGATGTAGAACGTGGCCGCCAATCCATAGCGTCCCAAAAGGTCAGCCAAGCGTTGATCCAGAGGATGCCCGTCGTCCCAGCTCGTCGTGACCACGCAACGATTCGGTGTCATGGGGCTGTTCGGATTGGGAGGCATGTTCGTTGTCAAAGGTCGATGATGGATTGAGCGGAAGATTCGCGTGTTCGGATTCGCTCGATGGCGCACCCGTGAGTGACGTTGGCCCAGCGTGCTTTGGATCGATTCGCAAATTTGGATCTGTCACCCGGCTCACATCGGTTCGTCCACGCAGGATCAACGCCTGATGATAGATGTCGAGTAGTTGAGCATGATTGATCTCGTCGGTGTACTTGGAAACATACTCCGAACGAGCCGTTTCACGCATCGCAATGGTTTCTTCCGCGTTCTCAACGAAACGATCAACCACCGATGCCAACTCGCTCGCGTTTCCGCTTTCGAACAAAGCACCGACGCCAGGGTGCACCAACTCAGCTTGCCCGCCTTGGTTCGCACACACAACTGGTGTTCCACACGCAAAGGCTTCGACGACGACACGACCAAACGACTCGGCACAGTGCGAGGGCAAAATCAACATCGCCGCGTCCGCCATCGTTTTGTAGACCGCGTCTTGAGCCAATCGTCCGAGATACTCAACGTTGTCTCGCGGCATATCCAACATGTGCTGAAGCGGTCCATCGCCGATGATCTTCAGCGGAATGGGCTGGGTCAAACGATCCCAAGCGTCCAACAAAACCTTCAATCCCTTCTCTTCGCTCAAACGACCTACGAACAACGCGTAGCCACCGTCGCCTTCCCCGAGCGGCAAATTGGATTCGACGAAGTGAGGTTTGACGACGATCGGTGGCATCGGATGCCCCGAATCCTCGTATCGTTTCTTCACGAACTCGGTTGGTGCGATGGCTAGGTTGAGTGACCGCTGATAGGTCTTGCGAGTTCGATGCAGCCAATTCTGAATCGCGACAACGCCCGAGGCCAATCTGCTCTCATGAAAACAGGCGTTCCGAATGGCGGGCATCGCAAAGCCCTTCGAAACGCAGACTGTGCAAGGTTGCCCATCGCGGAAGCAAACCGCTTTGGGACACAAAATTCGCGAATTGTGCAGCGTCAGCACGGTGGCGGCACCCGCATCATGAGCGGACTTGATCGCAGCCGGTGACATCGCGGGAAATGTGTTGTGGAAATGAACCACATCGATTTCCTTGGACTTCACCACGTCGCGAATTTCGTCAGCAATGCCGTGATTCCAAATCGTCTTTCGAGCGTTCACCAGAGGACCGGCGTCCGACATCGAGTCATTCATTCGCGTGAATCGAGTGACATCGTGGCCGAACGATTCCAGCAGCTGAGTCTCCGCATCAAATACAACATCCTCGCCGCCACGAAGGCGGTAATAGCTGTGAACGGCTAGGATGCGGATGGCGATGATGGGCGCCGTGGGTCAGCGAGGAAGTTGGGGCAAACGAGCAAAGGTCTCACCATTCTACGGAAAAATTCGTTCAACGAGGGACCGCCGTCAACCCACCGTTTTCCTGGGATTCTACCGCGGGCTCCGATTCAGGTGGCTTGTTGAATCCGCGACCACTGTCTGAGCTTCGATACCGGCCGTGTCCCGCATCACTTCGACGGCGAGTCGGCGGGTTTCGGCTCGCGTCCAGATCGGCCGAATGAGGCGACAGAAGCAGGCCGCGGAGCAATGCCTGGACGATGCCAAATCCGAACGCCAACATCGCCGACAAGACCAAAAGAATCGACCGTTTTGGTTTGACTTTTTTCAATCCCAGTGACGGTTCCTGAACCACCGCGATTTCACTGACCGCCCCCGACGACAACCGATCAATCAGCCGAGCATTGTCGCGATTTTCCGCCGTCCGCAGATACTCGGCTTCGGCCAAGTTGGTTTCCCAACTAAGTTCAGCCAGATGAACTTCGTCGCGGTTAAGCTTCTCGAGCTCTTCATGCAGCGACTCGGCTTGCGACTTCAAATTGTCACGTTTGGATTCCAACCCAGCAAGAGTTGTGCTGGTTTGCTGCCACGACATCATCAACGCTTGCCGCAACGGGTTGGTGGACTCGGTCGTCTGAGGTCGCTCGCCTTGTTCCGCTTGAGCAATCTCGGTCGCAGCGGCCAACTGCTCTCGAAGCACCTTCAACTTGGGATGGTCTTCGCTGAGCTTGACCGATTGTTCTTTGTACCGCACCTCTAGGTCGTACAACGCTTGCCGCATCGAGTCCCCAGTCGCCTTCGGGATTCCTCGAATGGTTTGCGTTTGCAGGGTTTCCGGTTGCTGTTCGATCTGCTCTACCAATCTATCTCGCTGGGAGCTCATCGATGCCAGTTCGTGTTCGACATCGACCAGGTTGCTTTCGACTTGACTGAGCAAAGATCGAAGCGCCGACTGAGCCGAACCAATGTCGATGATCCCGCGTTCCGTTTTCGCGATGCGAAGTTTTTCCTTTGCATCCATCGCTCGCTTGTAAGCAATTTTGGATTGCTCTTCGAAGAACTCTGACGAGCCCAACGAGCTATGGGCCATCGCATGATGTTCGCGATATACCTCAACCAAAGCCTTCAGCAAATCTCGCGAAAGGAATGGATCCTCGGTACGAACTTCCAAGTCAATCGTGTAGGCATCCTTTGCCATGAACAGGTTCATTGACTCTTGGAATTTTTTGATCGCCATCTCTTCCGCGATCTGGGCATCCACTTGTTCAGCGGACAGGTCGCCCATGGGTTTGGTGTCGCCGCCTGGTAGAAACGAACCGAGACGTTGCATCGACTTGGAAAGCAAGCTGTGCGGCTCCAAGACTCGGTCGACGCCGACTTCACTGACAACCTTCTGAGCGATCGCGCGAGATTGCAACATTTCGCGAACGCTGTTGACCTGCGATGCTCGGCTGTCTTGCAGCGAAACGGTCGGCGAGAGCGTTGCGGTTTGATCCATCGACACGGCACCGCGTCCCAACCGGATCAGCAGTTGTGAATAAGAATCGAACTGGGCCGGAATCAGGAAGACGCAAAACGCCAGCATGGGCAGCAAGAGCAGCGTCCAAACGACGACCGACCATCGATGGCGATAGATTGCACGCCAGAGATCACTCAATCGCAAAGGGCGAAAATGATCGGCTTCGGAAAAGGAGCGTTCATTCATGTCGCGAGATGCAGCAAGATACGGGAACGGTTGCAAAGAGCGAAACGATCGCGGCCGCAGCGGGCAACGTCGTCATGGAATCGAAATGGGATTCCACCCCCAGAATCCGACCGCCCCAGTCTAATCCGTTGTGCGAGTAACGAGAGGGGCAAGCGAGCCCGACACTGATTTTTGCTGCATCAAAGGCGATTGAAGCATCATTCTCCGCCCCTCGCTCGCGGGCAAACGGCGACAAAGGACCACGAATTGCCTTCAAAACCATCCATGACGCGTCGAATGCCACGCCATCCCGCAAACTCGCGAATGCCGAAAACGGCGGGAATCTGAATGGTTCGCTTCCGTCGGCGCATAAAAAAACCGACAGGCTGGATCCATCGATCCGACCTGCCGGTCCAATTCGGTTACAGCCACTCGGCGGCAAGAGTGAAGCCGCTGGGAGAAACGCGTGAATCTCGACGTGCTACTGCACAAGTCTTTGAGTGATTCAGGCGTGCCCGAAAAATGAACCCTCTGCCGGTGTTATGTGACTGCACCTAACAGACCTCAAAAGGTCTGCTGTGTGCATTTTAGGCTCAGTTGCCCATGCAGCAAGGTTGATCGGCCATTTACTTGGCGGATCTGATGCGAATCTTTGATTTTGTGAGCTTCACGCCAAACTGTCTCGATCGTTTTCGACGCGTGTCGTCTCGCGAAAGAAGCTGTCGCCGAGCCCGGTTTCAGCGCAAGATCGTCTACTCAAACGCTCACCGAATCAGCCATTCGCGAAAACCTTCGACGAATTGGTCGCCTCGTCCCATCACCGACCGAGCCAGCAAGAACAACATTGCCAACGCGACAAAGAGTGCTGCCCATCCACGGCGCGGTGAGGGTGGCGAAATTCCTCTCACCTGGACACGCAGTTGGCCGAGCAAATGATTCCAGAACGATAGCGGCAACATCGGCTCGAAAGCCAAGACGCTCACGCAGTCAAATCCTTGATGCCCTTCGATTCTCAGGTGGGCGCCAAATTGAGGCAGATGAACCTGAACGTTTTTCTCGTCGCCGACCGCGGACGAATCAATCGCTTGGGCGCTACGCAGCAAAGCAGGATAAAGCTCATTCGCGGTCCGACCGTAGACAACCAACCGAGGCTCTCGTGTCAAAACCACCAATCCGCAGATCAGCACGTAGAGCAACAACATCGGCAACCAAACGTACGGTCCGAGCAAAGCCGCCGATGCACCGGGAAAGAATAGTTGCATCGGGCCAATGGCTACCATGCCAGCCATCGCGAAAAAGAGCGCGGACAGATCACGACCGCCAGTTGTCACCAGCACTCGGCCGCTCACGCGAATCAACGCGAGCAGCAACAGATACCCGATGACTGGCAGAAAGACGACGGTTAAGACAAACGGATCGATCACGCTTTGGCCTCCCCGTCGCTGGACGACGCCTCATCATTCTTTTGGGCATCCTCAGACTGGCTAGACTCTGTACGTTTCTTGGAAGCCTTCACTGCGTGTTTGTCCGGGACCGGCGTGCTGCTCACCAACGCCAAAATCGTCTGCCCCGCCGCGGGAACCAACGGTGCGTCGACAGTGTTGATGTTGAGGCCGCCTTCCGATGTGATCGCACACAACACCGTCGTGACCTCGCCATACTTTTCCTGAAAATCGGCGAACGAGAATGACTCAGTCAACTTGGTCGTTTTCAAACTCGCGCCCGCCGCATGCATCTCGGACAAGCGGGTGAATGTCAAACCTTCGCCGAACAGTTCCCGTCCCATCAAGTTCTTGGTCAACCCACGACGGCCGGCGGTGTTCTTGCTTTTAAACGTCAACTGATACAAACGAGAGGAATCAAACAACGTGCGGCATTCACGAAGGGCGAGCGAGTTGACTTCGTCGTTGGGCGTCATCGCGAGCAAACGACCGATGCCGGCCAAATCCAAATCTTCCCGGGCGTGTTCGTTCAGGATGTTGGCGCATTCGCCTCGAAGCCCCGCCATTCGAGCTTGGCTGATTTTGTTGTAGTTGGTATCCACCAGCAAAACAGGAACTCCAGCCGCCTTCAACTCGGCCGCGAAATCTCTCACCCAAGCGTCCGCACCCGCGATCAAGACACCTCGGCTGGTTTCTTCGGCCAGCTTCAGCAAACGCGCCAGTGGTGCCGCGGCGATTCCGTAAACCGCGACCGTTCCGATGATCACCAGGAAGGTGACCGTCGCCAATTGATCCGATCCCGGGATGTCCAGGTCCGTTCGACTTTCCATCGACAACGCAAACACGCTGCTCACCGCCGCGGCAACAATCCCTCGCGGAGCCAAACCGGCGATGAACGTTTGCTCGCGATAGTTCAGCGGACTACGCAACAATGACAGATACACCGACACTGGTCGCACGATGAAGATCAAAGCGAAGATCAACCCGATTCCCGGCAGACCAATTGTCGCCAAGTCGGTCAGGTTGACTCGAGAGCCTAGCACGATGAACAAACAGCCGATCAACAACGTGCGAAGGTTTTCCTTCAGCTCAATGATGTGCTCGACGTCAAAGTGCTTTTGATTGGTCAACCAAATGCCGAGAACCGTCACGACGATCAGCCCGGACTCGTGAGCAATCATGTTGCTCAGTGCGAACAGCAACAACGCCAGCGAAAGTGCCGTCACTCCGTGCAAATGATCGGGGACCCAGTAACGGCGAAGGGCTTGAGTCAACAACGCACCACCAGCGACACCCAAACCAACGCCAATTGCTCCCGTGATGGCAAGCGACTTCAAGGCGCTGGAAAAGTGGGGTGCGGATTGGGCCAGCACCACTTCTTCGTAGACCAGAACGGCCAAAACCGCACCGATGGGATCGATCACGATCCCTTCCCATTTCAACGTCGATGCAACGCGACGACTCGGTTTGACCTGTCGCAGCAATGGTCCGATTACCGTTGGCCCTGTCACGACCAAGATCGCCCCCAACAGAAAACTGAGGTGCCATGCGAAGCCGAGTATCCAGTGGATTGCCAGCGTGTTGCCGACGAAAGCCAACGCGGCACCAACCGTACACAGTCGCAGCGACGAGGAACCCGATTCGCGAAGCTCGCTGAGTTTGAGCGTCAGCCCACCTTCGAACATGATGATCGCGACCGACAGCGACACCAACGGGAACAAGATGTTCGGACCGGCCGTTTCGTCACCGCCCGTTAAATCAGCCAGCAAGCTATCGGGTTGGACAACAAAGTGGCCCAAGCAAACCCCGAACAGAAGCAGCAACAGAATGCTGGGCAACTTCGTTCGCCACGCCAGCCATTGTGCCGTCACACCAAGGGCGGGCACGAGGGCGAGGTAAATCAAAAAATCCATGTGGCGGATGCGTCGGCTTTAGATGGAGAAGATACGTGAACCGCTCACAGGATATCTGCCGATGCGGGCGTCGGACAGCACCGACGCCGATGGATCAGCCACTGCGGGCTGAATGTTCACCCAAATTCGCTTGCCAACTGTCAAAACCGACCTGCAACCCAAAGCTCCGTCCTCAATAGGTCGGGACGGTCACAATGGGTTGGTCCTGGTACAACTTGATCGAAGGCAACGTGATGCCGCGTTTGGCGGCTTCATATTTCAGGGCTCGCTCAAAGAACGGAAAGGGATAATGCGAGTCGCGGCGGATCGAATATCGTTCGATCGCAACGACCAGTCGCAAATCCAGCTTTCGCTCGTTCACTCGCTTCGTGATCTCGAGCAAGTAATCCTGCTGGGGCTGGGTCGTCGCGTGCAAACGATTGACCAGCCGCTCGTACAGCTTTGCTGTGGAATCGCCCTGCGTTCCGAGTTGAGTGCGAGTGGTGATCTGAGCCTGAGCGGACGGTGCGTCAGCGACAGCCAAACCAAGACAAACGAACAGGGAAGCGATTAGAAAACGGTGGTATCGAGCCAGCATGATGCGACCAAATTTCGCGGGAACACGTGCGAGAATCCTCGAACTGCACCGCTAGCAAAATCGACCGCCCCAAATCAAGACGGATCGTTTGGAGAGCGAGAATAAAACTTCGCCGTCACTTCCAGCTCCAAACGTCGACATCACCCAACCCGGTTGCGGACAGCGGCCGATTGGATTGCAACCATTGCTTCGCCGAATCGTCGCCCTTCAAATAAGCGTCCCAAAACCGCAGACTGATTTGCTGAATCGCCGGGTGATGCTTCGGGTTTCGATTCCTGGAACGCAGCCCACGGTTGTCTCCAAATGCCGAGTGCTCCGCACCATCCAGAACCAACTCGTACTTGTCGCCCTTCGGCAAAGCAGAATACACCTCTCGTCGTTTGGCGGGATCAAAAGACGGATCAATCGGACTGGCATCCTCCGTCCCCATCATGCACAACATCGGTTTCGCCAAGTGACCGAAACCTCGGTCCGCGGGAAGTCCCTTGCCCGGCTGAGGACTGAAAGCCACAAATGCGTCGATTCGCTCTTCTTCGAAGCTCCGATTCAGCGGCAGCTTCTGACCTGCCACCGCGAGCGTCGTGACCGCCCCAAAACTGTGACCACTCATCCCAATGTGCTCCAAGTCCATCCGATTGTGTAGCGGATGAGAAGCCTTCTCGTTCCACGCAGTCAACTGATCGATCACGAAGGAAACATCTTTGATCCGATCTTGCGAACTTTGCAAACTCGCCGCTGACTTGAGTGCCGCCATTCGCTGCAGCGGACGGGCGGTCTTCCAAACCTTTTCGTCACTCCCCGCGTGCTGCATGAACACGGCGACGTAACCAGCCGATGCCCAGTACTCGCCGAGATAAGCATTGTTCTCTCGCGAACCACCAAGTCCGTGCGAGAATAAAACAACCGGTTTGGGTTCCGGTTCACCGTTCCAGTAAACCTTGATCGGTACCTCGCGGTCTCGCTCCTCGTCCTTCGGTTCGAAACGCAATAATTCGACAGCCACCTCGGTTTCGCACTGCGCAGTAACTGGAAGCAGCGCCGTGACTGTGGCTAAGCCGAGCAGTGTCCAAAGTTTCATACTCGTGTTCCTACGTTGACGAGGCCGGAGTCGGTACTGAATCGAGGCAAGCTATTTGCCGTCGGCGTTGCTAGCTTCAGCAGGCGCAGCTGGCGTTTTCGCGTTGGATGAGATCGGGTAACGGCTGTATTGTTTCCAAGTGATTTGAGTTTGCTCTTCGTCCGCTCCTCGCGAGACAATCAACGTGGTAGATGTGGTCTCTGAATTCACCAGGATCACGTGAAGTTCGAACGGCCGTCCCTTTGACTCATCACGGAACAATACCGAACGTCCCTTATCCGGTTGAATGCCGACCTTCTCATCATTCTTCGGATTTCGCGTCAACATTTCATGATAGTACTGGATGACTTGTGCCACCGACGCTTCCGTCGTCATGTTTGCTTCAAACACAGTGGAAGGCACGGTTCGATTGCCCTCCGCATCGATCGTCGCCGCGTCTGAACCCTTTGCATGATTGATGGATGCTTTGGGATACTGCCACCGAACAATCGTGCCCATCAAACCGACGGGCGCGGCGGCCGCGTTCATCGCAGAACCGACAAGCATCAAACAAACGCATAGGTTTGCAATCGGGCGTCGCATTTTGATTCCTTCCTTCATGGAGGTGACGTGTTATTCAATCGCTGGAATTCTAATCGCTAGACGCTGGCTACCTCATCTTTGACCTTGGAAGCATCAACCGCAAGCATTTTGTGTATTGAATCGTACCAGCGCAGTATCGCCGGACGCTCTTCTGTGGCTAGTCAGCGTCGACGGCACCTGACTCGTCTTGGAATTGCCTGCGTTCTCGCTCAAGGACCGTTCGCGATGCGGCGCCCTTCCAAGTGCTGAGTGCTGGCTTTCCAAACAGATGGAACCAAATCGTGCCGAGGCATAGAAATAAGAATGCGTGAACCCCAAACAAAATTGGTTTGTTTGTCGGCAACGCTCGAAAGTAGAGCATGGATACAAAGCAAGCGATTGCGGTCAGCGTCGATAGCGAACTTGCCTTCCATGAATTCTTCAGCCGAAGACGCCTTCCGCACACATCACATTTGCATCGAGGAAAGACGAATCGCAATCGTGCGATCGGATGGTCGCAGACAGGACACTTCGTGCTTCCCGACTCAGGCGAAGCGACCGGCGTTGTTTCCGGCGTACGATACGGATTGGTCTTGGTATGCAAGGATCGCAGTGGAGTTGTTAGCGACTGATTCCTAGAGAATGGCGTTGAGCAGCGACCGACAACTTAGCCGATCGTGAAGCTAGCCGTACGTACAGCAAAACGATGCGGTGCTACAACAAAATCTTCGAGTTGAGCGACAGAAACAAGCAGGTGGTACGATGAATCCCCGCAACCGAACCGTTCATTGGTTCAATCGCTGAATCATTTCCCACCTTCATTTGGCAATAACATGCGTTTTGCGATTCAAGCGTTTGTGCTCGCCCGACTTGTCATCTTCGCGGTGCTTGCGGTGGCTCAAGTCTGCTTTCTATCCGACGCTTTCGGACAACGCACCAACCAATCGGCGTCGTTCCAATCAACGTCTACGGACAAGAACCCTAGACCAGGAACCTCGATCACCAAACTGGACGAACACGTCCGAGAATTGCTGTTCGGATCAGACCTGTTTGCCGAAGATGTGTTGGAAATCCGAAGAATCACGTCAGCACTTCCAGCCCAGGAGCGCTTGGATTCCCTCCTTGAGTGGATTTTGCCTTCGCGATCTCACGCGAGCTTTCGGGTATCGGGTGCATCGTCCCCAACCAACCCTTCTCCGAGGGTCCGAAGCGATTCCGGCTTTCAAACTCACGAATCCCAGATCGTCTCGCCGGTCTACGACGCGTTGAACCTAGCCAAGCAGCAAAAGAAGTTGCCTGAATTGCGTCAGCGAGTGGAGTTGGCCGCTGTGAATTCGCCAAACGATGAACGTGCGCGTCAAGCGATGTTGGCACTGATTGATATGGAGCGAGGCAACGGCCCCCGGACCGAAGAGTCCATCGTCGTGCTCCACGAACTCATGTCCAAAGCGACCAAGAATTCACTCGCTGAACTTTGGCCGGCCGCTTTGGTGGCTCATCGAGGAACCAGCCAGCTTTCTGAATCTCCAGCATTGGGAGAACTGGTTTCTCTTCTCTATCAAACCTGCGTTGCTCGCAATCAATCGGATCTTCCCAATTCATTCGTCGGCCAAATACGACGCATCCGGACAGAACTCTTCGACAAGCAATGGGCATCGACCGACGAGGCGGTTCGAAAGACCTACAAGTGGACCGCGGACTATCAACAAGAATGGATTCCGATTCACGAAGCGACCGCGTCCACCCGAGGAAACGGAGATCTCCTCGCTGAGTGGGTTCAAGACGAATCAGGCGTCGTTTCTAACCGCGGTGGCAGCCACAACGAGTTCTTGGCGTTAGCGACACCTTTGAAAGGCAGCTACAGCATCGAGGCAAACCTTGCCGCGAACAAGCTGGGTCAAATTTTGGTGGCTGGACGGTTTGTCGGTCCCGGTCTGCGGAACACTCACTTTCGAAGCGGTGTATTCAGTTGGGGACTCGACGAAATCGAACTGAACGAGCCCTTTGAGAAACTTGATCGTTGGATTCACTATCGATCGATCATCAAAGACGAAATTCAAACCGTCCACTTGAATGGTCGCCCAGTGCAGATGGAATCCGTCGCGACCAACGCCGCACCTTGGTTGGCGATGCGATGCTGGTACACGGCCAATGCACATTTCAGGGACCTTCACATCGGCGGTGCTCCCGAAATTCCAGACGCTGTCCCCATGCTGACATCACGAGGCCTGGCTGGATGGACCGACTACTACGGTGCCTCACGCCCTGAATACAAAGGCCAGTGGAAACGCGTCGACACTGCACGCGGCGACACGCTGATTGTTGATCCAAAGCGAGAGGACTTGGACCAGTCCCACTGCGAGAGCTTGCTTCGATACTTCCGCCCGCTATTGGATGGTGATCGCGTGGAATACGAATTCTTCTACGATCCGGGGCAGGTGAGTGCGTATCCCGCACTCGATCGCCTTGCGTTTCTCATTTCAGACGAAGGCGTCGCCGAACACTGGATCACCGACGGATGCTTCGATCGCACTCAGCTGCGTCCCGACAACATGGAGTTTTTGTCAGACTACCAGCGTCACGGGGGAACCGTCCCATTGATGCCGTCGCAGTGGAACCACGTCGAACTGCAATTGGTCGATCAAACGATCAAGCTTTCACTGAACGACCAGCTCATCTACCTGCGTCCATTGGACACCGAAAGTGATCGCACCTTCGGCTTGTTTCACTTTGCCGATCGCGAGGAGCTTAGAGCACAAGGGCTGACGCTACGAGGCAATTGGCCGAAACAATTGTCCGAGCCACAAGAGTTGGCCGATCCAGTTCCGTACCAGCTACACGCGTCACTGAATGAGATGACCTCCGCCTTTCATCATGACTTTGAAGACGTTCATGCGACGACCCGCTATTTCAATGCGACCACCATTCGCCAAAGTGCCGGAGCAACAGAAGCGGATGGTGGTTTGCGGTTAACTGCGGCGTCCGTGGGGCCCTGGAAGCAACTTGCCGCCGCCCCAAGATTTTCGATGCGTGGGGATTTCGACGTCGTTGCGGAGTTTACCCAAGCGGTGATCCCCAAGACGGCCGACATCGCTCGTGTGGCGGTTGCGATTTCGTTGGATGATTCCATGTCCCGAAAACTGATCGCCGCGACGGGATATGCCGATGGCCACGGAAGGCACCTGATGGGTTCCATCAACCTGACTCATCCAGATGGGACGATGCGATTCCAAACGGACAGGCGCATCAACGAATCGATCTCTGGCAGGTTGCGAATCGCAAGGCGTGATGACGATGTCTACTTTCTGTTTGCCGAGGAAGAATCCGATCATTGGCAGTTGCTTCATCAAGAGACCGCATCAGCGGAGGAGGTTCCCATCGGTGGCGTCCAGCTCGTTTGCATCGCGAAAGGCGGCGGGACGACGTCGGCGAAATGGAAGAGTCTCACCCTTCGGGCCGAGGAGTTATTGGTTTCGCCATCGTCGGATCCAAAACCGGTTCTATCAGTTGTTCGCATCGATGGAACAGAGCTTCGAGATCTGGCAGAGCCGAATGAAACGCTATTGCATGTTGGGTCACCAGAATGGTCACCCGATGGAACGCAAATCGCCTACGATCAACAGGCCAGTAGCACCTTGACCGCTCGGTTGATGCGAGTCGAAAAAGTCGGCGGCGATCCGGTGGACTTAGGATTCGGTTCCATGCCGACGTTTTCCCCCGATGGAAAACGAATCGCGTTTTCGGCTGCTCGTCAGGGCGTTGGAATCATGGACGCTGATGGTTCCAATCGCACCATCCTGGATCCGAGCGGTTGGGGAATCCAGTGGTCACCGATTCCAAACCTCCTCTCCTACAGCAGACGTGGCAGTCTTTTCATTTGGGATCTCAACACGTCGTCAAGCAAATCCATTCTGCAAGGTCCAGATGCGACTCGGTACAGCTACATCTACTGGAACATGAGTTGGTCACCGGACGGCAAGCAAATCGCGATCAAGGGACGACGCCGCGACAACTCGAACGACGAACTCGCCGTCGTCACATTGTCCAACCCAAGCCGCCTTCAGGTCATCCCAACGCCCGCAAAAGTCGGCGGTGATTTTGCATGGACGTCCGACAGTCGTCATCTCCTATTCCCGATGTTGTCCGTCGAAACGCGGCGTAACGAATTGCATGCGGTCGACATCACCAACCCCGGCAATCCAAAGCCATGGCCTAATCAACCCACCAATCGGCAAATCTCAGGCGTCAATGTATCCCAAGACGGAAAATGGCTCGCCATCACCGCCAGACCTGACCCTCGTCTTGTCCCTTGGGAATACGAATCAGGCACACCATCAAACCAGTCCCCGGTTCGATAAAGCAGCGCAATTCTCGCACCGCAGCAATTCGTATCCTGCATCGATCATTCAAGATCGCTACTCAACCCCAATCGCCGCGATCCAACCTATTTTCGCCGCCATGCTCCCGCAGGAACTTCCGCCTCTGATCCGTGTTCATCCTATTCATCTGTGACAAAAACGCTCGTACAACAACCAGCTATTTCAATACGAAACTGGACAGCGGTCGTGAATATCGGCCACAGATAAATGGGATGAACACAGATGATCGATGATCGACTCGATGCGTTGACCGCGGACATTATCGGCTGCGCGTTCCAAGTTTCGAACACTCTTGGGTGCGGATTCTTGGAAAAGGTGTACGAAAACGCCCTCGCTTACGAACTGCGGAAACATGGTCTTGATGTGATTCAGCAGGCCCCAATCAAAGTGCATTACGAGCAAGTCGTTGTCGGTGAGTATTTCGCAGACCTGCTCGTTTCCAATGCGGTGATTGTGGAACTCAAAGCGGTCAAGGAGATCAACGCCGCATTCACCGCCCAGTGCCTGAACTACTTGAAGGCAACAGGATTGCCAATTTGCCTGCTGCTGAATTTTGGGAAACCCCGCGTAGAAATCAAACGATTCCGCCTCTAATCCGTGTTCATCTCAATTCATCTGCGGCAAAAACGATCGCATGAACAGCAACGTTTTCGGATTCCAAACGTGACAGGCGTTCGTGTGTTTCGGCCACAGATGAATGGGATGAACACCGATTACAGAAGGTGAAATCGGTGTCGCGTTCCGAGTTTCGAAGATGCACCGGCGATGCAAACTGTTTAAGTGCAAATACAAACACCGTCTGTGTCACGCACCAAAACAGCGTTCGAAGCGAACAACTCTTCCGCTTCATCCTTCAACCTTTCGCGGCCGAAAGTTCAGTCGAACGTTCTCACGCAGGAAAGACTTAAGAATGCTTGCCCAACCTGCAAAGATTCCGAGAAGCCCGCCGATATAGCTCGCGTTGTGAAGAGCCGCGGTTCGACGGAATGCGATTGGATCAGCGATCATCGCATCACGCAGCATTGAATCAAGTTCCGGGTCGGCCCTCGCAAAAACAACCGCGAGTAGCAACCCAGCCGCACCAACCAGCGTTGTTGTCGCGAGCACCGCAACGAATGCACGGAGCACCGCGAGCACGTATCCACGATCGCTGCGGACAAGCATTCCAGCCGGGATCAGGAAGAGCCCGATGAAGGGCCCCATCCACCATGATGCGTGCCATCCGACAACGGCTGCTCCAAGTCGCTCTGGCGTACTGTGCGAAACTCCAAATTGTTCGAATTTGAGCTTCGTGAAATACTCCGGCGAAATCGAATACGAAACCTGATTGTGAATCATCCCGTAGACGCCAGACAGCGCACAAGCCAATAACAGAAAGACAGGCACGGAAAGCAATCGGATCACTTGTCTGCCTGCGTCAAATCGATCGAGACGGAACGATCACCGCGTCCCATCGGGACCGGAAAGTGAATTCGACACGAGTCCTTTAAGCCAGATTTTGTTTCCTGGTCATACTGCAAGACGACCGAGTCAGGCTGGTGATAAGTATCGAAGATTCGAAGGACACTGGACTTTCCCCCGATCGACACGGAAACGACGTCATAGTCCGCCGTTCGCTGATACGGCAGTTCAAATCCTTCTGTCACTTGATTGCCAGGTCTGCAAAGCCACTCCGCAGTCTGCTTGTCCCGGCACGGCATGTACATCAGCGAATCCCGTTCGATCGCAGGTGGCAATTTGACATTGATCCGAAGCATGAATCGGCCGCTCCATCGTGCCGATGTCAGGAACAACGCCGAAATGAGCAGGATTGCGACGCAAACGCAAATCGCATTCGCGGTCCAAACAAACAGACGTCGCTTTGCTCGTCCAGTCATGGATCAGTCACATGACCGCAGGAGCAACCTTCTTGATCTACCTGGAGGGTCTCGCTTGGCTGCAGGTCTCCATCACGAAACCGCCTTTGTAGATTCAGCATCGAAATCGAAGCCTCCGGCATAAATCGGATCCTCACACACGCAGGAATTGCTGAATGAGCCGAATTACCACAACAACGAACCCGATCAACGCAACCAAGAGACCAGCCATGGATCCGAATTGGAGGTAGGTGATGCCGCCAATGGCGACGACCAGAATTTGGCCCACGTAAGATCGATTGATGTCTCGAAGAAGCATGCGGTTTTCTGCGTATTCACTCGGCAAGAGTCATCAGAGGCGAGGTTCGTAGTGCGTCTCCGCTTGAAACCTCAACCCTGGGGCCGCTTGTATTCTACAAAACCTTCGATGGCCTGGTATTGTGCCAAACCGAGTTGATCGTAGGTGCGGGCGGTGTGGGCGTTGCGAGCTTCGGCTCGTTGCCAGAACTCACGAGCATCGGCACCGGGGAACAGGGCTCGGTCTTTTTGCGATTCGTGCTTGAAAATGGCCGCACGCTTTCGATCGACTTCTTGAGGGCTCAACGGCACGGCCATTTCAATCTCATGAGGTGCCCATTCTTGCCAAGCACCGCGGTAAAGCCAAACCACGCACTCGCTCATCCATTCGTCGTCTTGGCATCGTTCACAAGCGGCCAGCAGGATGTCCAGGCAGGTTCGGTGCGTTCCGTGCGGGTCACTCAGATCTCCCGCGGCATAAATTTGATGAGGCTGGACTTCGCGAAGGAGGTCCACGGTGATCTGAATGTCGGCGTCGCTGATGGGACTCTTCCGAACCACACCGGTTTCGTAGAACGGCAACTCCAGAAAATGCAATCGCTCGGCAGGAACACCACAAACAATCGCTCCCTCTTCGGCTTCACCACGGCGGATCAATCCTTTCAGTCGCTGCATCTCAGGGATGTCGACCTCGCCGTGATCCTTCGTTCCCAAGAACTCGATCATCCGTTTGGTCAAGTTGACCACCGGCGGTGTGAGCAAGTCGAACTCTTTGCAAAATTCGTGAGCAAACTTGGCGAATCGAATCGCATCTCCATCAAACACGGCGATGTTGCCGGACGTTTGATACGCAACATGCACTTCATGTCCCTGACCGGCGAGGCGAGTCAAAGTGCCTCCCATCGAGATCACGTCATCATCGGGGTGAGGTGAGAACAGAATGATCCGCTTGGGAAACACCACGCCGGGCTGGTCTGGTTTGCCGGCTGGCCATCCCGTGATTGTGCTTTGCAAATGTCGGAAGACGCGAAGATTGATTTCATAGGCCGATCCATGTTCGGCGAGAAGATCCTGCAATCCGTTCTCGTTGTAGTCTCCATCAACGAGCATCAAGACGGGCTTTTGCAACGACTGAGACAGATCAATCACAGCACGGCGGACCATGGTGTCATCCCAAATGACTTTACCGACCAACCATGGTGATTGAATGACAGTCAACTGAGCCGCCGCCGCTCGGTCGAGTATCAATTCCGCGTCGGCGTGTTCTTGCAACGAAGTCGCGGGAACCGAAGGAGCGAGCTCACCTTCGATGGTTCGTGCGATGATCGATGATTTGCCTTCGCCAAACGCCAATAGGAAAATCTTGCGAGCTTGCAGGATCGTGGAGACACCCATCGTGATGGCTCGCCGAGGCACATTTTCAACGCCAAAGAAATGGCTGGCCGAATCGATCCGAGTCATTCCATCGAGCGTGATCATTCGCGTCTGAGAATCGGTGCCCGACCCAGGTTCATTGAAACCAATGTGCCCGGTCCGTCCGATCCCGAGCAATTGGATGTCGATGCCACCGGCGTCCATCAATTCTTGATCATAAGCGGCACACCCATCCGCGATGGTCTCGACGGGCTGAGTGCCATCGGGCAAATGGATGTTCTCAGGGCGAATGTCAACGTGGTCAAACAGGTGCTCTTGCATGAAGCGGGCATGGCTCTGCAAGCAATCCGGACTCATCGGGTAGTACTCGTCCAAGTTGAACGTGATCACGTTCGCCATTGACAGGTTTTCTTCGCGGTGAAGCCGAATCAGCTCGGCGTACACGTTGACGGGAGATGAGCCGGCGACCAATCCCAACACCGCCATTCGCGATTCGGCGGCACGTTTACGGATCAGGTCGGCGATCTCATGAGCGACGGCGGCACTCGCGTCGGTCGACTCGGGATAAACCCGGTAGGCAATTTTGTTCTTGGGCGATTGTGGAACCAGGTGCGTGGCGTCCGTTCCAGACATGATGTTTCTCTTGGTCGGTTCAGCGAAGTGGAATTCGGCGACGCTATCTTATAGCGGTTCCGGGCCAAGAGGTCTCGCCGGCAACTTGCCGAGAATAGTGAGCCGCACCGACGATCCCGGCATCGTTGCCCAAGGTGGCAAATTCGATCTTCAGATGCGAGCTGATTTGCACCAAGGTCCGCGGGAAACACTCCTCCCGGATCGACTGCAAAAGCTGCTTGCCCGTATCAGTTCCCGGGCCACCAAACGTCATCGCTCCGCCCAAAAGCACAACGTCGGGATCCACGACGTGGGAAAACATCGCGATCGCTCGACCGATCACGACTCCGGTTTGGTGAATGACACGGATCGCAACCGCGTCCCCATCGGCCGCGGCATTCGCGATCGCAAGTGGCGTCAGTGACTTCATTCCCCGAAGCGCACTTGCGGCGTCGGTTTGCTTCAGAATCTCGTTCGCCGTTTGAATCACGCCGGCCGATCCGGCATAGGCTTCCAGGTGCCCAGGAAAGCCGCAACCACACATTCGAGCGTCGTTGGAAAAATCAATCGTTGCGTGACCAATCTCTCCACCGCATCCATTCGCACCACGGATGGGACGTCCATCCAGGATGACGCCGCCTCCCACTCCGGTGCCGAGCGTCAGCAACACCAATGAGTTCGCACGGCACAATCCATGGGCCGACTCAGCCAATGCCGCCGCGTCAGCATCGTTCAATAGAGCAACCGGTTTCTGAAAAACATCGGCAAGTTGCTGGCGAAAATTCAGATGATGCCAACGATGCAAATTCGCGGTTTCCGCCAAGGCTTCCGCTTTTGGATCCAGCACACCCGCCATCGCCAATCCGATCGCATGCAAATCCTCCAACGTTTGCGAGGATTCCTTGAGCGTGCGTTCGACACTGTCTCGGCATGACTGAAATGCGGCCTCGGGCGATTCAAAGTCATCCGTTCGGATGTGATTTCGCCAGATCAGCTTGTCGCCGCGAAAAAGACCGAACTTGATCGTGGTTCCGCCAAGATCGATGCCAAGCACCCACGTTCCTCTATCCGAATCATCGCCGTTGTTGTGGTTCGATTCTTTGGTGGACGCGAAATTCATTGGCGAGGGCTGGGCCCCAATTGGAATGCTTGTGAAGACTGCAAAATGCGACGGTCGAAACTTCTGTGGCTAACAGTTTAATTGAACGTCAAGCTGGATCGGCGAGTTTTGTGTGGACTACAATCTCGATCCCCTCCTTTGTCCTTCCGATGCCCCACCTTGTGCAGGAAAGCTGATGAATCGTTTCCCCGAATCATCCACACCGCAGTTGCGAACCGCCATCGCCGCAACGATTGCTGTTTGCGTTGTTTTCACCTCGTTTGCCTTTGCCGATGAAGCACCTCAAAGGATTCCGTTGTGGAAAGACGGGGCGCCGGGATCCAAAGACCGCATGCATGAACCCGAAGTCGTGACCGGCACAAACGTCTCCAACGTTCACCATCCGTCAATCACTCCCTATCTGCCGAGCAAAGAAGCCTCCACCGGAAACGCAATTTTGATCGCGCCGGGCGGAGGTCACAGCAAACTATGCCTCGGCCACGAAGGCGATTCGCTGGCGAAGTGGTTTGCCGAATGCGGGGTAGCCGCCTTCGTGATGCGATACCGACTTTGCCGCGAGCCCAATTCCGACTACACGCTGGAAGGCCATGCGATGGACGACACTCGTCGAGCCATCCGATTGATTCGTTCCAAATCAAAGGAATGGAACTTGGATCCAAACCGCATCGGGATCCTTGGCTTTTCCGCCGGCGGAGAGTTGGCCGCATACTCGGCGATGCATCCGCAGTCCGGGAACCCCGATTCATCTGATCCGATCGAACGTGTGAGCAGCCGCCCCGATTTCCAAGGGTTGATCTACCCGGGCAAATCCGACACGTTCACTGTTTCGGAAGGCATGCCACCGGCGTTCATCGCGTTTGGCTTTCACGATCGGGAAGACATCGCATTCGGGATGGCGAAGGTCTACTTGAAGTACAAGGAAGCGAACGTGCCTTGCGAGATGCACGTCTACAGCGAAGCCGGTCACGGGTTTGGTTTCCGCGAGAACAACAACACCGCCGCGGGACGTTGGCCGGAACGAATGCTGGAATGGTTGACCGACCGTGATTTACTGACTCAAAAATGATGCCAAGCGTCGTCACTTCAACGAGAGCGTTTCAACTGACTCGGCGGCACGCCATAGACACGCTTGAACGCTCGTGAAAACTGAAACGCATCGGCGAATTGCAGCATCTCGGCAACGTCGCGGACCTTCATTCCTTGGGTGAACAACAGGTCCGCGGCGTAGTTCATTCTCAGTCGCAACAAGTACTGGTACGCACCTCGTGAGGCGTATCGCTTGAATAGCCGCGAAACGTAAACGGTCGTGTAGCCGCACTGTTCGGCGACTTGGGCGATCGATGTTAGATCACGAAAGTTGTCTTCCATGTACTGGCGGATGTCTTCGTAAACTTCGAACGCTTTGGGCGAATCGCCTTCGGTCGTCGACTTCCGCTGCGCGATCTTGATGATCATTGCTCGAGTGATCAACGAAACGATGTCGCGAGATCGAAATTGATCGTCCTTGCCTTCCGTTGAAATAATCGAGAACAGATCGGTCAACTCTTTCACGTTCCGGACCTGCAACGGGTATCCGCGAAGCAGGTTCGCTTCCAGCAAAAGGCTCTTCGCATCGGTACCGAACATGTCCAGGTAGTACTTCCGCATACCGGTCTTCGAGCTGTTTTCGATTCGGTGCCGAACCCCGGGGCCGTAGGCAAACACGGTGCCTCGCTTCAAATCAAACCACTCATTCTCGAGTTGCAGCTTGCCCTCGCCTTGGTCGACGATCTCCAGCCCCCAAAACGGGAAATTGCTGCGTTCGACGACGTAATCCAGGGACGTCCGCTCCACCCCACCACAAACGACGGTGAAACGACTCGAACTATCTGGATCCAGATCCAAGTAGAAATGCGAGGCTTCGACCGTTTGTTTGGAGACGAATTCCGGAGTCTGGATATCTTCCATCACGTTGTCCCTGAGTGATCGAAACTCACATTAAAGTGTGCTCCGTCACCCAATTTGTGTAGAAATTAGGTGTATAGATTCTTCGCGACGGCCTTTTTCATTTCAACTCCCCCGCCAAAGCC
>NZ_DDGH01000098.1:16439-74931 GCF_002337565.1 Rhodopirellula sp. UBA1907 | reverse complement strand
CGGCAAATCGAAAGTTTAATTTCTGCTATCTAACCAACAGTATACATGCTCATTACTCGCGTTTCCACGCGGATTAGCCAATCGAATGCACAGTTTTCTGCAGCATCCTTGGGCGAAGCCTCTGGATACTTAGGCGAAGCCTGTGGCAGCGAATGATCATGCAACTCTCAAAAGCATAACGAAACACGTTGCCTGGCAACCTTGTCGGTGTCTGATTTCGCCTCCGCCGTATATTCCCTCAGGATACACTCGCAGAATTAACGTTTCGCGATGAACGCTTGTCGAGACATCGGTCCAAATTTCTGTCCAGCGATCGGACATCGTCTCGCCGGGAAGCAACGACGATGCACTCCGACCAAATTACCACAACGATCCTGACTCAATCCCGTTGACTTGGACGGAAACAAACGAGCGACCGTGGCTGCATTTTAGACAAGTTAAAAAATGGCATATAGCATCCCTCGCTCCGCCAGGCTAACGGCTAACGAACGGCCTTTACAAACGCTCAAGATGCGCCCGGCCCCAAATATAGATTTGAACGCTGCCCTGCCTGTTTAAGAAAGGCCATCCTCTAGCAATCTAGCTATGGAGAATTTGAAACCTCAAGGCAGAATAGTCCCCGTTGCAAGCTGACAGTCGTCGGCTACCCGCCATAAGCGAGCAGCGACTGACTCATCTCGCTTTTCGTTCTAGGAACAGGCGGATGGCTGTCAGAAACCATGTCTTTTCCTTTTTGGATTCGTTTCGAATTCCTCATCCCACTCTCGGTTGGAGTACATCTTGATGCAAAAGTCCCCTTCGCAACGAGCAGGCTTTACGCTCGTCGAGCTGCTGGTCGTGATCGCGATCATCGGCGTTCTGGTTGGTTTGTTGTTGCCCGCCGTGCAGGCCGCTCGCGAAGCTGCCCGCCGCATGAGCTGCAGCAACAACTTCAAACAAATCGGTTTGGCAATTCACAACTACCACAGTGCGTACAACCAATTGCCAATTCATGGTGGCGGCACGACCGATCCACACTCCGCCCAAATTTGGCGACCTTCGGAAGTCTCTAACAACGGCCGTTTGAGCTGGTTGGTTGGTTTGACTCCGTTCATCGAACAACAAGGTCTTTGGGAGATGATCTCAAACCCATTGAACGTGGATTCGCGTGGTGCCAGCCCTCCAGCCGCAAGCGGCAACGGCGGTGTCAGTGGCGGAGCGACTCGGAACGGTGGTCCATTCAGCGCAATGGGCCCGACCCCAGACGAGATTCTTTACACGCCATGGGTCACGCAAATGCCCACGTTCCGTTGCCCAAGCGATCCAGGTGTTGGCCTGCCGTCGCTCGGACGTACGAACTACGCAGCCAACTTGGGTGATTCCGCCGAACGCGCTCACCAAGGTGATTGGAACAACAGCGCCCCAATCGGGTACGGCAATATCAGCTCCGGTTTGGCGAACGAGATCCAAGGTGCAGGACGTGGATTCTTCACCGTGCACAAGAGCCGACGTTTTCGCGATGTTCTGGACGGCTTGTCCAACACGATTGCTGCTGGTGAGATCGCAACGGACTTGGGCGATAAAGACGCTCGCACCGCCGCCCTCAACCGAGGTTGGTCGTTCGTTCGCAACTATCCACCAAACGACTGCGACAACTTGGTCGATCCGGCTCGTCCTCAATTCTGGGATGCGTCGCAAACCACCGTCAGCGGTGTCGATGGTCGCGGTTTCCGTTGGGCAGAGCACTTGCCAAACTTCAGTGGTTTCTTCACCGCTCAACCACCAAACAGCCCCATCTGCAACGAGCAAAACGCGGGCAACTCAGGTTGGTACTCCGCATCGAGTCGTCACCAAGGTGGTGTTCACGTCTTGATGGGCGACGGTGCCGTGAAGTTCATGACTGACTCGGTCGAAGCTGGCAATCAAAGCCAACTTGGCGTCAACGCTTACCGATCTGCCGGATCGAAGAGCCCCTACGGCGTTTGGGGTGCCCTCGGCACACGAGCAGCCAAGGAAATTATCGAAGACGTCTTTTGATCAAAGCTAACTTTCACACGCGTCCGCTTCAGTCGCAGGCGGACGCACGTTCTTCCAAACATCCTTCCCACAACAGAACCATGAAATATCGATTCGCTTTGTTTGCCTGCCTTGTCGCTTTTTCCCTGACCGTCGGTTGTGACAGCGGTGAACCAACCAACCTCGCTGGCGAAGTGAGCGACAGCGAGATTGAAGAGTACAACCGCATGCTCCAAGAGTCGCAAAAGCAAATGGTAGAATCGGACGAAGCAATGAAAAAGGAAATGAAGTCCAAACGCTAACGGAGACTTCTGTTTTGCTGGTAGCCTCCGCTTCCAACTTTGAAACCTGCTCTGAGTTCGACGCCGTGCGTGTCGTGCTCAGAGTTTTTTTATGCGCCGCTGCCTGTTCTATCTCTGTCGGATGCGGCCCGACTTACTCGACGTCGAAAACCTCGAAGGTCACCGACGTTGATGGCAACGATCGCTCCACCGCAAAAGGTGAAGCTGACACTGAAACATTCGGCCCCGATCAAATTCTGAACGAGGGGCGAACCCGGGGATGGGAAGTCGCGGAACAGATTGCAACCCAAACTTTGATTCACTCGCCCGACGACGTGGGGATTTTGGTTGCATCCGCTGAAGTGAAACAGCGGCTCGGCAAGAATGACGAGATGGCGATTCTGTTAGTCGACGCCACACGCGCCGACCACTTCAAAAACGAGACATTGGTTCTACAAGCGGTCGCGGGCTTGATGGCGAACGGGCAACTCTTCGAAGCAATCGAATTACTCGAAGACGTTGTCGAGAATCATCCGGACCGAAATGAAACTCGCCGATGGCTGTTTGATTGCTTAGTGAATTCAGAACAGATCAATCTGGCTCTGCCGCACGGTCGCCAGCTCATTCGTGAACGGCACTTCGATTCGGTTCTCTTGTTCTCAATGGGACAAAACGAGCAACGCGACCGTGAAGTGGAATCGCTAACGATCCTATCCCGTCGCAACCCTTCCGATGCCCGACTCACCATCGGAATGGCGAGACTCGCGCTAGACCGGGGCGAATTTGCCGAATCAGGTGAGTTGCTCCAGAAGATTCTGGAACAGCACCCCACGTTTTCGCCCGCCTGGTGTTTGGAAGCCGAACGCTTGTTCTTGGCCGGCAAACACGAGGTCTTGTTGAAGTGGTTGCAAAACGTACCCGCTAATGTCAAACGAGACGCGTGGAAGTACTGGGCGACCGTCGGCAACCTTGCCTTGAAAAACGCCCAGCCTGCCTCGGCCGCCCGTGCTTACTGGGAAACAATTCAACGCAACGATGGCGTTGGCAAGATTCATGCGAAGCTGGCGAGAGCATTGCAGCTCATCGCGGATCAACATGACTGGATCACCCCAGAACTGCTCGAGGATCTGACGCTGCGAGCGGAGTTGCTGGAGCAATTGGTGCAGGTCAAAGACCGCTTCTACCGCTCAGAAATGAAGTCTCCCGAAATCGCAACTTCCATCGCTGATCTGCTAGCTCAACTCGGTCGCAACTGGGAAGCAGAAGCTTGGCTGGCGAATGCGATTCGAGAATCGAATGGCCAGGCAAGAGCTGCAGTGGAACTGCGAGCCAAGATTGTTGCAAAGCTACGTTCGGATCTTCCATGGCAAATAGAACCTGAATCTTTCACAACATTGAATTCGCATGTCCGTGCAAGTTTACCGGGGCTATCGATCGAATCGTTGCTTGACGAGATCGAACCAATCTCGCCCGCACCGGTAAAGCTGGCCGGCGAAGAAGCGAAACAGGATGCAAGCGAGTATCGACTGATCGACGAGAGCGAATCTCGTGGACTCATGGCGATGTCGAACGATCCGATCCAGTTGCCAAACGGAGTGATTCCGATCTATTCGCAGCTGGGATCCGGCGGCGCGTCCCTGGACTACGATCTGGATGGCTGGCCCGACATCTTCGTGGCTGGTTCTTCCGAGATGATAGATTCAAAAAAGCCCCGACTCAGCGAAAGCGAGTTCTTTCGAAACGAAGCAGGGCAACTGCGTCCAATTCGTTTGCAATCCAACTTGCTCAACCGGGGATTTCCTCAGGGGACCGTGACTGGTGATTTGAACGCGGACGGGTTTGTCGATCTAGTTCAGTTGAACTACGGCGTGGACCAAGTGTTCCTAAATAACGGCGATGGAACCTTCTCTGAAGCCTCCTCTTGGTTTGATCAAAACGAAATGGCGTGGTCCACCAGTGGTGCGATCGCGGATCTGGACGCGGACGGCATCTCCGACATGATCGTCCTTCGCTATTGCGAGCCTGACGCTCCCCTTCGTGAGCGATGTCATACTCCGGATGGTTCGGTCGACTACTGTGTCCCCACCCACTACAACGCGGACATCGATCAGTTTTTTCGCGGCAGTCCAACTGGCGGACTCGAAACCGCGACCGAGCTTTGGGACACCATCCCAACCAATCCCGGTCGCGGACTGGGACTGATCGTTGGCCAGCTGGACGGATCGCCGTCCATGGACGTTTTTGTAGCAAACGACATGACCAGCAACCACTTTTGGTCGCGATCGATGCTCGACGATTCGAAGTTCGCAGAAAGCGGTACCTTGTGTGGGCTCGCTTTGGACTGGCGGTCCCGTCCCCAGGCCAGCATGGGAATTGCCGCAGCCGACTTTGATGGCGACCATGACCTGGACTTCTACGTCACCAACTTTGAAAAAGAACACAACACGCTGTATCTGCAACAAAACCCGGGGATCTGGTCCGATCAAACTCGATCAGCCGGGCTTTACGAATCAAGCTTCGAATCGCTTGGATTCGGAACAATCGCAATCGACCTCGACAATGACACGTCCCACGAGGTGATGATCTGCAACGGTCACGTTCATCACGACTCGCCGTCCGGCTACGAACAGCATCCACACCTTTGGACGCAATCAAAGCGAGGTTTCCAAGTTGTCCCCCGCCCCGAATTGTCCAACTACTTTCAAAAGAAATATGTTGGTCGTTCGGTTTGGAAGCTCGATATCAATCGCGATAGCAAAACGGATCTGGTGATCACCCACCAGGGCGAAAGCCCCAAGCTTTTGTGCAACCGTACCAAAGAGGCATCGGAAAACCATTCTTTGAAACTTCGATTGGTCGGAACCGAATCAACTCGCGACGCGATTGGCTCGGTGGTTTCGGTCACCCACGGTAGCCAATCAAGTACACGTTGGCTTCTTGCCGGCAATGGCTACATGGCGTCGAGTGACAAAGTCCTCTCCTTCGGTCTGGGAACAATTGCCGAGGACGCTCGACTCGACGTGTCCATCACTTGGCCCGATGGGACCACGCAATCAATCCAGACAAGACCCGATCGAGAATTGTTGGTGGTCCAGAATCAAACGACCGCGTTTGTATTGGAGGAAACTTCGATCTCAGAGTAATTGCATCGACTGATTGATGCATCTGACAACTAGGCTCGGACGCTATGCATCCCAATGATAGCTGGCCTGGCGTACAAAACCTTTGATTTCGATCGTACCGTCGGGTTGAATATCCATGACTGAGTAGCCATTGCTCTCGGGTCCGGATCCTTCGACCATTGCCGCCATGGTGCAATAGTGGATGCCGCCGATCTCATTCAGGTCATTCTGGTGGCTATGACCTTGGAAAACCGCTACGACGTTCCCGGACTCCTCGAGTGCCTTGCGTACATCCACACAATTCTTGACGCCGTGATTGTTGCTGACGTCAAGACGCTGGTGAGCGAAGACGACAGTTGGCTTGCTGTTGGACTTCAGGTCACCACGCAGCCATTCCAATTCTTCTGCCGACACATTTGCATCAGTCCAATGAAAGTTCCGCCGACCGTAGGACTTTCCGTCGCCTCGAAAGCAAGCGTCCAGAACGATGAAGTGAATTCCTTCTCGATCGAATGAGTAGAAAGAACGCTCTTGCCCAACACCACCGAGGAATTCATCTTTGGTCAACGTGTCAACGCAATGGTTGCCCAAGACGTAGTGTCGATCGTCACAGATCGAAGCAAATTGTTTGTTGATGGTTTTGAGGTATCCCTGTTCAACATCCACCGAATCCGCGGCGTCAATCAAATCTCCTAGTTCGACGACGAAGTCCGGCTGATCGGCGGCGAACTGCTTGCTGGCCGTTTCCAGCTTGCCAAGCGTTTCCCGATAGTGACGTGATCCCGCGGGCGATTTGTCCGCGTAGTGCAAATCGGTGATCACCCCAACGCGAACTGCTTTGGGATCGCTTTTCGATTCTCTGGCAAACAGCATTTCTTTGGTCAACGCGGCAGCGGCCAGAACGAGCGATCCATTCCGCAACAGGGCGCGTCTTCCAAACACTTGACGATTCAACTGGCTGGTTTGATCTGTTGATTCAACGGACGAACTTGATGCAGGATTCATGGTCGGCAGGTACTTGGTGGGAATCTCGGAAGGTTGACTTTCAACAATCTACCGATTTCGCTTCCCTGTGAAAGTGAAGACGCGCTGTCGAACGAGAAAGAATTCGATTGACGACCATCTTCACGAAGAGACCGCAAAAAACTTGCGAAGGATCCATGAAGCAGGCCCCCCATCGCGAATCCGACACACGCACATCATGCCAGGTACGCATGTCTTACCCCAAACCACAATCGTTTTCGTTGGACCTCAATTCTCTTGGGACCCAACCAAATCGATCGGTTTGTCGCGCCCCTGGTGAACGTAGATCTCTTCACCCGACTGAGTGATTTCTTTGATCGTCAGCGGTTTACCAAGTTCGCCGGGAACCTCAGCGTCTACAAAAATGCGGTTCACGAATTCACGTATGCCGATCCACACTCGGCCAAGCGTGCCTTTTGTCGTTTGCTCAGCAGTCTCGTCGATGTAACGAGTATTCGTGTCACGAACATTCTGGCTCAATGATTCGCGAAGCACGTTGCTCTGGCTAAACGATCGATACTGTCCAAAATCAACCTGTCCATCGATGTCGTTGACTTCGATGCTACGGCCGTCGACATTCACGAGGCTCCTAAATTGATTGTTCGCATTGTTGAGTCGAATGTCGGCTGGTGACGCGGCACTCCGAGCCGTGAATGAGGCTTCGCCCACTGATTCAATCGTGGACGTCGCATCCTGTACGATTGCACCGCGGTTGGTCACCACCTCCAGAAGCCCGTTCACGAAGATTTGCCCGAGCGTCAAATCACCGGCGTTGTCCTTGAGCTGAACGTCACGTCCGTTTGCATGAACCATTCCTTGAAAGTCGTTGTATCCAGCGTCCAGCAGAATGTCGGCTGCACTACCAGCGGCTTCCGCCGAAAGGTCTGTTAGCCCTCCAACGGCAATTGAATTGTTTGCTACCTGTGTGATAGCTCCACCTTTCGATTCGGCGACCAGATCACCGATCGTTTGAATCTCGGCAAGTTCCAATCCACCGACATCGTCGCGTAGAGTAGCGTGCTGGGCACTCACGCTAACTCCGCCTTGGAAATCATTGCCCGCATTATCAATCGTCAACGAACCGTTGGCTTCGAATGAGGTTGCCCCGCCCGCAACGATCGTGGTCCCCAGAGCCTGATTGATGTTCCCATTGCCGGCAACAATATCCAGGCCGTCCGTCGAGACGATGTCCCCGACCTGGACATCGCCGGTGTTTGCATTCAGTTCCACATGGTTTGCACTCAGATCCTGAACGTTCAGAGGTCCGGTTGTTTGTGTGATCTCGATGTTTTCCATCGCATCGATCACACCGCCCAACGCCTGTGTGAAGCTTTGCAAAACAGACAATGTGCCGCCCAGCTCCAGCGAACCGCCTTGCTGATTCAACACGTCAACCCCAAAATCACCATCGAATTGCAATGTCCCGCCGGTTTGATCGAGCTGATCCAAGTTGGCGTCATTCTGTATGTGCAAGGTCCCCGACTCAACGAGCAGGTTGTCACCGGTGATGGAATCGATCTGGATTGGCCCCGCGACTGAATTGTCGATCGAAGGAGTCACTCCGGATGGAAGGATCACATTGGCAACGTTTGCCAAGTCAGGAATTGCCCCACCGGACCAGTTGTTCGGGTCACTCCAGTCACCGGTCGAACCGCCTATCCATTGAACGCTATCGAGTCGTTCGATCGACGCTCCGGAATTTGCACCATAGCCAATGCTGTAGTTCGCTCCTCCGTTGCCGTCCAAGATTGTCGCATTGGATGGAGTCAGAGTTTTGCCCGTTCCGACATTCTTGTCGTCAAACGTCAGCGTGATCGCATCAACGAAGTCGCCGTCCACACCAAGTTGCGTAGACAACGCCGACAAATGTTCTTGAGTAGGAACGAGCGACGTGTTTCCATCGTAAGTCTTCGTTCCGGCCGGTGCTGTCAACACAACATTCTTCGCCGTGATAGATCCGTCATTTCCCGACAGCGAGCTTCCGCTGGTTAGGAAATAGTTGCCCGCGTCGTCTCCCGACAACGTCAACCCATCGATCGTGTAGGACAGGCCGGTTCCTGCATTTTTTGTCAGATATTCCCCGACACCGCTCAGTGAGAGGGAGTCGCCGGCGACACCACCAGTCAAACTCATACCACTCAGGTCAAACGCAACCGTTCCATCATAAATCTTCGCCGCGTTCGAGAGCGTAGCACCAACCGGGGCCGCCGAAACAGAATGGTTTCCCAAGACGCTGATTTGGTTAGAGAAATTGGCACTGGTTTCACTGACACCTAGTGCGATCAGGTCGTAGCTTCCAACCGCCAGCGTTCCGCCGCCGCCATACGCCGCCGCCTCAGCAGCGATTGTCAATTCGGCGGTACCGCCCACGCCGTCGTCGAATGTGTAGGTGTCGCCGTTTTGGACAGGAGCAGCCAAATCATGGACGACGTTTCCGCTGTCCATGTATTGAGCGGATAGAAAGCTGAAACCGTTGGCTTCACCGTAGGTTGACTCACTGTTGCCAAATCGGACGAGCAATTCTTCCGCTGGAACGATCTTGAAATCACCGGCCTCGTAGGCGATGTCGTAGTTGCCAGACAGGTAGCCGCTTGGAGTCAGCACACCTGAATAGTCACCCGCGGATTCGTCCACACCAACGCCGTTGCGAGAGATTGCCAGGGATCCGCCCAAGTCCGATGCCGTTTCACCCCCGACAAACCCAGTGATGTTCACGCCAGCGAAGGTAGCCGAATCGGCCATGCCGACGAACTTGGCGTCGTGATTTGCAGTGACAGTCAGCGGTGCAGCGAAGATGCTGCCGGTCAGCCCAACAGGTGACTGCAGTTCGTAGTTGTTTGAATCAACACCTTGCAAATGAAGGCCGCTGACAGTGATCGCAATATCGGCCCCTGCATTCTTGGAGGCGTAGTTTCCAATCGCGGTTCCATTGAGTGTTACATCATCGCCTGCCAACGTTGCGACGGCCGCGGAACCATTGAGTGTCGCTAGTGTCGTGGCGTCGTACGTTTTGTCTGATCCAGTTAGCCCCGTCAGCTGAACGGACAATGGAGTGATATTGGCAGTCGCACTGGATTGATCGGTGATCAGGTAGTTGCCAACATCCGTGCCTCCGTAAATCGTGTCGGTCAACAGAACGGACTTTCCGGTGCCAACGTGTTTATTGACAAAGTTGCCAACCGTTCCGCTCGCGGTCAGATTGTCGCCTGCGATCATGCCATCAAACGAGAGGCCGCTGGTGTCGACAGCAGTACCCGTCTCGCTGTCGTAAATTTTGTTGGCGGCGGTGATCCCGGAAACACTGATCGCCAGTGGTGTGATGCTGGCTGTCGTGGACGCCTGGTCAACAAAGCTGTAGTTGCCAACGTCAACTCCACCATAGTTGACTCCCGAGATGGCGACCTGCTTGGCTGTTCCTGCATTTTTGTCGGCGAAGGATCCTACTGCCGAAGCAACGCTGAGGTCGTCACCGCTGACCATTCCAGCAAACGCAGCCCCCGAAACATCCAGAACCGCCGATGTGGACCCATCGTAGACCATGTCGGCTGCGGCAATTCCGCTGACAGTCAATGCTTTCTGACTGATCGACGCTAGTGCGGACGCTTGATCTGTGATTGCATAGTTTCCGACATCAACTCCGTTGTAGCTGCTGCCGGTCAAGTTCACTGTCTTGTTTGCGGCGGCATTCTTGTCGGTGAACGTGCCAGTGACCGAGGCAATGCTCAGATCATCCCCGCCCAACAAACCGGTGAAGCTGATCCCGGAGGTATCCAGCGTCGCGTTCGTTGTACCGTCATAGACTTTGTCGCCGGCGGTGATTCCACTGATCGTCAACGCTTTCGCGGTGATGTCTGCGGTCGAGGCTACTTGATCTGTAATGGCGTAGTTACCTACGTCCGAACCTCCGTAAGTCGTTCCCGAGAGTGCGACGGACTTCGCTGTTCCAATATTCTTGTCAGCAAACACACCAACCGTCCCCGATCCGGTGAGATCATCGCCACCGACCAGACCATTGAATGTCAAACCGCTCAGGTCGACGGTCCCGACTGTTGTTCCGTCGTAGACCTTGTCACCGACCGTGATGCCACTAACCGTGATCGCCTTGGCGGTGATGTTAGCAACCGCGTTGGACTGGCCCGTGATCGCATAGTTGCCTGCGTCCGCACCACCGTAGGTTGTTCCCGACAACGTGACGGTCTTGTCTACGCCAACATTCTTGTCTGAGAAAATCCCGGCCGTTCCCGACGCGTTGATGCTATCTCCCGACACGAGTCCTGCGAAGCTGATGCCACTCAAATCGACCGATGCAGACGTGGTTCCATCGTAGACTTTCTCAGCCGCGGCAATGCCGCTGACAGTCAGTGCCCTCTGGACAATCGTCGCAAGCGTCGTCGTCTGATCCGTGATCGAATAGTTCCCAACGTCATCGCCGCTGTAACTACTGCCGGACAACGTCACAATTTTGTCTGCCGCGGCGTGCTTGTCGGCGAACGTACCAGTGACTGATTCGATGCTCAGTTCGTCTCCACTCACCAAGCCAGAGAAACTGACTCCCGACGTATCCAAAGTCGCACTTGTCGTTCCGTCGTAAACTCTATCCGCCGCCGCGATTCCACTGACCGTCAATGCCTTCGTCGTGATGTCACCAGTGGAGGCGGTTTGATCGGTGATTGAATAATTCGCGAGGTCAGTGCCACCATATGTCGTGCCCGAGAGAACAACGGACTTGGCAGTGCCGACATTTTTGTCGGCGAACGTGCCAACCGTCGCTGATCCCGACAGATCATCACCACTAACAAGGCCGTTGAACGTCAGCGCGCTCAAGTCGACTGATGCACTCGTCGTACCATCGTAAACTTTCGCGTCGACAGCGATTCCGCTGACCGAAATTGACTTGGTCGCGATATCAGCCACGGCATTCGCCTGATCCGTGATCGAGTAGTTGCCAACGTCTGCACCACCGTAGGTCGTCCCCGTCAAAGAGACGGACTTGTTCGCACCAGCGTTCTTATCCGCGAAAGTCCCGGTGGTGCCCGAGGCGTTGATTACGTCGCCAGAGATCAAACCAGCAAAGCTGATTCCGCTGAGGTCGATCACGGCCGAAGTGGTTCCATCATAGACCTTGTCGCCAGCGCTGATCCCACTGACGCTCAAGCTTCGCGCCGAGATATCTGCTGAGGACGTAAGTTGATCAGAGATGATGTAGTTTCCAACGTCAGCACCGCCATAGAGCGCATCGCTAAATGTTACGGCCTTACCTGTGCCAACGTTTTTGTCGTCAAACGTTCCCGTGATGCTCGTCACCGAAAGCTCATCGCCCGCGACCATTCCATTAAAGACAGCTCCTACCAACGGTGTGGTTGCGACAGTCGTCCCATCGTAAACTTTGTCAGCGGTCGCGAGACCACTCACGCTGATTGCCTTCGCCGTGATGTCACCCGTCGTGCCGGCAGTGGAAACTCCGCCCAGCGAATAGTTCGCAGCGTCGCTTCCCGACAGAGTCAGTCCATTGACCGTGACTGTCTTGTCCGTCCCGACGTTTTTGTCGCTAAACGTTGCGCCGGTATTGTTGATCGAGACCAAATCGCCGAGTTCGATTCCGGTCAGCGTTCCGTTTGCAGTGAGAGTCGAACTTGTTGTGCCGTCGTAGACTTTCGTTGATGCAGCGAAACCGCTCGGAGTCACAACCTTTTGTGCCACTGCGACCGCATCAACATCATCAACAACGTTGTATCCCAAAGCGGCCAAGGAAGTGTCGGTTACATCATAGGTCCCCGCACGCAGCTTGCTGGCATTGGAAAAAACGGGAGCGACGATTGAAAAAGTCCCGATCACATCACCGTTGACCAATCCGGTAGCAGAACCGTTTGGCACGGGTGCGTTGTCTCCATAAGTGACTGATTCGTCATTGGCGACGATATTCGCGGTCGGTTGCTCGCGGTAGATCGCTTGCAAACCGGCGGTCAACGGCGTACTGAAGTTGGACGCACTTTCATCGCTGTTGTATCGGAATCCTCCGCTACCAGTCCCCACAATGTCTGTCACTCCGGTCGAGTCATCGATGCTCCCGGTCATCAACGTGGCGCGTCCACCGTCACCCGTCGTGATCGCGGGAGCATCAACGAGCACTACGTTTCCGCCTGTCGCAGTTCCCGCGTCCGCATTGCGACCTGCGTTCAATGTGACGGCCAACGCGGTCGCATCCGTCGTTGCGATGTCCTGGCTGACCGTCAAGTCTCCGGCCAACGTTTCAATCGCGACGATCCCAGACGCATCAATTCCGTCACCCCCAACAGTTCCAACTGCAACGATGTTGCTGTCAACGTACTGAACGTCACCGACTCCATTGGCGGCAATCGTCGCAACGTTGTTGGTCAGCTGATCCAGATCGAAATCGCCGCCACCGGATAGCTGAAGTTGATCCGAGACTAGCGAGCCGGAGATATTTTGAGTGACGCTGCCCGATCCGGTGAGATGAATCAGGTTTCCGTTGGAATTGATACCTGCATTCAGACTGAGATCACCACCGAACAATCGGAGGTCTCCTTCGATCGAAATGTCAGATCCAATGGTGATGTCAGCCGCGTTGCCAGCCTTGCCGATGGTCAGACCGGCCAACGTTCCACCAAATGTGGTCCCAGTTGTATCCAGAGCGGAGGCAAAACTCGTGTTGAGTGGCTCAAGGAACAAAGATCCGGTCCCGACATAGCCGGACGAAGAGAGACTGAGCTGATCAGTCCGCAATCGCAGAGAACCATCCACCGTCGTGGTACCGGTGTACGTGTTAACTCCGGACAGCACCAATTCGCCGCTGCCTTGCTTCACCAGATTTCCCGAGCCAGAAATCACTCCCGCGAATGAACCAGTTGAGTTGTCACCAAATGCGGTCAGCGTTCCAGCACCAAGCAAAATGTTTCCGGAACCAGCAAAGGAGGTCACGGTTTCATCGAAACCGGCAAGATTCCAGGTGGCGCCCGAATCAATGATCACGGCAACCGAGTTGTGAATCGCCTCGGCTTGGGTTTGCGAGACCGTTCCCTCTGTGATTTGCAATGCTCCCGTGAATGTGTTCGTTGCTCGAAGGGATAGCGTGCCGGCACCTTGCTTGGTGATTCCGCCATCACCCGCGATGACACTCTGCCAGATCGCTGATTGGTCTGCGTCCAAAGTCAACGAGTGACCAGCGGCAAGCGTCAATGATTGATTGCTGAGATATTCCAATTGCCCGGTGGCATTAACGCTGACATCGCCATCGACAACGCTCATCGAATGATCGGCGTCCCAACGAATTGCGTATTGATCAGCAGTGGTCGCTGCCGTTCCGGCCAGAGAGATCCCGCTGAAAGCTTGTAGGTCGGTATTGTTCGGCGACGCACCGCCATTGGCCAAGATGCCAAACCGGGATGTCGTTCCACCCGTGTCAGTCACACTTCCCGACAAGTCGATTTGATCTCCGAAAAGCTGGCTACCAAAAAGCAAAATCCCGCTGGCATTGTCTCCGCCGGCGTACGTGCTGGTTCCTCGCAACGTGATGTCACCAGCGGTTGCGTCGAGAGATCCAGAAACACGCGTATCAATCAACGCGTCGTGCAAAGAAACACCGGAATGGAATCGCCCCGAGTCGTCGACCAAAGCTTGACCGGATGCGAACCCGTTGGGCGACTCATCGCCATTCGTATCGAGGCCACCAGCGAACAAGACGTTGCCACCTTCGGTTGAAACCGTTGCTCCCGCTTGAATCTCAATGTGTCCAACACCGTCCGCGTTGCTGTCAGACCAATAGGTCACTTTTCCGCCCGCGGTTGTGACATCGACGTCGGCGGATTGAACCACTGAACCAGTGGTCCGCACGAGAAGATCGCCACCGTTCGTATTCACATCGTCTAGCAAGGTCGCGTTGCCACCGATCAAAGACACGTCACCATTGATGTTCAACTCGCCATCGAGCGTCAAGTCAGCCGTGTTTCCATCTTTGCCGACAAGCAACCCAGACAAATCGGTCGAAAGCGTCAGCGTGTCGAGCGGCAACGTCAATGGAGACGCGAAAGACGTGCTCAACGGTTCGATGGTCAGTTCACCGGAGGTATCAACCGCCGCCGTTCCGGGGAGCAACAACGTGTCGGCACGCAAAAGAATGTCACCCGATAGGTTCGCAGTCAGATCACTCGCGAGCGTCAGTGCCGTTCCTTCCAAGTGGATGTCACCATCGGCGGTCAACCCCGAACTCGAAACCGTCAAATCCAATTGGCTGGTCGCAATCAATCCGGAATCGTAGTTTTGCGTCCCCGTTGTGATCAACGAATCGCCGCTGACGGTCACGCCTGCACTGGTCACGTTGAGCGAAGCGAGTGCCTTCCCAGCTCCAACGCCGCCCATGGTCACCAGTCCCGTCGCACCGGCATCGATGGTGAGCGCGGCGGGCGCAGCGTTGGTTTCTCGAACGTAGCCAAGAACGTCATAGTCACCGGTTTGAGTCGCGGCAAAAGTGGTGCTGGAACTGAGGTCATTCCAAAGTCCCGAGTTGCCGTAGAATTGCCCGACTGATTCACCCGCAACCGACGGACCTCCGTTGGGCTCGCCAGAGCCAAAGTTTGCGAACGCTCCTGGTTCAGCGGCACCACCTCCAGCGTCAACTTCCGTCCAGAAGTGTTGGCCGGATTCGGGGCCGTCGGCCCATTTCCAATCCAGCGGCGTTGCGGTATCGCGGTACGCACCAATCCACGCACCCTGATATCCCGCTTCGATGCCAGCGATTGCGTTCTCCAATCGAGATGTAATCGTGACGAGGTAGCTTTCACCCAGCAGACTTCCGCCAGCGGTTCCATTCCTTGCGTCGGTGCGAGCCCAATCCCAGGAGCCAGCCCCATCGGGACCATCAACGAAGTCGTATTGGTTCCCCGAGTTCAGCAGCCCTGAAAAGTCGATGTCTCCACCATTCGAGTCAAAGGTGACTCCAGCAACGGACGCATTAGCGATGATCGTTTCACCTTGAACCGCGATTTCACCACCATCGGTTTCGAACGTCTGAGCCGCAGCATTCGTGATGTAGATATCGCCCCCGACTTGCACATCCACTCCATTCAGTTCCGCAACGTTTCCATTTCCGGTCGTGAAGTTCCCGCCTGCCGTGACGAGCGATTCTGCCCGAAAGATGTTGATACCATCACCGGAATCATCGGCGTCGGCCCACAACTGGACGTTTTGCGAACCTGCCGCCGTGTCGATGTTTCCATCCAAAACGATGTGACGGTCCGCTTTCAAAGTCATGTCGGTGTTTGCACTACCAACGCGAGTGATCAGGCCTGCCAAGTTGATGTCGTTTCCACCGGTGATCGTTAAATCACCACCCAGCGTGATTGCATCGTTGATGTTGACGTCAGCTGACGCATCCACCAACAAACTTCCAAGCGAACCAGCGGAACTCAGATCCAATGCCGCACCCGATTCGACCGTGATGTTACGACCGAACAACTCCAATCCACCGTCAATCGCCAGCGAATCGTATAGCCGTATGTCTTGCGACAAACCCGCCTTCCCAAGAGACAGTCCGCCGAGCAAGTTGAGGTTCGAAATCACCAACCAATCAATGTCCGCGTTGACACCAGTGAAAGTGTTTGCACTCACACTTCCATCAAAGTCCAGTTGCGAACCGATATTGGCCCATATGTCGTTTGGACAAATTCGCAAATGACCATACAAATCGACATTCAAAGTGCCTCCGTCGAAGTCGTCGCCTATGAGCGTGATGTCACCAGCACCTCCGTTCAACAAGCGGGTCCCGCTGATTCCGATTCCATCGATGCCTGTATCGAAACCCAATCCAGCCCATAACAGGATGTCTCCACCACCGCTGTTGATGTCGCCAAACAAGTCCAACGCATTGTGGTTAAATCCGCTCGCACCAACCGAGGCTCCGTCACCCACGGTCATTCCATTCCATTCTTGACTGCCCCCGTCGCTACCACTTCCGCCAGCCCAGAAGTGTCCACCACCAGTCGTGATGTTTCCCAGAATGGACGTTCCGCCGGATCCGGTGTTGTGATAGTCCGACCAAAGAATCGTATCCAACAGCGCGCCTCCGCTGCTGGTAATGTTTCCAACGACTTGAACGCGACCATCGGCCTGCGCGGTCAGGATCGAACGCTCACCACCGGTTTTATAGATTTCACCCAACAACTGAATGGAAGCGTTGGTCGCAAGATTGGATTTAAAGAGCAAATCGCCAGTTGAAGTACTGGTCAGATCGTCGCTGAGAGTCAACTCACCACCCAAGGCGGAAAAGCCACCAGCAAGCGTAAGAGGGTCATTGAATGTCAGGTTCGCGGTGTTGTTGATCTTGCCAAACACCATCGATCCGAAGGTTGCACCGAAGTTCCAGTCGTCGTCAAACACCATTGCCTTGGTGAAAGAAGAACCCACCGATTCAATCGTCAGTCCACCAAGACCTTGGATTGAGATCGAACCGCTACCCGCGTTGGTGAAGTGCTGCGAAATCGAGTTGGCTTGGATCAGAATGTCG
This sequence comes from Rhodopirellula sp. UBA1907, assembly GCF_002337565.1. Taxonomy (NCBI): domain Bacteria; kingdom Pseudomonadati; phylum Planctomycetota; class Planctomycetia; order Pirellulales; family Pirellulaceae; genus Rhodopirellula; species Rhodopirellula sp. UBA1907. Next base: position 57,991 of record NZ_DDGH01000098.1, on the reverse strand, counting down.
CCGCTGAACGGGTTGATTCCGTCGTATCCGATCGTAATATCACCCGCCACGTTGTCCGCTGCGAAGCGAATTGCATTCTCATCGGCGGCGGCTTCTTGCGAGTTGACGCCACGAAGAGTGATATCGCCGGTTTGCGATGTGACCAACAACGCTCCAGAAGAACCAGGTTGCAAATGCAATCCAGAAGTGTCACTTGTCGCGCCGTCACGGAAGTTCGCAGTACCGTCCAACGTGATGTTTCCACCAACCGTCGCAATGTTGATCTCGTCGGATCCGTTGCTCGTCACCAGGGCCAAACCATGTCGCCACCCAGAACCGGAGTTGTCGGCACCAATACCAATGATATTGATGTCGCCGTCTCCAGTTGTGATGCTGACATCACCACTGGCCGTCAACACGCTGTCGATTTCTCGCCCAATCCAAACACCGGATCCGTTGACAAACTCGCTCGTATTCGCCAACTCACCAGTGATCGATATATCTCCGGTAGAACTGGTCAGCGACGAACCGCCCGCCAAGTGAACTCCCACCGCGTTGTCGACGTTGAGCCCAAGCTGATCTTCAACCAAACCATCCAACGTGATGGAGCCGGAGCCGGTTGAAATGCTGGTGTCATTCAATTCGATCCCAAACACTTCGTCGAAGATTGACAAGGATCCTGACGAACCAGCGCGAATGAGAACGTTCCCGCCATCGGTATCGATGTCGGTGTTGAGGATCTCAGCTCCGTTTAGCAACCCCAACAGATCTCCAGCCATCGCTCGCCCAGATCCGATTGCGATGTCAGGCTCTCCGTCCGATGGTGTCCACGTCGTGGCTGCTCCACCGGTGATTGCCAAGCCGCCACCGTTTGTGTGGATTGTTGTTCCGACAAGACCGCTACCGATTCGAACGGTTCCGGTGCCCGAATTGTCTTGGTCCGCCCAAAGCACAACGTTCAGTTTGTTCGCATTCGAATTTTGCGTGGCATCAATGGTGACGCCCGCATCGAGAATGATGTTTTGGTGCGCCTTCAAGCTCAGCGTTGCATCGCCCGACATCGCGCCGGTGATCAGGTCACTGGTCAGCGTGATGTCGCCCAATTCCAGATCACTGCCCAAGCCGCCTAGTAACGGCAGATCGACGGTTGTATCCACCGTGACATTAGTTCCTGAGTCCAACGCCCCAACCAATGTGACCGAAGCGGCAAGGTCGATGATGAAGTTGTACGGATCAATCAGCCAATCGCCGCCCTCACCACTGGGAGCCCCCGCGTCGACTCGAACACCGGCCGTGTCGACTTGTGCCCCTGACGTTTCAATCTGCCCGCCATTGCCTGACAACTGACCCGCTCGAGCGATCAAGTTTCCAAACGCCCGGGTCACAGAATCCTTGTTGAAAACATCAGACCAAAGAACGATCGTTCCGCCGTCACCATCCTCGGTTGCCGATGCATCAATCGTTGCTCCCGTCTCCATCGCGACGGATGTCGCCTGCGTCATCGTTCCGGAACCCTGCCATTCACCGCCGACCAGAACGGTGCCGCCGCCATGTGATCCGATGGCATCAATTACAGAGTTCTCCTTCAACGTGATTCGATCCGCCTCCAGATGCACCTTGCCACCTTGGTTGCCACTTGCGAGTTGGCTTTCAATTGTCCCGTCGTGCAGAATCTCACCACCGGGATTGACCAAGTACACTTCCCCGCCAACCGAAGCTGCACCCGTGGCTCGAATGGTCCCCGTATTCTGAATCAATCCGGCCGCAGGGCTGATGCCGCTTGCAAGAGTGTCCATTGACGCTTGGACATAGGTGACTCCGTTGTCCAAGGTCACCGTTCCACCAGCCGAAAGCGTGATGTTGCCGCCATCCGATGTGATCATTCCATCATTCGCGATTTCGTTCGCAATCAGATGTGCTCCACCGGAACCAGTTTGAATGGAACCTTCGTTGACGATGGATGCATCGCTTCCGTCGTTGGTGAATACAAGCGGTCCACCATTCAAGAAGGATTCATTCGTCACGTCGAACGTTGACGCCGTGAATCCGTTGGTGTTCACCATTCCAGACGAATTGACCATGATGCCTGAAGGATTCACCAGCATCACATTGCCATTCGAATGAATCGCACCGGCAATGGTCGACGGCATGTCAGGTGTGGTTACTCGATTCAGAATCGCAGCGTTGGAATCGGGCAGATTGAAGTTGGCAACGTTGCCGGCACCGACATTGAATGAATCCCAATTCACGATGGTGCGAGAAGATGACGCTGTCACGTCCATCACACCGGCTGCTTGAGAGATCGCGGCCTGCCCTGCCACGATATCGGCACCGGTTGGCAGCGCAGGTGATTGAGCAACAGCGCTACCCGCACCTCCGGCAACCCATCCTAAGATTACAAGTCGAAGCGCATTTCGACGTGAACGTGCCGACAAACTGCGACGGCGCGCAGCATTCTTTCCATGAATCATTCGTGTGCCCCATTTTGATTTCATCGAAAAGTCAGTTGCTCTTTTGCGCCCAAGCAAGCTTCTCGATGACAGTGTTCTGCCCATCAGCTGGTTGCCGCTCGAACCTCTGCAGAGGGCACCAACCTAGGGAATCTTCGCCGATTTTTACCGCCCCTCTGTTTTCTATGACCTAAGGAACGCAGGAAAACCCTTCCCACGAGGCAATATGAACCGGCTGCATCGGTTGCACTGCCTCCTAACACATCTGTTCAGTCGGCAAATGGCCGCATAACCCGTTCAGCAATCACAAGACGACCTCAATGGAAGATGCGATTCGGTTTCGGAATCAGAAGATTGATTCGATCCTTCTGGTGAAAACGAAATCCCTAATCGAAGGGGAAGTGAGTCGTCGGCACACGGCTTACAAAACGGGGCTATACAAGGAAGTTGCGTTGTGGGGCAAACACAGCATTCCGTGTCGATCAATCGGCGCGCAGTCATTCGAGCAGTCTTCGCCGTTGGCATGGTGCTACTTTGTGGCGTTCCAGCATCTGCTCAAAACTACGATCGTTACGCACCGCGTGCAGCAACCGAAGCCGACAATCTGCTTCGGCAGATCCCGCCGGCCGATTTGCCAGAGCAAGATGAGCCAGATGTCAAAGGTGATGACCGCGTCCTAGTCCAATCCTGGGATTCGGTCCGGTTCGTCAACTCGGCCGACAAGATCATCAAGGACAAGTCCATCGATTCGCTCGAAGGCATTCACTACGACTTCGATGTCTGTCGATCGGTGTTGTACGGCGAGGGGACTCGCCAAATCGTTCAACGCTACCTAGGTGGTACGATCACGCTTCGCAAGCTGAACATGCTTGCCAAAGAACTCATCCTGCACTATCGAAAGTGCAAGTTCCCGATTGTTGATGTGCAAATCCCTGAGCAACGCATCACGGGCGGCACCGTCCATTTGGTAGTCATCGAATCCAGGGTTGGTGACATCAGGATCCAACCCGGGTGCTATTTCGATCGCGAGGAACTCTCCCGATGGATTAAATGCACACGCATTGGCGATCGGCTCTATGAGCCGCCCATTGAAAATGACTTGTTGTGGCTCAACCAAAATCCGTTTCGACGTGTCACGGTCGATTTCGACAAAGGGACTCAGCCTGGAACAACCGACGTCATTTTCGAAAGTCATGATGTTCGACCAATCCGCGGATACATCGGAGCGGATGACACAGGTGTGGAAACGTTGAACTACGGACGGCTCTTCGCTGGCTTCACCATGGGCAACATGTTCGGCAAAGGCGGCATCCTGGGCTACCAGTACACATCCGACCAAGAGTTCCGATACCTGCACGCTCACTCGTTGAGCTACTCTCACCCCATCATTCGCAGATGGTCCGCGAACACTTTCGGTAGCTTGGCAAATGTTTCGCCAAAGTTGGGCGGTGGCCTCAATCAAGACGGCCAGAGCTGGCAGTTGGGAGGCGGGATCACTCGGCACCTGATTCGAACTCGAAAAGACATTGCCAATCTTCAACTCGGGTTTGACTTCAAGAGCACGGACAACAACTTGGAATTCGCTGGTTCCACTGTCTCCGACTCAGCAGCTGACTTGTTCCAAATCAGCCTGAAATTCGATCGTGTCGTCCGGGGTGAACAACCCGAGGAGTACGCGGTTCTCAGACTGGAGAGCTTTTTTGGTCCCGGCGGAGGAATGTCCGGACCTCACTCCTCAGAAGCTTTCAACACGATCCGTCCGGGCACCTCACCCGACTACGCCTACGGGCGGTTGCGTTTGGAAGAATCACGTTTTGTGGGACGGAATTACCAACTACTCAGTCGATTCACCGGCCAGGTAGCCTCGGAGCGATTGCTGTTTAGCGAGATGCTTGGCATCGGCGGCTATGACTCGCTGCGTGGGTTTGATCAACGTGAGTTCAATGCCGATCATGGGTGGATCGCAAACTTCGAATTCGGTCCGCGTACGAAACGCTGGGGATGCGAACGACAACCACGAGTTTTGAGGATGTACGGATTCGCCGATCTGGCCAACGGCTACTTGGACGATCCAATCGCTGCTGAAAACGCTTACGAATTTGCAATGAGCACCGGCGTTGGAGCACGCTTCCAAATCAGCGACGTCCTGATCGCTCGAGGAGACTACGGCGTTGGATTGGTCGACCTTGACAGTTCAGGCCGCTCCAACCGATTCCATTTCGGTGTGACCTGGGTCCCCGGACCTCGTCCCTGATTGCAATCTCGACCGACGTTTCAGTCGGCTGATGCCGATGGCTCAGACGCTTGTGCGAAGGTCAATCCCGGCGGCGGACTCAGCATCTCGATGCGTTCATCAGACACATCAAGACGGTACATCAATTGATTGTAATTGTACCGGGGAACGGGAACCGTCGTTCCCGAGAATGTATTGACGAACGTTCCTTCAAAGAAAATTGTTCGTCCGCCATCCCGCATCAACTCGGGATGTTGCTTGGGATTGTAGAAATCCATGTTCTGTCCTGGTCTGGCATGAGTCGCCACCTTCCGGCAATCAACCCACGGGCCTTCGGGTGCATTCGCTGTCGCAAACCAGACCTCACCCAAGAAGCTATCACCGCCTTGCTCGCAGAAGAGCATCGTCCATCGCTTCAAGAAAGGATTCCAGGCAACCGACCCATTCGCCACACGAACCGGGTTGTTTGAGGCAACGTCTCGTAATGCAAACGGTGCTTCTTCCGGTTCGAGCAATCCTTCGCGAATCAGCGTATCGACCTGATTTTGCGAGATTGGTTGCTGTCCTTGTTTCCAACTGAATCGAATCCGCCCACCTTGATCACGATCGATCGAACCATCGGCGGCGTAGCAAGTCAAACCTTCGTATTCGCTCGGATTTGTCACCGAGTCAAAATCAGCGTGCACGCGAACGGTTGGTGGAGCGCCAATGTAAAAGTATTCCGTTCCATTCGCTGTCACTCGTATCGGATGATCTCGAGGGTACAGGGGTGACTCAGTGGGTAGCGGCAGACGACGGTGTTCGATGAAGACGTCTCCGGCATCGTCGTAGACCATCAATCCGGTCTGAGCGACTGAGAAATCCTTGCGAGCGGCCACGTAGCGGGCAACCAACCGCTCCCGTTGGTTGCCGTCACGCACGACCATCAAACCATCGACCCAAATCGGATGGTTGCCATCTTGTTCCACACGCGCCATTGGGCGAACGAATCCGCCAGGCTGACGCAGGAAATAAGTGAAAGGAATGCCAATGTTCGCATTCAATTCAAGCGGCAATGGCGACGTCGCACCCGTCATGCTGTAATTCCCCAAGGCAAACTTCACCTGGTTCGTGTCCTGCCAGAACCAACGCATTTTGCCGTTGTAGATCACGGTCTGAACCGAGTCAGATCCCGCCACTTGCCCGTTGACCAACGGAACGTCCAGGGGTGGCGTCTTGCCAAGCAACATAGTATCTCGGTAGATACCGACTCCGGTTTGTCGGTACAAACGCTCCGCGACATTTGTCCGTTGGAGTTCCACGACGGATTCGCTTCCGGGTGTGGTTGTTAGTGCGACGCCGGTTGTTCCGTACGGACCAACCGGACTTTCGTAGCCCCAACTGCTGACATCAAACCAAACCTGCTGGTCCATCAAACCAGGTTCACGATACGCGACATAACCGTTGCTATCGGTGAAATATTGAGCCTTGTCCGTCGTTCGCAGTTCGACCAACGGGATGCCGCGACCGGTTTCGCGATCCACGACGCGGATGGCGAAATACTCTTCCGGTTCCGCCTGAGCGTTCTCAATCGAGAACAGGCAAAAAAGCACACACGCCCCGGTGGCCATCATTGCGGCGAAATGGCGAGGCGACGTGAACATCGACTAAAGCTCGGTGACGAATGATTTGAGCTCCTGCAGACGGTCTTCGTTGATGCAGTAACACACCTTCGGGCCATCCACCTCGCCCTGGATCAATCCAGACTCTTTCAGGATCTTTAAATGCTGTGAAACGGTCGACTGTGCAAGCGGCAACTGATTCACAATCTCGCCGCACATACACGCTTCTCGACCGATCAGAAACCGAACGATCTGCACGCGAGCCGGATGAGCGATCGCCCACGCGAGCTTGGCGAAATCCTCCGCCGTGGGATCGCTTTTCAGCTTCACCGGAGTTGAATCGCAGGATTTCTTCTTCGTTGTCTTTGCCAAACCGTTGCCTCATTTTTCTTTATCGTTGATCTGCGATCAATGCTAGCTGAATCAGCCGCAGCGGTCAACGGTTTGGAGGTCACAAATTGAGTTCAAACCAAGCTTTCGCGAAAATCTCAACGGCCTTGGTGAAGACACTCGACTACGGCAAATATGGCCAGTAGGTGAGCTTTCCATTGTGGTGAGCGACGAATCGAACGTCGCCATCTTGCGAAACCACCACGGCAATCGACTGGTTCAGCCCGTTGACCAAACGGTAGGCCGAGCGATGTCGCGTACCAGCCGAATCGGCTCGTTCAGCAACGGTCTGGTGCCCCTCGATGTCAGTCGCTCGATGAATCGTTTGGACGGGCGTGTCGCCAAGAATCTCTCCGCCGAATCCGATCAATCGAAAGCTATGGTCGAGAATCAATGCTCCATCAACCGTCATCATGTCCGCCAGAAAGTGGCTGAAATCGATCAACTGATCGTCAAAGCGTCGCAGCTCCGCGTCACGGAATTGCTGGTAGTCGCTCCAAGTCAAAATGGCCAGCTGCCGCGTTTTCGCGACCTCCAAAGCTCTTGCCATCAATCGCACCATCATGCCGTGGTAGAGCAGCGTCGAATCATCGGACTGAAACTGAACGCGAAAACGCAACCATCGCTCGCACGTTCCATCTTCGTGCGCCCCGTTTGGCAGCACGACCATCAGTCCGCCGTGCCGTCGATTGCGGACCAATCGAAGTACGCGCCGAACAACACTTTGTGCCAAATCTCGTACAAAAGATTCGCAAACCTTGGTGGTGACAGAGTTGTTGACATGGTCCTCCGGAAGCCGACTGAGCATTGCCTCCCGTACGCTTGAGAATCGGCCCGAGATCCATGTCGATCGAAACGGATCAAATCCATCGATCAACAACTGGCCTTGGTTGGTCTCGAGAACTCGCATGTACCCCGAAGATGCAACCAAGTGCCCGGGCCGGATCGCTTGGACAACCAAATTGGGAGGCAGCGAAACACCGTCAAAACGACTGCCTTCAACTCGGTTGACCCATTCGGTTCCGGTCACCACCAAGCCCCAAATCACCAACGCGCCCGACTCATCTGTCGTGACGGCGAGCGCTGCACGATAGAAGTCCGCCGCAGCATACAACTTTCTCAAATTGTGCGGGCTTAGGATCGCTGGTTCCGCAAATGACAACACATGCGGCTGAGGTTCCTGGATCACCATGCCTCGCAATTGAGTGGGACTCGCGTAAATCACGCGACAACGAACCGGCGTGTCTTCCTCCCGCAACAAGCTTGCTTGATAGCAAACATCCAACAAAGAAACCATGGACGCTGTCGACGGAAGCAACTCCAACGGAAACCCAAGCGATTCCCATTGTTTCGCCAGCACCGCCGCCATTTCGGCGGGGTAAGAAGAGAACTGATCCATGCTTTTCGCGGTCCCCGACAAGACATTTTCAGCTGAATGGCATCCATGCTGCTGCGTGCCTTCGTTGACAATGTCTAGATCGACCGAGCTTCCACCGTCAACACGCAGCAAAAGACTGTATCAAACGGTATGGAAAAGTCGTGCCAGTTCCGGCAGGCAGTTTCGTTCGAGGGGGCACAAACGCAGCGATTTGTCACAAGCGATCGCCGGGGCGTCGACTTTCAAGGAAGACAGCGATTCAATCGCAACTCGAAATCGTGCAGGTAGTCTTCCCGCCAACGATTGACGGTTTTCGCACCGCGATGAGGCCCCTCCGAGGCCCCCATGGCTGGGTCGTCCGTCCACCAATTCGGTAAGTCCGCGGACGGTTGATTGGCGAGCTTTGTTGACGAGTTCACAACCGTGATTGATCCGCGTTGACCGTTCAGCACTGTTGAGTCGCTCTCGATTCGAAAGTCGTATCGCTTGGCGGCCTTGGGACAAAACCGAAATCGAACCGTCGAGTCCTCACCAAGGTGACCTTCCAAACGCTGGTTCTCGACCACCAAGACTGCCTTCGATGGACGATCGCTTGAATCGATCGCTAGCCCCAACTCCAAAACGCCAAAGATATCCATTCGACCTTCTTCGACTGGCATACGGTCAAGACGAAGCATCGGTCGTTCCCAGGCTCGGACAAAGCGTCCACCCCAACTGGGCTTGGATGGATCAGAAGGGTCTCCGTGCAACAACCAAGCGACCGTGGGTGTGTCACCCATTTTGATGTCGGCCATTTGACGCACAAAGAATTCACCGAGCTTTCCTCGGCCTTCGATTTTCGATGCGACGAAGCCTTTGTTGCTCCAGTCACCCGATTGATTCCCGCCGACAAACCAACCTCGGTACGTCGAGTTCGATTCGATCATCCACAATTGCGGATGGTTGGCAACGATGTACTGGTACGCGTCGGCCGACCACTTTTTATTGGGGCCACCAATCCAGTGCACACGCAACTTCGGCAAGATGCCGGGCGAGTCGTGCAGTGCCTGAGCCAGATCCTCCAAACCGCCCCATACCAACACATGCAGCGGACGCGAATCCTCGCGATTTGCACACTTGATGATCCAGCGAGACCCTTCGGTTGACTTGCGGAAACCCGCGTACGGAGCCCGCTCGATTTCACCTTGCTTGGTGATTCCGCGGAGTTGATCTGCCGTGGGATAGCCATCGGAATGCTTCTGCAGATTGCGATAGTCCGCTTCATAGCAATCGATCACTCGCAGGATATCGCTCTTTCGCCCATCACCAAAAGGCGAAGCAATGAGACCTTCGATGTCCAGCACATCCGCATACAACAACAAGTGCACCATCGACTGAAAGTCATCCGGGTCCGTCCCGCCGATATCGGTCGAAACGATGACTCGATGCCGCTCGCCGACGTCTGACACCAAAGCATCTTGCGCCGCTACAGGCCGACTAACACCGGCCAGGACACACAAAGCAAGCAGACATCTCACCAAGCGGTTGGTCATTTCACAACATCCACGATCACACGAGCGTAGCGGGTCAGCCGAGGTGAACCATGATCCGTGACCGCCACGATGAAATGCATGGTACCAGTGCCCGGCGGCATCACTGTTCGCGTCGGAACGGTGAACGAAGCTGTCTCGTTGTCAAATCCATTGATTACGACTGGACGAGCGTTCGTGCCACTCGAGCAAAGGAAGCTTCCTGCTTCTGGGTAGTAGAACCATTCATAAGACAGAAGATCACCATCCGGATCGCTGGATCCATTCGCACTCAATTCAACGACGTCGCCCTTCTTCGCGGTCAGACGATTCGCGTGCGCCAAATTCACGACCGGAGGATGATTTGCATCTTCCACGGATTTGATCGTCCAGTCCATTCGTGCGGAGAAATCGTTTTGGTAAGCCTCTCGCCATCTCCAGATCGTTTCGTGGTTGCCGCGATGCCAACGGCCGTCTATTCCCAACACTTCGTCCTCGGCGTTGGACCAGAACGGACGAGTCTCGGCCTGCAAAAACCACTTCTGCATTCGCGGTGTGTACAACTCGTAGCGTCCGCCCCATCCACCCCAATCCGGGTGTTCAGATTCGTTCAAACCATTGTCGATTAGATTCAAAAAGGACGGCGTGTCACCCTCCATCAAGTATTCCCAATGCGGGTACTCCTCGCCGAGTGGCCCTTTGCGACGAATGTTCTTGTCGAGCCATTCGTTGGTCACCAACGAGAAATCCGCTCCGTCGCAACGGGCATGAAAATAGTCACCGCTGATCCCACTCCAAGTTGCATGCTGATAGGCGCCGCCCGGATAGAACCCTGGGCTGGCGACATAAAACAGATCCGGGAACTGCTCGCGGATCCATGGGCCGCTGTCGTCCTGGTCCGAGATTGTATAAACGCGAATTTTCTGGATGAACGCTTTCAGTTCATCGGCGGTGCGGGTCTCTCGAACTTTCCACAATGCCTGAGCCAGCACGCTTGGCCCGCCCCAGGCCGTCACCCAAATTGGACGAGAGTCCTCGCGATCGACGGCCTGAATCAAGTCGTCGGATGCTTCGGAATCCTTGCCCGCACCAACGCCTTGCATGCCATAAACAGCAAGACCTTCCGTCACGCGGTCAAGAAGTTCGTCCGCAGTCGGAAACCCCGGTTCGTGCTTTTCCAAGTTGTCACGAACTTCACCGTAAGCCTTGACGATTCGGCGAATCCGATCCGGTGCCGTCCGCCGTTGCTGGTGTACCGAAGTCGTCGCGGCCAGCCCCTCGATGTCGATCTGGTTGGCGTAGGTCAGCAATCGAACCAACGACATCGCATCGTCGGGCTCATTTTCGATGTCGGTCAAAACATACAGACGAGGCTTGTCTGCGTTTGCAACGCCAGCGATCGCGAGGGTCACGCAAAGAACAAGGAAAGAAAGTTGACGGTTTAATCTCGGCACGGGAACGTACTTTCAAATTTGGGGATGGGTGATGAACTATTGACGAAGCGAGGTGTGATCTGCGGTTGGAAAATCCTCTGGAACCTTTTGGGTCACTGTTCCGGTGGCTGCCCACTCCGTGCCACGCTGGAGAGTTGTGATGAACCCGACACACTGCAGCGAGTCGACCGGTTCCTTTTGATTGGGACCGACGTGCGCAAGCGTGGTGTGAAAGACACGGCCCTTTCCGTACTGGATCGTCATCAAGATAGGCTCGTTCTCGCCGGTGCCGTTGCGCATCGACGTAACTGCCGACGCGGTCGCCAGCACAGTCAAATCATTCGCGGGTCCGCGAAGTTGCGAATACAGCTCGTCGTTTGCATGCATCCACATCGATGGCAACCCCTTCATGATCGGATGATCCGGTGCACGGGAGACGACCGGAAAGTCATGACGCGACGGGTGCACGGCGGTACCTGAAGACATGTCCAAGACAGTCTTTCCGTCCCGCCAACGAACCTTCGGCCCCCACTCTTCCGTGCGTCCCCCCCAGCCGCCCAGCCCGGTCATTTCAAGGAAGGCTTGCCACTGCGGGAATGCGTTATTGGTTGCGTGAACGACGACCAAGCCACCTCCCTGTTTCATATACTCATCAAACGACTTCTTCGTGGCATCGGGCCAATCGTCGCCTTCGTAATCCAGCAACACCGCGTCGTAGTCGCTCCACACCGGATCAAACCCTGACATGTCTTCGCCTGATGCGGGGGTCGTCAGCGTTTTCACTTCAAACAACCCAGCGTCCTTGAGAATTCGTTCGAATGCCGTGCTTTGGACTTGCCAGTTGTGGTACTTGGACGATTGGCCCGTGATCAACAACACGTCAATCTTTTCTTGTCCAACCGCCGACCTCCCCGACAGCAACGTCACCAACATGCACGAAAGAGTGACGAAACGAAAACGGAATGCTCTGTTCATGATGCGATGACCTGTAGTTGAAAAGGATAGGGAAGAACTGAGAGTAAAATCATCACGCGTTTCGCCAGCGTGATTGCGGTGAGAATCCCAGCATCTCTTTTGCCTTGTCGATGGAATAGAACGTTTCGTATTCACCAAGCTCCCGTCGCTGAGGGACATCGGCGTAGAAATCCTTGATCACTTCGGCGCTCGACATTCCCACCGAAGAATCTTCGTTGGCAACGTTGAATACCTGATACCCAAGTCCATCGGTCGCCAAAGCACGTTCCACAAAGTGGCTCAGGTCACGCGTGTCGATGTACGCGAAGATGTTGCGACGTCTGCACGAAGCATCGCTGTTCCATTGAGGAACCAATTCCTCGTACTCATGAGGTTCAATCACGTTGTTGATTCGCAAGGCATAGATGTCCGTGCCCGAACGAGCTTGGAAGCTACGACCGCACGCTTCATTGCAAACCTTTGACATTGCGTAAGCGTCGTGCGGCACCGTCGGATGCTGTTCGTCCACCGGAACATAGCTCGGCTTGACTTCGCCCTGAGCGAAGCAGACTCCGTAGGTCGTTTCCGAAGACGCGAACAGAATCTTGGGAATCGCCAACTTCACTGCCGCTTCAAGAACGTTGTAAGTCGAAGTCGTGTTGATCCGGAAACACTCTGTATCGGGACGCAGCAAGATCCGAGCGATCGCAGCAAAATGAATGACCGCATCGAATCGAAGACTTCCCGGATCTGCATCCAAATCGTCCAATTCTGTCAGCCCCGAGAAAGCGGAGAAGACTTGCCCGGCATCGGTTAAATCAACCGTGATATCAGACACACCGTCGACATTGGACGGAACAAGGTCGAGATTCAAAACTCGGTGCCCCTGTTTGACCAAATGAGCAACGACGTGACGTCCGGCTTTGCCCGACCCACCAGTAAACAGAATCCGCATCATTCTCCCTCAGGTTGTAAAACTATATTCATTTGAGAATTCACACGACCAAACGTGAGCTTCCTCGTCAACTCAATTGGCAAGGGGTCCCGAAGGAATGCCTTCCTATCGTTGCACTCACAGCGAAACCAGACGAATCGCCGTGTATGGAATTTCGGTCGTGAATTTGAACTCGCCGCCATCGACTACCTTCTCTGAGACCCGTTTCATGTTCCAGGTGTCAAAGACTTCGAAACGATACTTCTTGCCGGGCGGAAGATCCAATTCAATCGCTTGGCCAGCGTCCTGCGTGTACGCGAGGTAGTGGACGCCCTCTTCACTGAAGACAAATACGTTGTTGTTCAATTCATTCAGGATGCTTCGATCCATCCGATCCGGAATCTCGTCAGGAATCGGTTTCGAACTCAACTTCACCAAACGAGGTGACATCTTGGTGACGGGAGCCTGCTCCATGATCTCGCGAAAGAATGCGATTCGATCCGGGCTCTTTCCTGGCAACGTTCCTCCCTTTGCCCACCAACGGACTTCGGTCTCACTATCGGAATCATTTCGGAATGTGTCGCCGTGCGTGCCATATCCGCCGCTCAATCCGGCTTTCCAAAAGTAGCTCGTCATCTCCTCAGCCGACATGTTGCCCCAACTGCTGGCAACGTCACCTTCGTATCGCATCTCGTCGAACATCAGTGGTTTGCCATACTTCTCTCGCCACGGAATCGCGTTGAAAAAGAAGAACGTTTGCGCACTGACATGGGTCACCCATGGTTGAGAGTGATCGTAAAAGTGACTCTCGGAATAGTACCAGTTGTGGATGCCTCGCAGTCGTTGATGCGGATCCTCTTTCTGCAGCAGAGTTCCGATGCCCTCCCAATCAATGGCATCCTTGATACGTGGAATATCCCATTCATTAGCGAGCGACCACCAAACATTCCGGTACGCGGACAGCCGAGCGATCAAGTAACGGACATACCGTGCGTTGTTCTCAGCACCCATCTCCTGATATCCCCAGCGATCGTAGGGATGAAAGAGAATGACATCGGCCTGGATCCCCAGATCACGAAGTTCGCGCACCCGTTGATCCAAATTCTGAAAGAACTCAACATTTGGCTTTTCAAAGTCTGATTTCGATTCAAAGGGATATTGCCAAGGCTCTGTGTCGTTTCCATAGTTATACGATTTTGGGAAGACGCACATCCGAATTTTGTTAAACGGCGATGTCGCGAGCGTCTCAACCGTCTTCTCTTGGACACTCTGCTTGACGCTGGTCCACTGATAAGCCGTGGTGCCAACCAAGTACACGGGTTCGCCATCCGCATATTCAAAGTAGTGCGTGTTGACAATCTTGACCGGACCATGGTTGTCGCCCACGGCTTCTTTGCAATCAAATGCCCCCGTCTGTCCGTTGAGGTCACTTGCACCACTATTGGTGACATAGCTCCACTCACCGACTTCATCGGGAGAGAAGCGGATCTTAAAAACGCCATCTCCGTCGTAGAAACCAGGCACCGTGACACTTTTGGAGCCTTTCGAAAACTCTGCTTCAAATTCGACATCAACGTATGGGTTGCCCGTCGTTGGTCCCTTGAGCTCCAATTGAAACGTGTCCCAGCGTTCGACAGACTGGCGTTCTTGGCCGACGCCTGTGCCGGCAAAGCAGGCGATTTGCAGAACCAACGTCACTGCGGCGATGGCATTCGTAAACGATATTGGAATGTGATACATGGCTTCCCTCATAGAAATCGGTAGTAGTGAGCAGGTTTGAATCGGTCAAAGAAGAGAATTGCAGTGTCGATTTGGATGCACGGCGATTGGTTGGATCTACCAACGCGTCAACTGGAGGACGTTGTCCGCGGTTGTTGGTGGAGCGAACCGGGGCTTACGCCCAGCGGTTAACGTGCTTCCATCTGCACTTTCACCGCCAGATAGTGGGACATACATCAACGCCCTCCTTCACACGAAACAATCAGGCGTCTGTAACGAGTCAACGACGGTGTTCCGTCATCGGACACGATCAGCAAAACATGGGTTGATGTCCCCGCCGCATCTTCGGGAACGATGAAGTGCGCAGACATTTGGTTTGCGTCCTGGATCTTGATCACACCTCGATAAGTCCCGGCTTCCGGGTAAACGCGCCATTGATAAGACAATGCGTCGCCATCGATGTCCGTGCTGCCCGTCGCATCCAGTTCGACGCGTTCTCCTGGCTTCGCAACAATCTCGATTGCCTTCCGTGAGGCGTCTCCGGAAAGCGTGGGACTGGGGGGATGGTTCGCATCGTCAAATTCTTTCACGCACCAATCCATCCTGGCCTGATAGTCGTTTTGGAAGTGCGGAGCCCAACGACTGATCGTGTGGCCGAGTTGGCTTGGCAATAGGTTCGATGGAATGTCGGCCCATTGCTTGCGCGTGTTCGAGGTTGGACGCAGGCGACCGCCCCATCCGCCCCAGTCAGGATGCTCCATGTCGCTGAGACCGTTTGGAATCAGGCCCAAGAAGGTTTGTGAGTCGGCTTCTCCAAGCTTGCCGTGACGTAGCGGGCAGAGTTCACCAAAGGCACCATGTTGAAACCGGACATGAGTATTGAGCCATTCCGCCGTGTGCAGTTCGGGGGGAGCCGAGTAGACGATGCCGCCCGTTGAAACGAGATAGAACAGGTCTGGAAAGTTCTCCTGTATCCAGAGTCCCGTCGCATCCTGGTGCCCCCAAGTGTAGACGCGGAGCTTCGAAACAAAACGTTTTACGGCATCTTCATCGCGATCATTGCGGACACGCCAAAGAGCCTGTGCCAACTCGGCCGTCCCTCCCCAAACGGGGATCCACACCGGACGAGAATCATCGCGATCGACCACGTCGATGATGAGGCGAGAAGCGTCCGTGTCACAACTCTCCCCAATCAACTCCTCCAACGGATAGTGCCCGCTGTCTGTGCTGGCTCTCCCCGTCCGAATGTTGAACGGTGCGTCTCGCCCGGTCTTCACGCCTTTGCGGATAACTCGCAACAGATCCTCGGCCGATGGCCACCCAAAACTGTGTTTGAGAAGATTGGGGCGAACCGTCGCATACGCCTGAATCCCCCTCACCAAATACTCCGGTTGCGGATCGCCATCGATCGGTCGATGTGTTTCCTTCGGGAAGATTCGGATGGACGTCGCGATCAGCCCTTCGATATCAAATTGGTCCGCGTACATCATGAACCGCGTGAACGATTGCTCATCGTCGCGATCGCCACCAATGTCGGTTAGCAACACGACTCGATGCTTTTCGTTCGTTTCTAACATCGGGATCTGCGCAACCGCCGAAGAGGTTGAAACGAAGCAACCAAATATGACCACCAAAGATCGCAGTGGCTTCTTCCAATGGTTCATAAGACAAACTTGAGTGCGGAGAAGGATGATTTGGGCCATGATCGACAGATGAGAACCAGCAACGTTTCACACGACGCAGCCAGTAGGCTGCATCTGAAACGATGTTTGACAACCATCTTCGATCCCTCGAGATCTTTGCCATTCCCTGGCCAATTCAAGTCAGCGATCCGTCCACCTCAAGCTCACAAGAAGTGAGTTCTGGGCGCGACGCTCCAGCCGGCTTTGCAGCCGGTGCGTCAATGCTGAGAGACGTTCATTGGTTCAGACAGATCCTGTCATGAGCCGTACACGGCGTCGCGAAACGCCTTGTGCAATCCAACCTTGTCAAATGGTCTGAGTTGAACGAACAACACCACAGCCAGTTCGTTCTGCGGATCCACCCAGAACAGCGTGCTAGCGGCTCCGTCCCAAAAGAATTCGCCCACCACACCTTTGTTCTCTTCGTTTGAAGCAGGTGGCTGCAAGCGAACCGCCAAATCAATGCCGAACCCAACTTGTCCTTTGCTTGGAAGCCAAGAACGTTCGGTGACTTCGTTTGAAAGCTGGTTCGTCGCCATCGCTTGAACTGTCTCGGCCTTCAAGATTCGAACCCCCTCGAGTTCACCCTCATTCAAAAGCGTGCGAGCGAAACGCATGTAATTGTCGATCGTCGAGGTCAAACCCCAACCGGCTGGTGTCAGTGGCCAGGGTTTCGCATTGAATTCTTCGTCACCCGACTTCTTCGAAAGTTCCCCCGTTTGATCGTCCCGCCAGTAGACCGCTGCCAATCGATCTCGATCCATTTCGGGGACCACGTACCGAGTCTCGTTCATCTTCAGCGGGCGGAGAACATTCTGGTCGAGGTAGTCTGCGAAGTTCATCTCCGACAGTCGTTCCACAATGTGGGCCTGCACATCGACCGATGGTCC
Organism: Rhodopirellula sp. UBA1907; assembly: GCF_002337565.1. NCBI lineage: Bacteria > Pseudomonadati > Planctomycetota > Planctomycetia > Pirellulales > Pirellulaceae > Rhodopirellula > Rhodopirellula sp. UBA1907. The sequence continues at coordinate 40,840 of NZ_DDGH01000098.1, read as the reverse complement.
GTACGCCCACTGCTCCCCCGGATGAAACATCAAAGGAAGCTGACTGAACTTCTCGACAGCATCGGCCAAGCGGTTGTCACGGTTCAATGGGTCCAGCTCTTTCAACTGCGTTCCGACGATCGGGTGATCAACGCTATTCGCCAGCCCCGATGTATGCCGAGTTAAGTCGCGGATTGTCATGGGACGCTTCGGCGATTCGAGGAGAAAGCCCCCGGAATCGTCCACCCCCGTCGCAACCATCAAATTGCCAAAAGACGGAATGACTTTGGCAACGTCATCGTCCAACTCAAAGAGGCCTCGTTCCTGCAACTGCATCAGCGCCACGCCGGTGATTGGCTTGGTCATCGAAAAGATCTGCACGATCGTATCGCGAGACATCGGCAAACCGGCTTCTTCGTCGGCCATTCCAAAGGCACCGAAATAAACCTCGTCGCCATCCTCGTAGATAAGCGCGGAGACGCCGACAACGGCTCCAGCTTCCACGAACGAATCCAGCGTCGCGTTGATACGAGTCACCGCTTCGCCGTCGATCACAGGTTCACTTGCGGTAACCGAAAGGCCCACTACCAAAACGGACGCCAAAGAACAGGCAGCCCTGGATGCAGTCACAAAGAAACGCATGAGCCCTACTCCTTCGAGCCTGACGCGTCCGAACCATCACCTCGTTCAACGCACCAATCGGCTCGTTCTTTGAACTCCGCTTGGTAGTCTTTTCGCCATCGCGAAATACTCGAACCACCGGGACCGTCGACATAGTGGTTTGTTCCCGGCTTACGTTTGTATTGGCCGCCCCAACTGGGCTGCGTTGGGTCTTCGGAATCGTTCAGCCCACGGAGTTCGCTGATCAAGTGCATGAACGCTGGCGAATCACCTTCGCAGACACCCGTGCAGCCCATGCCTTCGTGCGGGTAGACATCGCAGAGTGGTCCGTGGTCATGGCGAATGTGTTTGTTGACCCAATCGAGATTTGAAAGCGGGTCGCGACCTCCAAACATGCCTTGGTACGTCTTGCGAGAATCGATGATGAACAGATCAGGAAACTCGTCCATCAACCAGCCGTGCGTCGCGTCTTGATAAGCAATCAGAAAGATCCGAAGCTTGCTGATGAACTTCTTGAGTTCAGCTTCGCTGCGTGTGTTTTTCACGTCCCAGATCGCTTGGGCCACTTCGCGGGGGCCACCCCAAACGCTGATCCAAACCGGCCGCGGATCGGGACGGTCCACGATCTTGATGATCGCGTTGGAAGCCTCGCTATCGAGCCCCTCGCCCATGATGTCTGACCAAGGTTGTTTGTTGCGTCCCCATTTAACGTTCACACCGTGGTTGTTTGCCTTGCCCTCGAACGTGATCGAGCGCAGATGATCAGCGGTTGGGTAGTCGGCATCGTGAGTTTTTAGATTTGCGTGAACTTTTTCGTACTCGTCCAGCACCTCAAGAATATTTTTCTTGTGTGCCTCCATCGCGAACGTGCCAGCGGATGCGATCAGTGCCTCGACTTCCAACTCGTTTGAATACAGCAGGAAACGAACGATCGACTGCATGTCATCGGGATCGCTCTTCATCGTGTTCGGCACGTTGCCGCCTTTGACAACACCGATCGGCGGAAAGTCGGACATCATGACAACGCGTGGCTTTGTCGAATCGACATTTTCATCGTCCACGTCGGCATCGGAAGACTCACCGTGAGGCAAGCAGTTGCCCGCGCCGCAATTCGGGTCAGTGACCAGTCCTTTCACGTCGTTTACTTTGTCTGCTTGAAAGGCGTAGGCAGGTTTGAAAACGGGAAACTTGTTTTCGATGTAGGTGGGTACCTCGCAACCTTGGAAGGCTAGGTTTTGCCAGCCAATTTCGCCGTCGCTTTCGAGGGCACCGATCTTCTGCTCTCGCCATGGCGTTTTGACGTTTTCAAAACAGGAATTCTCCAGCCGAATGTGGCATTCAAAGCCGGTTCCGATGCAGTATCCGCTGTCTGGACTGTTGTAGTAGTTGTTGTATAGGTGAACGTGTCCGAAGCGGACTCTTGGCATCCTCCCTCGCACTCCTTCGGCATACCAATTGTGGTGCATCGTGACGTGCAACTTTCCCCGGTCCGATTCACGGTCGTCGCGGTTGCCGATCAGTCCGCCGAACGCATGACCGTGAGTCTCGTCGAAATAGAATTTGCACCAAGAGATCGTCACGAAGTCGGACTCTCGAACCACGGAACAAAGCTCATCGCTGCTGTCGTGAAATGCGCACTTGGTGATGAAGACGTTCTTAGCCCCCGACACTTCCATGGCGTCACCGTCAGACGGCCCGAACGTCAAATTCTGGATAATGACGTTGTCTTCTTTGATCTTCAGCGTTCCGCCAGAAAGCCCAGCGTTCACGTCGGCGCCCATGATCGTTTTGTTTGGCCCAACGTTGACGCTTCCAATTTCGAATTGGCCTTCGACCACGACGACTGCAGGCTTTTCACCTGAGACAGCCGATTTGAATGCTTCAGCGGTCGACACCGTGATCGGTTGCGCCTCGCCACCACCGGTGGTTCCGCCGTTCTGCGTCGCGTAGCCATCGGGCGTCGCAACGGACAATGGAGCTCCGCTCGAGTCTTTTGTCGTGTCCTGTGCAGCAAGCGGCATTGCCAAGAATACGATCGCGATGCTGGACGAAGCCAATTGCCGCAACGAAGTTGAAACATTCATGGTAGAAATCTCTTAGTGGGCGAATAGGGACTATTTGACGTTGAGGATCATTCGGCGATATGCGTAGAGGTTTGGCGTTCCGTCGTCGTGAACTTCCAGGATGACATGGATATTTTTGCCACTCGCATCTGCCGGAACGGATATTTTGGCTGTCGGGTCGGAAGGTCCGTCGATCGCAACGGCGCCCTTGTACGTGGCCGGTTCTTCGTAGATCGACCACGAATAGGTGATCGAATCGTTGTCGGGATCGTCGGTACCCGCGGCGCTCAGCGAAACTGATTCACCCGACGCGACGGATAGTTCCAGCACGTCTCGTGTCGTGTCACCATTCAGGATGGCGACTGGATGATGGTTTGCTTCGGAGAATTTGCTTGTGATGCTCCAGTCCATGCGAGCAGCGAAATCGTTGTTGTATCCTTTGCTCCAGCGTTTGATCGCCCCCGTTCCGTCGGATGTGTTGCCCCACATTTCGTAGGGATCAAACTTTCGTTCCTCGCCTTTGACTCCCGACATGCTCTTGATGCCGGTCTTCTTTTTGAAGCTGAATCGACCGCCCCAGCCACCTTGGTCGATCTGATCAGGATCGTTCAGACCGGTTGGGTAGATGTGCATGTACGCCGGCGTGTCACCTTCGGTCGCCCATTTGGTATCGGGGTAGAGAGCACCGAGCGGACCATGACTTTGGATGTCGTTCTTTTGGTAATCGCCGTTCTTGGGTGGTTGCCAGCCGTAGACTTTGGTCGCTCGGATGTAGAACACTTGCGGATAGTTCTTCGCGATCCAAGCACCGGCATCGTCTTGGCCTAGGATGTCGTAGACGCGAAGTTTGGCGAGGAATTTTTCCAGGTCCTCCTTCGACCGAGTCTTGCTGACTGTCCAGATCGCTTGGGCCACATTGTTCGTGCCGCCCCAACCGCCGACCCATATCGGACGCGGGTCGTCCCTATCGGCCGATGCGATAATCATGTCGGAACCGAGTGAGTCTTTGCCGTCGCCTACATCGCTCATGCCATAGCCAAGCTGTCCCATCACGGAAATCGAACGCAAGTATTCGGGCGTTGGAAACCCTTCGGCGTGAACTTTCAAGTTGTCGTAGCATTCGCCGTAGGCATCGACGATCTTGTCCAGCATGTTGGTATTGCTCTGCTTCTTTTTCCAACAGCCCGTCGACACGACCAAGCCTTCGATGTCGAACTCATTCGCACAGACAAGCATCCGCACCAGAGATTGTTCGTCGTCCGGATCGGCTCCCAGGTCCGTGGTGACGATCATTCGCGGTTTCGTGTAAGTGCTTTCAGAAGCACTTGAGGCACCGGCATTCGCGGGCGCCGGGTTGGCTTTAGCTTCGGCAGCGGCAAACGGTGATTCGAGACGCGCTTCGATGAAGCTGGCGATGTGCTCGTGCGATCCCTTTGGTTGAAATCCGAACACGCAAACCGCGTCGGTTCCGGTGTAAGCTCGTTTGTCTTCGTCGCGACCGAAACTGAAGATCACCATGTTGCTGCCTTGACGCCAGCCTTCGTCGCCGGCCGACTCGGGGCCCGCGTTCTTGACGCCGGCGTACCAAACTTGCGTGTCTTTCGGATCGCTGTCTTCGAGGTAAAAGAACGGTGATGGAAACTTGTTGCCGAACTCCGATTCCAGGTAACCCAATCCCCCTTCTTTGCATTCGCGGTGCTTGCCGTCTTTGAGAACGTAGAAGTCCTTCTCGACCGAAGCATCTTGCTCGCCACCAATCGGACCCTCGTACAGAAACGCGTATTTGTCGGCGGCCTTCAGAACTTTGATCGCGGCGTGCGACGGGAAAAAGTGATACTCAACCTCGTACTTGGCGTTAGACGATCGCATGATCAGGTGATCGCCTTCAAGCTTTTCATCGAACGCGACCGCGTTTCCGCTCGCGTCGACCCACCAAGATTTGGAGCCACTGCTACGTTGCGGGTGATTGAAGTTTCCATTGCCAAAGTTTGGCCAGCCTCGGTACTCGTGTCGTCCGCCGCTCGCGGATGATTTGTTGTAACCACGGTCGGCGTCGTTCCCGATCCAATCGTTGCCAGCTTGGTCAAACGCGCTGCTGAAACCTGTCTTTCCGCCGGTTTCGCCGTTCTCGAAGTACCACGTTCCGCCAGCGGCAGCGATCTTCCAGCACATGTTGTCGAAGTGTTTGACTTTCGTTACGACGACGTTGGAAGGGAAGGGCGAGTAAGGCGTGCCTGCCGAGGGCTCTCCACTGGGTTCTTTCGTTTGCGAAGCTTTCGATGGGACGGGGGTGGATTTCGCATCTCCCGACCAACCCTCGGCGATCGTCTTCGCTACGTCACTCGAATCACCATCGAACTGAATCACGGACAGCCCTTTGCCATCCCATTCTCCCATCGTGGCGGGGTCGTAGCCCGAAATGTAGTAACCGGCTCCCTCGTAGTAGGTGACATTTGGGTTGTCAGCCCAGTCTTGTTTCTTGTTGCCTTTTTGCTCGATGAACATCGACTTGCCAGCCGTCAGATTGTGAGCTTCCATGGCCTTCAACGTCGAATCGTTATCTGTCCATTCGGTCCAGTTCACGGAGATGCCATTGCCGATTTTTCCTTGCAACCAATAAGTGTGGTCGATCATTTCCGCGTTGGGATACTGCGTCGGAAGGTACTCGTACAACCATTGTTTGAAGGAAACGCTCTCTTTCGCCGGCGCAGGTTTCGGTGCAGCGGCGGAGCTGTCTGCTTTCGCTTCCGCCATCTCTGCGACAAACGTGTCCGACTCGCCTGTGAACTGAATGATCGTGCTCTTAGCGACGTCCCATCCGGACATGGCTGAGGCTTCGTAGCCATCGATGTAGTAACCCACTCCTTCGTAGAAAGTCACGTTGGCATGGTCGGCCCAATCGGACGCCTCTGTCTTGTCAACAAAGATGGACTCGCCTTCGGTCAGGCTGTGTGCTTCCACGTCCTTCAATGAAAGAACTTCTTCTTTCCAGTCCGCCCAACTGACGATCAAATTCGGCTCTGTGATCTTTGCTTGGAACCACGCTCCACCGCCGTGGGCAATGACTTCGGCGTCCGCGTGTTTCTCAGGGATGTAGCTTCTCAGCCAGTCCGCAAGTTTTGTGTCGTCGGATTGCTTGTCTACGCTTTTTGGAACCGGTGCAGTAAACGATCCTTCTGCTTTCGCTTCCGCCATCTCTGCGACAAACGTGTCCGAGTCGCCAGTGAACTGAATGATCGTGCTCTTAGCGACGTCCCATCCGGACATGGCTGAGGCTTCGTAGCCATCGATGTAGTAGCCCACTCCATCGTAGAAAGTCACGTTGGCATGGTCGGCCCAATCGGACGTCTCTGTCTTGTCAACAAAGATGGACTCGCCTTCGGTCAGGCTGTGAGCTTCCACGTCCTTCAAAGAAAGGACTTCTTCTTTCCAGTTCGCCCAGCTGACGATCAATTGCGGCTCCGCGAGCTTCGCCTGGAACCACGCTCCACCACCGTGGGCAACGATGTCCGTGCCCGGGTAAGCGTCAGGAATGTAGGTTCTCAGCCAGTCGGCAAGCGAAGTGTTTTTCTGGTTGGTGGTCGCCACCATTTCGCCCGTCGGTTGGAAGACGACGCGTCGATAGCTACTCAGGTTGTGAGTCCCATCGTCGGTGACTTCGCAGATGACATGAAAGCTGCGTCCGGCAGCGTCGGCGGGAATCTGGATTGTTGCCGCGCTTGACGTACTGTCGGCGATTTCGATTTCACCCTCGTAGGTTCCCGCGTCGCTTTGAACCCACCATTTGAATTGCAAGTTGTCTCCGTCGGGATCCGTGGTTTTTGAGGCGTCGAGCGTTACTGAGGTGCCTGGACCAGGCGTCTTTCTTAGGACGTTCAGCCCGGCATCTCCATCGAGAACGAGATTTGGATTGCGGTTGCCTTTGCCTTCCTTTGCCCAGTCCATCCGTGCGGCGAAGTTATTGAATGCCGCCGGATACGTTTGCTCGAAGTTCGACGCACATGTGCTCGCTTCACGCCATAGCCCGCCGTCCTTCTTCACAAAATTCCCGCCCCAACTCGATTGCGTTGGATCTTCAGGATCATTGAGCCCGTTGGGCATGAGATACAGGAACGCGGGCGTGTCGCCTTCGACTCCGAACTTGTATTTCGGGTACTGACTGCCAAGGTTGCCGTGACCCTGAATGTGTTTCGCGTACTCGCCCCAATTGCTCTTTCCGATTGAGTTGTGTCCCTTCCAAGCGGCTTCGTCCCAGATGAACAGCAAGTCATCACCGGTTTGTTCGTAGATCCAACCGTGTGAACTCACCTCGAGCCCTTCGCCTTTGTAGTTGCGATCTTGATCCGTGATCGCGTACGCACGCAGTTTGCTCAGGAACGTTTTGGCCTCTTCTGCTGACCGATCTTTTTGGACTTGATAGATCGATTGGGCCAGGGTGTTTCCCCCGCCCCAAATTCCGATCCACAATGGACGATCGTCCTCTTCGTCGGCTTGCGCGATCAGCAACTCACTTCCGGGTGAACCGTTGTCATCGCCGATGAACTTCTTTCCGCGATTCATGCTGCCCAACATGATGCGTTCGCGAAGGTACTGCGCACTTGGCCAGTATCCGATCGCCTGTTTTCCGCCGTCGTGCTCGTGGCCGGTTTGACCGGAACGCTTCATCAAATTGGGCAAGTCCTTTTCGTAGGCATCAACGACGCCACGTGCGATGTCGATGAAGCCGTTCTCAGGTGACTTGTTCAGCGTTTTGACGCTGTAACCGGTCGAGATAACGATCCCTTCGATTTCGAAAAGATCCGCGTGTGCCATCAGGCGAATCAGTGACTCGTGGTCGTCGGTCTCCCACGTGGACACGTCCGTGAGGACAAGCATACGTGGCTTGAGTTGTTCGGCTTGCGTTTGGGAACTGAGTCCGAAGACCAGAAGAATCGCAAACACTCGAGAAAGTGTGGACTGGTTCATGTGTGTTTTCACTGTGTGGGGAAAGTGGGAAAACTACTTCGATGGCTGAACGGTCACGATGACTCGCTTGTAACGAGTCAACGGCGGCAATCCTTTGTCAGTGACTTTTAAGATGAAGTGCATCGTTTCTGTATCGCTCACCTCTGGAGCAACACGGTTCACTTGGTAGACGTTCTCGGGAAAGATTCCAAAGTCGACTTTGATGTCGGACGACGAACCCGCTTCGGGGTACTGCATCCAGGTGAAGCTCAAGCTGTCACCGTCCGGGTCCGTCGTTCCGCCGGCGTCGAGCCTGAATGCTTCGCCGGAATCAACGGTGAATGTTTCTGGATGAGAGAGCGCAGGGACGGGCGGATGGTTGGCGTCTTCGTAGCTTGATAGACACCAATCCATGCGAGCCGCGAAATCGTTCTGGAAATCGTCACGCCATCGCCACAAGGTGACCCGATTGCCCGTGTGAGCCTCGTCGTCGGGACGTTCGGCACGCCCGTACTCGCGAAAAACGCGAGGTCGATACGTATCGTCGGCGTTCGTCCAAATCGTTCGGGTTTCTGGCTTGATCGGAACGCCGCCCTGAACTTCGCGGCCGACTTGGATTTCTTCATCGGTTGGTTGGGACAGTTCATACCGTCCGCCCCACCCGCCCCAATCCGGCCGCTCGGGAACATTCAGTCCGTTGGGAATCAGGCCGAGATAGGCGGGCGTATCGCCTTCGACTCCCCAAGCGACGTCAGGGTAGGCGGCTCCGAGGGGACCGTGAGATTGCTGGATATTGGTGGCGAACCATTCGTTGCTAATCGTTGTATTGTCGATCCCGTCAATGACTTGATTGATTGCTCCCCAAGTCGAATGCTCGTAACGCCCAGGGCTGACGATGTATTGCAGATTGGGAAATTCGTTTCGCAACCAGATGCCCGAATCGTCTTGATCGGAAATCGTGTACATACGCAACTTCTTCACCAGCCGGACAGTTTGCTCCGGCGAACGTGTTTCGCGAATTCGGAACAATGCCTGAGCCAGCGTATTCGGGCCGCCCCAAACGGAGATCCAAAGCGGTCGATCGTCATCGTTATCCAGCAGTTCGATGATGCGGCTCGACCCAGGCGAATCTTTGTCGTCGCCGACGCCCTTCATTCCGTAAAGTGGTAACCCTTCGGTAACCAGGTCGAGCAACGATTGGGCTGTTGGGAAGTCGGCCTCGTGCTTCAACAGGTTGGGTTGGATGTTGGCGTAAGCTTCGATGACGCGCCGAATGGACTCTGGTGCGATGCGATCTTTCTGGTGGACGGAAGTCGTGGCAACGATCGCTTCGATATCGATCAAGTTTGAGTACAACAGCAGACGGACGAGCGACTGAGTGTCATCGGGGTCGGCTTCGATGTCGGTCAACACGACCATTCGCGCTTTCGGCGGCGATTCCGCACCGGCAAAGGCACACGGCAATGCAAAGGCGGCGGTAAGGAGGATTCTCAAAGCGATGTTCATTTGGTCTCCTCGGGTTGATTCCAACCATTGACTTCATCGAGCGACGGAAAGGATGTTTGCGTCCCGATGCGTGTCACCGAGATGGCAGCAACGAATGCCGCGCGGCTGGCAGCGTCGGACAAAGGCAAACCTTCGGCGAGCGAGACTGCCAATGCACCGGTGAAGGCATCGCCTGCGCCGGTCGTGTCGACCGCTTTGACCTGCGTCGCCGGAATTCGAGACATCCCGGAATGGTCGAGAGTCAGAACGCCCTCGCCGCCCATCGTCAGTGCAACCTGCCGAACGCCTCGCTGCATCAGTGTTTGGGCGGCCAAAACACAATCAGCTTCTGTCTCGACCGCGTTGCCCGTGATTGCGGCAATCTCCGTTTTGTTGGGAACGCATGCATCACTCAACGCGAGCAACTCATCTGTGACAAGCTTGGCTGGTGCCGGTGTAAGCATCGTCAGCACGTTGGCCGCACGAGCGATCTTGAACGCTTCGATCGCAGCCTCCACCGGCGTCTCCAACTGACAGATCACAACGTCGGCTGCTTCGATCGCTGTCTTGGCGGAGCGGACGTCATCCGCGCACAACTCCGCGTTGGCGCCCGCGACCACGATGATGCAATTCTCGGCCTCATCATCGACAAGAATGGCAGCCGTGCCGGTCGGTTGGTCTTTGGAGTGACGAATGAAATTGGTGTTGATACCGTCGTTCTTGTACGCATCAATGGCCTGAGTTGCGAAACCATCGTTCCCAACTCGAGCGACAAATGAAACGTCCGCACCGAGTCGCGCTGCAACGACGGCTTGGTTGGCACCTTTACCACCCATTCCTTGATGCAACGAATGTCCCGCGAACGTTTCACCAGGAACGGGAAGCCGTGGCGTGCGGAAGGTGAGATCGACGTTGGCGGATCCGACGACGGTGATTTTCGGTCGAGTGGTTTGGGCGTTGTTCATGCTAGCGATCCCTTTGACTCATGCGGTCGACGGCAACGGCGGCAAGGATCACAAAGCCCTTGACCACTTGTTGCCAAAAAGGGGAAACGTTTAGCAGAAACAAACCGTTGTTCAACACACCGATGATCAGACAACCGAGAACCGTGCCCATGACACTGCCTCGGCCGCCCGACAGCGATGTTCCACCGATTACGACGGCGGCGATGGAATCGAGTTCGTACCCCAATCCAGCATTGGGTTGTGCAGAATCCAAGCGAGCCGTGACGATCAGTCCTGCCACGCCGGCCAGCAAGCCTCCCAGCGTGTACACAGCAATTTTGATCCGATCGACGGGCAAACCAGTCAACAAAGACGCCCTTTCGTTGCCCCCCACGGCGTACACATGGCGTCCAAAGCGAGTTGTCCTTGTCAGAGCCACAAACACGCCGACCAATCCGCCGGTGATCCAAACGGGCACCGGGATTCCAAGAAGCACTCCCGTACCGATGTAGCCGAACGATGAACCAAGCCCCGTGACCGGAAATCCCCCGGTCCACAGCATGGTCAATCCGCGAGCGATGCTGAACATGCCCAGAGTCGCCACAAACGGCGGCAGCTTGAATCGCGTCACCGCGACTCCGTTGAACAATCCCGCTGCGGATCCAACCAATAGCCCGGACACGATCGAACCGATAACGGTGAACTGCAGTTTCACGCCGAGCGGTTCAATCACGATTCCGTTCTTCAGCAACCCAGCGGCGACGGCACCGGACAAAGCCAGGATCGCTCCGACGGACAAGTCGATTCCGCCGGTCAAGATGATCAAAGTCATCCCAATGGAAAGACTCAGGTTGACTGAAATTTGCCGCAGGATATTCAGGCCGTTCTCGGGCGTGAAGAAGCTATCGGATAACAAACTCATCGCGATCAGCATCACCGCCAATGCGATCAGCGACTGAAATTTCGCGAGGTGTTCTCGTTTGTGCTCTAACATGGAATCGACGTCCTTTTCGGCAGAGCGGCTTGCAGGATGGCCTCCTCGGTGGCCTCCGCCCGATCGAATTCTTGTGTCGCACGTCCTTCGCACATCACCAAAATCCGGTCCGAAACCGCCATCACTTCGGGCAGCTCCGACGAAACCATGATCACAGCCAATCCGTCCGTCGTCAGTTCATCAATCAAAGTGTAAATCTCGTTCTTCGCATGGATATCGATTCCTCGTGTGGGCTCGTCCAACATCAACACGGCGGGTCCGGTCGCCAACCATTTCGCCAAGATGACCTTCTGCTGATTCCCGCCACTCAAGTTGACAATTTTCTCTCGTAACGATGGCGTTTTTACGCGAAAGCGTTCGACGAACCGCCGAGTGTGCTCGCGTTCTTTCGCTCGGTCGATGAAGCCAAACTTTTCTGCCTGTTTCAGACTTGCAAGACTCGCGTTTTCAGCGACGCTCATCGACAGCACCAGTCCGTCGTGCTTGCGGTCCTCTGGGACCAGAGCCAAACCATGTGCAATCGCATCGGCAGGACATTTCAGGCGAGCGCATTCGTCGTGAATGCTCACGTTTCCGCTCGAAGTCTTCGGGTGCAAACCGAACAGACACTCCAGCAATTCGGTTCGACCGGCACCCATCAATCCAAAGATGCCGAGCACTTCCCCTTTGCAAACGTGCAAGTCAACTTCATTGACCAAGAAGTCCCCGGGGCGTGTCGGGTGCTTCAGCGAAATGTTGCCCGCGCTCAGTACCGGGTGTTTGTTGGTGGATGTTTCTTTGGAAAGAACCTTCACCTCTCGGCCGACCATCATGCGGACCATTTCGTCGTGACTCAACTCGCCGAACTCAGCTGTTCCGATCAAACAACCATCACGCATCACAACGATGTCGTCGGCGATCTGCTCGAGCTCTTCCAAACGATGCGTGATGTAGACAATCGCAACGCCTTGCTTCTTCAGGTCAGCGATGCAGCGAAACAAGACTTCCGTTTCGCGATCAGTGATCGCCGACGTGGGTTCGTCCATAATCAGGATGCGAACATTCCCCGCCAACGCTCGGGCGATCTCCACCAGTTGTTGTTGTCCAACGCGAAGTCGGCGTACGGGCGTCGTTGGTGAGACATCCAGCTCCAACCGTTTCAGCCACTGCGAGGCTTGCCGATTGAGTTCCGAATAGTCGATCAGCGTTTCGAATCGAAGTGGTTCGCGTCCGAGAAAGATGTTTTCAGCAACACTCAAGTCCGGCACCAAGCTCAACTCTTGGTGGATCATCGCGATTCCGTGATCGTGAGCATGCCGCGGACCGGTGAACTGGACCGGCTTGCGATCCACCAACAATTCTCCTTCATCGGGCGGTTGAACTCCCGCCAAGATTTTCATCAGCGTCGACTTGCCCGCACCATTTTCGCCGAGCAACGCGGTCAAACGTCCTGACCTCAAATTCAAGTCAACTCCGTCCAAGGCTTTCACGCCCGGGAACAGCTTGGAAATCTTCTTGGCTTCGAGAACCAAATCACCGGAGACAGTCATTTTGCCTCCACGAAGAATGGGACCACTCGCAGAGGATTCAGATCCGTGGATTCATCGCTGACTTGCGCGCAACCGGAGAATTCGATTTCGGTGCCTGACGTGGCAATGTCTCGCAACGTTGGCAACACATCCGCTTCGATCCGCCGATTCAATTCCGTTGAAATCGCATTGAAGTCTTGTGTGTTTTGGAATTCATTGACATCCAACAAACCCGTCCCGTCTCGGACCGTGTTGCCGAACAGAATACCCGATTCCAAAACCACCTCCGCTTCATCTGATTGATCAGTGATTGCAAGCCCGACAGAGTTCTTTTCGACCGAGACAACTCGCCCGACACCGGTGACAGTCAAGAAATACGATTGACTCAAACCCACCTGCCGGCCGCGTGCTTGACGGACTTTGCCGGGGTTGGCTTGTATTTCATTGACCAACTCCAACGCATCGACCGCGTTTGCTTTCGACGCCAGCAATTTGTCGTTCCAGAACTGATCGACGAACACGATCGGATCGAACTTCGCCGCCGATGCTTTCGCAGACGCCTCGTTCGCATCATCCAGGGAAACGACGCGAAATAGTGGGAACAGGTACAAGAGCACCAAGATTCCAATTGCGACTGCGAAGCGGGGGATCCATATTTTTTGACGGGAAATCACTCGGAACCTTCTTCGTCAAAGTCACCAAACTTCGATGCATTCCCTTGGTGAACCAACTCAACGGCAACCGGTACCTTTTGCAAAAGGTCGTGGTCTCCCTTGAGATATCGATCGGCGTACTCCGCCGCGGTTTTCGCCATCAGCTTTGGAAACTGCATCCCCGTTGCGGTGATCTTTCCTTCGTGAATCATGGCGACCACATCATCGGCACCGTCGAAACCAAAGATCTTGACTTGCTCTGCTTTGTTGGCAGCTAGCAACGCTTGATAGGCCCCCATCGCCATTGCATCGTTCCCGCAAAAGACAGCCTTGATGTCTGGGTTCGCTTGCAAAATGGCTTCCATGACTTCCAGCGCTTTAGCGCGATCAAAGTCTGCACTTTGTTGGGCAACCATTTTCAGATCGGGATAGCGATCAACCACACTGTGGAAACCGTCGGAGCGATTCCTCGTGTTGTTGTCCCCCACCAAACCGAGCAATTCTGCATATTCGCCGGACTCACCGACCTCTTTGACGAAGTGCTGTCCAATCGCGACGCAACCGGAATAGTTGTCCGACAGAATTTGCGAAGCCGCAACGTCCGTCGCGTTGATTTCTCGGTCCATGCAAAAGACCGGAACGCCAGCCTCTTTCGCTCGACGCACATTCGCGACCGAACCGTCCGCGTCGGTTGGATTGAAAAGGACAGCGGAATAGCCCGAAGCGATCACGTTGTCGAAATGGGCCGTCTCTTTCGCGGGGTCGTTCTGCGAGTCAAACACCACCGCGTCATATCCCAACTCAATCGCACTGTCGCGGGCTGACTCAGCGAGCACAACAAACCACGGGTTGTTCAGCGTCGATACAATTACCGCAACCCTCTTGGGAGCATCGGAGTCAGCCGAACCATCCGCGTTTTTCGTTTCATTGCGACATCCACCGATCAGCAGTGCGAACACGCACAATAAACATTTCGCGAATCGGTTGGGTTGCTTGCCTGGGCTCATCGATGAAGTCTCACTGGAAGGTTGATGGGAATGATTGCGGTGTCAAAACACAACGCCGGATTTCAGGATCACGTTCGCATAGGGCGTGCATTCTCCGGTGCGAACAACCGCCTCACTGTCCTCTGTTTGTTGCTTGAATTCGACATGAGAAACCTCGGTGATCTTCGGTGCCATGAGATGAGCTTCGAAGAGTTTCATCATCTGCTCAAACAACAATTGGTTGCGGTCATGCATCTCACTAGCAATCACGATCTCCTCCACCTTCAGCTCGCTCAAGATTGCATCCAACGTTCGCAGGAAGGTCGGATAGCCGTCCTCGATTGCTAAATCAATCCGCTTCACACCCGAAGGGATCGGCAAACCAGCATCGCAAAGCGTGATCGATGCAGTATGCCCGAGCCGGCTGATTTCATAGCACAGCTCGCTGTTGAGTAATCGGGTGCGTTTCATGAAGTTCGCGAAAGATGGAGTGGGTTTGAAAGGTGGAGATGATGCAACAAACGCATTGCAGCGATGCGAAACCACACGACGAATCTCGTCGCGAACTTCGCAAGAAAGCAACGACAAAGGTTTGATTCAGCCGACGAGGATTCGCGAAGTGACCTCAGCTTTTGTGCGGAATCACTTCGATTTTACAGCATTCATCAAAGTCAGTGACCGTTCCAAATTTGTCGACGAGTTCGTCCAGACTGAAGCGATGCGTGATCAAGGATGCAAAGTCGTAACGATTTGATTGCTGATGCAAAATGTTCAGCACGGGCCGCCAATCGGTTCCGCAGTGGAACACGGAATGAATGTGCAAGTTCTTCGAACTGATATGGCGCATCACATCCAAAGCGACAGGTTTGCCGAGGTCGACCCAGTTGCCGACTTCGATGACGGTGCCGCCCTTTCGAACCATTCGAAGTGCTTCAATGAACGCTTCGGGTTCGCCCGCCGATTCAATCACCAAGTCGGGGCCGACGCCTTCCGTCATCTCTTGGACCTGAGCGATCCGTTCGTCAGTCGAAACCTTTGATGCGTTGATCGTCACGTCTGCGTAAAGTTTCTTGGCTTTCTCCAAACGCAAATCAGACAAGTCGGTCGCGATTCGCAAACCGGCACCGTGAATGCTCGCCATGATCCCGTGAAGGATTCCGAGTGGACCGTTGCCGAGCACCGCGACGGAGCAACCAGGACCAAAGCCTTCGTTGACCGGAGCAAACGGGCCAGCGGCTCTTGCCAAACTGTGATACGCGACGGCCATCTCTTCCACAAATACGGCAACGTCAGTCGACATTTCGTCGGGGACTTTGAACAGGTGTGTGCCAGGCCGAATGAAAATGTACTCCGCAAACCCACCTCGCAAGTAAGGCAGCGTGTCCGCGTTGGGATGCAACCCGTAGGCTTGAATTTGGTTCAGGCACGTTGTGTTGTTGTAGTGTTTGCGGCAGTAGTAGCAGTGCCCGCAATTGACCTCGACGGCGATCGCGACGCGGTCACCGACCTGCAACAGTTGCTTGTCGTAGTCCAAAATTTTCGCGGCGTTGTCGCCAATCTCGACGATCGTGCCGATCACTTCGTGACCACCAACGTATGGAAAGATCGACTTTCCGCGAATCTCGGATGCTTCGCCTTTGAAGATATGCCGATCCGTCCCGCAGATCCCGGACATGTCGACTTTCAAGATGGCCGAGTCGTGATCCACCGTGGGATAGGGATAGGTCCGCATTTCGGTGGCACCAGGCGCTGTCATCGCAACGGCACGCACGGACTCGGGTTTCACTACGCTCATCAATGAGGTCCTAACTGATATCTGAAGAGGAGTACTTTATCGGGGTCGCGCCAATCGATTCCGCCAGCAGGTCGGATGATCGACGTTCATGAAGTCGAATAGCTGAAAAGCGAAAATGGGCTCTCGTTGCAAATCAATTTCAGGAGTAACAATACACCAGGAATTCGCACATTCTCCCTCGAAAGCTCGCCAGACTTGCACTATCCTTAGACTATGCAACATTTTGACACACAAAGACCTGAGTTCGCCCCCTACGGTTTCACCTGTGAACTGTGGGAACCGGTACCGATGCCGCGTCCGGACCGTCACGACGAGATCGAGATCAACTTTCTCGACTCTGGGTCACTGACGTATTTGATTGGTGGCAATCGGATCACGGTGGACGCACACACTCTCACGCTGTTCTGGGCCGCGGTTCCGCATCAAATCGTCGAGTTTCGCGATGTGACGCACTACTACGTCATCACGATTCCATTCGGATGGTTCCTGCAATGGGGATTGCCCGAGAGCCTTCAAACGCAACTGATTTTAGGAAACGTGTTGTCAGGTGACTGTGATTCAACCACAGCGACTCGCGACAAGTTCCTGTTTCAACAGTGGCATTCGGACGTATCGAACGATCCGGAGAACACGCGTGAATTCGTGTTACTCGAACTCAAAGCCAGGCTGCTGCGTTTGGCTCGATCGTATAGCAAGAATCCGGTGCTCTCGTCGGACGCACGAGACGCGAGCCTGAAAAACTCGTCACCGAACCTTGCCAAAGCCGAATTGATGGCGTGTCACATCGCTCGCAACTTCAAATCCCGATTGCAAATCAAGGACATCGCCGAATGCGTCGACCTTCATCCGGACTACGCATCGACTCTGTTTCGAAAGACGTTTGGATTGACGCTGAATGGATTGATCACACGTCATCGCGTCGCCGAAGCTCAACGATTGCTGATCTCGAGCAACGACCAAATCATCGACATCGCATTCGCTGCCGGCTTTGATTCGCTGAGTCGGTTCAATCGCGCATTCAAAGAAGTCACCAGCATGACGCCTCGCGGCTTCCGAAAGGAATGCCGTCTCAACAATCGATGACGCGGAGACTTCGCGTGGCGACAAACATTCGGCCAGTGCACTAGCCGTTTGGAGTTGGCCACGATTCCTTAAACAAAACCGTGGCTAAGAACAGAAACCGTGGCTAACGCCAAGCGGCTAATTCTTGCAATCACAGTCTTACTAGAGACTGGTGCTGCTTTTGAGGACGGGCACGAGCAACGCCATCACGACGGCGAGAACCAAAATCGCCATCACGAGCAACATGATCGGCTCGAGCAATCGCACGAACAAATCCAGTCGCCGGAACGTTCGTTTCTCGAGCGAGTCGGCGATCTCGGGGAGCACGCGGTCGAGCGAGTTGCTTTCCTCACCGACGCTGATCATTTCCACCACGGAGATGGGGAAATAGCCCGACTGACGAAGCGGTTTCGCGAGGCTTTCACCACTGCGGATGTTCTCACTCGCGTCCGCGATCGATTGGCTGAGCAATCGGTTGCCCGTCGCCGTGCGACTGATATCGAGCGACTTCAGAATCGGAACACCGTTGGCCAGCAAGGTTCCCAAGACACGGCAGAATCTCGCGACCGAAAGATTCATCAGAATGTCGCCCAGCACGGGGACTTTCAACTTCACCTTGTCAAAGATGTCTTGCCCGCGTTCGGTCTGCATTTGCTGGCGGAAAAAGATAATCAAACCAACCGCCAAAACGATCAGGATCCATCCGTAGCCTTGAAGGAAGTTGCTGAAGCTCAGCAACGCTTCCGTCATCGCGGGCATTTCACCTTTTTGACGTAGCCGATCAAACAGCATGTCAAACTTGGGAACGAAGAACACCAACAGCGCGGAGATGACAACGCTACCGATCGTGAACAAGAAAACCGGGTAGGCCATCGCACTGACGGTGCGTCCCTTCAGGTCTTCTTGTAGTTCAGTGAAGACACCGACGCGGTCCAAAGCGTCTTCAAGAAAACCACCTTCTGTACCGGCACGAACCATGTTCACCGCCATGTCGCTGAAGACACCGGGATAGCGAGACATCGTGTCGCCAATCGGTTCACCGTCTTCGACCCGTCCACGAATCTCGGCAAGCACTTCACCGAGGACCGGCGTGCTGGATTGTTCGCCCAGGATCGTCAAAGAACGGATCATCGGCACACCGCTGCGAAGCAACGAGGCGAGCTGGCCGTAGAAGGTGGCCATGATTTGGCCTTTGACCTTCTTGCGTTTCTTGCCAAAGATCGACAAACCCGAACCAGAAGTTTGTTCCGCAATCTTGGTTGGGAACAAATCACGTCCGGTTAGCAACGACGTCGCTTCGCGCTGCGACGCGGCTTCGAGCGATCCTTGGACGCTCTTACCGGTCATGTCTCGTGCGGTGTATTGAAACGTTGGCATGGTTGTCGAAAGGCGGGAAGCAGGCGGGCTTGGTAACGGAGGGTGAAAGGCTTATCGACGAGGAAAAGCCGTGGCGAGGACGAGTTAGAGAGCTTCGCCCTTCGTCACTCGAAGGACTTCGTCAACGCTGGTCACACCAGCGACAACTTTGTCCCAAGCATCCATCCGTAGTGTTCGCATGCCTTCCTTGACCGCCTGGCGGCGAATGTCCCAACTGCTGGCGCGGTTCTGAGCCATTTCGCGAATGTGTTCGCTGCTGACGAGAAGTTCGTAGATCCCCAAACGACCGGAGTAGCCAACGTTGCGACACTCACGGCAACCGACGCTGCGATAGATTTCTTTGCCAGCGATCTCATCCCAAGGAAAATCCTTCGGCAAATCGTCACGATCAGGCCGGATGGCTTCCTTGCAATGAGGGCACAACCGCCGAAGCAGACGTTGAGCCATCACAGCTTCGACCGTACCGGCGACCAAGAACGGTTCGACGCCCATGTCGACCATCCGCGTAAATGCACCGGCGGCATCGTTGGTGTGCAGCGTGCTGAACACCATGTGACCGGTCAATGAAGCTTGCGTCGCGTTTTCGGCGGTTTCCAAGTCACGAATTTCCCCGACCAGCACGATGTCAGGGTCGTGACGCAGAATACTTCGCAGCGACGCAGCGAACGTCAGACCGATCTTCGAGTGAACCTGGATCTGGTTGATTCCATCGAGCTGATACTCGACCGGATCTTCCGTGGTGATGATCTTGTTCTCCGGACTGCGAATCTCAAGCAAGCTGCTGTAAAGCGTTGTCGTTTTACCACTACCCGTTGGGCCGGTGACCAAGACGATCCCGTGAGGCAACTTGATCAGTTTGCTGAACCGATCGTAGATCTCTTTGGACATCCCAAGTCCTTGAAGATCAAACACCATCGATGATTTGTCGAGGACACGCATGACCAAGCCTTCGCCGTGGATCATGGGGATCACACTCAAACGAATGTCGACTTCGCGTCCGTGAACCCGGAGTTTGATCCGACCGTCTTGAGGCAATCGCTTTTCGGCGATGTTCAATCGAGCCATGATCTTCAGGCGGCTGATGATTGCCGCTTGGAAACGATTGATCTCCGGAGGAACCGGTTGCGGATGCAGAATCCCGTCGATCCGATAACGAATGACCAAACCATCGGATTGCGATTCGATGTGAATGTCACTGGCTCGCGAATCGACTGCTTCGATCAAAATTTCATTGACCAGCCGAACGACAGAGGCTTCCTGTGCCATCTCCGACAGTTCACTGCCGTCGGTCTCGATGCCCTCCAGCAATTCGACTTCTTCGTCGCCGGCCGCCGCGACCAATCCTTCGACTGTTTCGCTACCGACACCGAGGTGCTTCTTCACCAAGCGGCTGATTTCGTTTCGCTCAGCAACAACAGGTACGACCGTTTTGCCGGTCGTTGCGCAGGCTTCGTCGAGTGGATACAGATCAAACGGGTCTGCCGTCGCAACCAATAGAGCGCCATCGTCCCAACCGATCGGGAACATGGAGTGGCGATAGATCAGCTTTTGCGGGAATCCCTCCAAAGCGGACAGATCAATTTCCGATGTGCGAAGGTCGCGAAATTCCAAGCCGACCTCATCTGCGATCGCGGACAGAGCATCTCGCGCCGACACGTACCCCAGGGTCACCGCGTTGTCGACGACCGATTGAGGGTCACCGTTGCGGCTTTGTTCCAATTGTTGGGGCGTCAGCAATCCGCGTCGTTGCAGAATCTCGCCAGCATGCATGATCATCTTCCTCGTCCTCCGCCTGTTTGTCCGCCGCGACCACCGCGACCTGTGTCTCCGCCACCTCCACGTCCGGTCGTGCCCCCACGTCCGCCGAAGCCACCTGGAGTTCCGCCGCCACCGCCGAACCGTGATCGGAAGAATTCAATACGACGCTGGATGTCTTCCTGCGACGAACCGGTGGGTGCCGATCCAGATGAACCGGATGATCCACCGCTGGAACCTCCGCTAGTCGATGTTGCCGTGGTGGCTTTGATGCCGAGCATCGACTCCAACGCTTGTTGTAACACTTCTGCGCGGACGCCGCCCGCGATCGGCATGACAACGGTTTGTTCTTCTTGTTCCATTCCTTGTTGATCCAAAATCTCAACCAGTTCTTCGACCTGTTGAAAGTCCTGTGGCGTCGCCGTCACAACCAAAGCGTTGCTGCGTTCATCCACTGCGACAATGATCTTGGTCGGTTCGCTCTTCGGTGTTTCAGCTCCTCCACCACCGCCGCCTCGTCCACCGCGACCACCACGGAACGCGTTGATGATGTCTTCGGGTGAAGGTTGCCGGCCACCGCCGCCACCACTGCTTTGCTCTTTGTACATCTTCTCAGCAAAAACCGATTTCACGATCGTCGCAACGTCCGAAGCCTCTTGGTAGATCACCGGAATCAGCCGGGGCTGTGGTACAGTCCGCACCAACTCGGGGCTTTCCTCTTGGTCGATCTCTCGGATCACCAGCCGAATGAATTCCAGGTCCGCGGGGCTGGCTTGAACGATCAATGAGTTCAAGTGACCGTCGGCAACGATGTTGACGCTGCCACGACTGGTCAAGATCGATCGGCTGCTCGAAACCTCTTCGCCACCGCCGCCGCCCATGCCCAATAAACCGCCCAGCATCCCGCCGCCGAGTCCGCCCATGACGGATTCAGTCAACGATCCCGAGGACGATTCCGAACCACCGAGAACGCTGGCGATCAATTCCGATGCCACCTCGGCTTTGATGAACTTCAAACGAAAGATGGTCGGCAAGTCGCTGGCCATTCCTGACGATGTGCTGATGGAGCTGAGCAATTGCTCAAAGGCGTCGAGAGCTTCGCTGTCCTTCGATGCAATCACCAAACCAGCGGGAGTCATTTGAACGACGATTTCAGCACCAGCGTGTGGATTGGCAGAATCATCCTGCAGCAATTTTGGGCCGGCGACTTCGCTTTCGGATTCGTCATCCGCAGATTCCGAGCTATCCGATTCATTGACGTCCAACTCGTCGAAGGCTCGCACCAAGTACTCACCGTTACCGTGCGATTCGCGTTGATTCCAAGACGCTTCCTGATCCAGATCGCGTTGGAATTGCTGACGGATTGGTTGTGTGTCTCGGCCGTCTTCTTGCAGTTGTTCGTCTTCATTGGACGTTGGCACGATCACTCGCAATCGATTCTCACGGCCGGTCATTGGCCACAAACTTTCCAATTGCCGAAGTGTTTGGTTCGCAGACGTTCCGGTCATTGGCAAGACTCGAACGTTTTCACCCAATCCACCGGCCAACGGATCATTTTCTAGCTCATCAATCAGACGTTTAACCGTTTCGATTTGCGCCGCTGTTCCGCGAACCCAAAGACGTCCGGTTTCTGGATCTCCATCAACCGTTGGGCCCTGGCCTCCCGTTTCGGTCACGCCAAAGAACTTGTTGATCGTCAGCAGAGCGTTGGCGGGTTCCAAACGACGCAGGTTGATGATGGCAAAGTTGTCTCCGTCGCCTTCGAGTTCCGAGATCGTGTCGGAGATCAACTGCTGAGTCTCGGGACGAGCCGATGCGACGATGACGCCACGCTTGGTGTCCAGAGCGATGCGAGTTTCCGGTGTTCCGGCCAACATCGTTTGCAAAACGTCAAATGCGGTCTGCAGGTTTGCTGATGCAACCGAGTGCGTTTTCAATACGGGTCTGACAATTTCAACTTCTTCTGCGTCTTCGCTGCCGGGCATTGCCTTGTCGGCTTTGGTGAAGATGCTCTTCAACAACGACAATTTCGCCGGCGATCCCGTCGCGAAAACTCGGTCGCCGTAGAACGAAACCGAGATACGCAGGTCTTCGCCGAGGTTCTCACCCGGTTCCAGACCAACCAACGGACGCGCAACTTCCAAAATTTCTTCCGCAGCTCGATGCTCCAGCGCAATTTCGACGACGCTCGATTGAGCTTCCTCGGCGGCGGACAAAACCGTCTCGATGATACGCAGCTTGCCGACCGTCTCCGTCACGACGACTTGGCGAGCTCCCGCCAAGACATTGATGCGTCCCCAAGGCCCGATGATCTGTGACAACTCTTCGCGAGCTTCATCTGGCGACAATCCTCCCAAAGGAAACACGCAACGAACGATGTCGCTGTTTCCGCGTTGATCGAACGTGTCCGGGGTGACCAATTCGGCCATTTCGCTGATCAGCTTTTCCGCGTTCTCCGCTTCCAAGTCCACCAGCAACAGCATGCGACCTCGACGAACAACGGCCCAGCCGCGATCGAGCAGCAGCCGGTTGATCAAATCCAGGCCTTCGCCAACGGAATAGGTTTGCGTCGGATCGGTGAAGTTCACCGTTCCAGCCGGGGCCGAATCCATCTGCAATGACAAATCGGCTTGCTCAGAGAACCAACGAAGGACATCGCCCCAAGGTGCTCCTGAGAAATTGAATTGCAATTCTTTGTCGGAGTTCGTGGCAACGCTCGCGTTTGCGGAGGCTGCTTCGGACGCAGTTGCCTCCTGGGCGGCGGCGTGTTGTGCCCCTGAGCTCAGGACGATCATCCCAGCCAGAGCGGCACCGCGAAGGGCCCATTTGGCACGCTGGCTTCTTCGAATCACGGTCCGGAAAGAGCGAGCCTCCACTTGCGTGGGGTTGCATCCTCGGGTTGACCAAGCAGTAGCGGCTTGCGTCGCGTTGGAAACAATTCGATTCATTTCGATAGATAAGATGTGGGACCGAGCTGGGCGAAGTGAAAATCGTTTGCCTGGAAACTCGGGTGCCAGGATAGTTGCCGGAAAAGCGATCGGACGAGCAAATGGTCTCGTTCCGTATCGAACTAACCCTTCGGGGCCACAAAAGTTCCGACCGAGGGCGTTCCGGATTGATCGAAACCGCCGATTGTACCGATCATTCCTGCCCGGATCCCTCACTTGGCCGGGATCCAAGGCCGTTTGGGTTTGCCAACACCTCAAACCTGCTATGCTGGCGACGTGCCTTTGATGGCCCCAATTCATCCGAACTGACACCATTTAGCAGCATG
Organism: Rhodopirellula sp. UBA1907; assembly: GCF_002337565.1. Lineage (NCBI taxonomy): Bacteria > Pseudomonadati > Planctomycetota > Planctomycetia > Pirellulales > Pirellulaceae > Rhodopirellula > Rhodopirellula sp. UBA1907. The sequence continues at coordinate 17,400 of NZ_DDGH01000098.1, read as the reverse complement.
CTGACCAAGCAACGAAAACTGATCCTTTCCGAAACCCAACGCGACATGATGCGGGCCGCCGGCCAAGCGAATGCGGCGCTACTGGACTACGTTCGGCCACACGTCAAACCGGGAATCACGACGGGCAAGATCGACCAAATGATCCACGATTGGACGTACGGTCATGGTTATCGCGCCGCCACGCTCGGGTACCAGAAGTATCCCAAGAGCTGCTGCACCAGCGTCAACGAAGTGATCTGTCACGGAATCCCGGACGATTACGAGTTGAAAGAAGGCGACATCATCAACGTTGACATCACGACGGTGGTCGATGGCTGGCACGGTGACCAAAGCGAAACGTTCTTGCTGGGCGAAGTCAGCGACGAAAAACGAGCCGTCACCCAGTGCGCCTTTGATTGCATGCACTTGGCCATCGACGCTCTAACCCCCGGTTGCCGAGTGGCAACGATCGGCGAAGCCGTGGTGCCGGAAGCCGAAGGCCGCGGATTCACCGTCGTTCGCGAATATGTCGGTCATGGATTGGGCAAGCAGTTTCACCTGGACCCATCGATTCCACACTTCCCGAACCGCCAAAGCCGAATTGATCGGTTGTTCCCGGGAATGTGTTTCACGATCGAGCCCATGATCAACGCCGGATCGCGGTACACCCAATGCGACAAAGCGGACGGATGGACAGTCCGAACCCGTGACGGACGCCCATCGGCACAGTTCGAGCATTCGATCTTGATGACCGAATCAGGCCCAGAAATCCTGACTCAAACCAAGGACGGTCCCCAAAAGGGACACAAGTTCTAAACGGGCCGCGGCATTTGGATTAGCCGTTTGGGCATCAGCCCTGGTTTTCGAGGCGATCCAGTTTGTTGACGCGGGTATTTAGGCTGCTTTCGCGTACAGCACCTCTCCCGAAACGAAGTTTGGGGAGAGGTCGAGCGACGCCGTTCAGGCGTACGCGAGGGTGAGG
>NZ_DDGH01000098.1:0-16372 GCF_002337565.1 Rhodopirellula sp. UBA1907 | reverse complement strand
GACGCCGTTCAGGCGTACGCGAGGGTGAGGGCCGGGCATGGGAAGTGGCGTATGTTGCCCACCCCGGAAATCTCATAGAACGATTGTTTTCGGTCCCATTTCACTGTGCGATCTGCGCTCGCAAGACGTCACGAACACAGCATTTAAAAACTGCACGGCCCTTTCCTTAAAGGAATCGTGGGCGACGCTTACTCGATCGAAAATGCCAACTCGGCATAAATTCAGAGGCAAGCCCACCTGGACCTGCCTCACTAACGCACGCCGCTTAGTTTTCGTCGGCTGATTGCGGCGGTGGCTCGAAAGCAAACTCCTGCCACTTGATCGCTTTGTCCATCGGGACGATCTGCAGGATCAGGAAGCCGTTCTGATACAACCTCACCGTTCCGGTCGATTGGCTGACCACGACCGAGACCGCTTTGGTCTTCCGCGTGATCGCGGCGGCCGCCCAGTGTCGCGATCCGAGGCCCTTTGTCATCTTGAGGTCTTCGTGTGAAACCTCCAGCATCTGACGGCTTCGTTCAATGATGCCATCGGAGGTGACCACAAAGGCACCATCAAGCTGGGCAATCTCCTTGGCATCTTCCTGGACCTTGGGGTCGAGGATGTTGCGGTGCTTTTTGTTGTATCCACGAAAAGGGTCCGCTCCGCTATCACTGGCGTGCTCCAGGACTCGGCGGTGATCCCCAACCACGAACATCGTTCCGACGGCTTTGCCTTCGCGGCCCTCTCGGCCAATTTGCGATGCCAAGTCGACGACGGCTTTGATCGTCTTCAGCGGAACGCTGCTTTCGAGCGTCTGCAGATCGCGAACGGTGAATCGACGCATCCGCTCATCAAGTTGCAGGTGACTGATCGAATCCAATCGGCCTTGTTGGAACCCGCTGTACACCGCGACGACTTCGCCGTTGGTTTTGATCAGCTCATCCGCGGCGGCTTCCAACAAAGCTTCTTGCAACCGTTCCAGCAGCGGAGCCTTTTCTTTGTTCAGTGCCAACGGCTTCAGACCAGCTTCAGCAGCACCGTCCAAATCTTCGATCGTGTCGACGGCGACGATGACCACGTTCTCGTTGGCTTCGGTCAGTTCAGAAATTCGCTTCCAATCGGTGCTGCCATCGAGCAACAACAAAAGCGCATCCGCGTTCCGATCGGCTCGAAGTGCGACGGCGGCCGAGATCATCGCGGCATTCTGCTTGGTCAAACGTTGAGTGGCCATCGAGTCTTCAGCGGCTCCGGATTCAATGCGGTCGACCAAGGGGAACAATCAGTGTTCACCACTTTAGTCCAACCGAGTCCGCATCCAAAGAGGACCGAGACCGTTTGAGGCCCGTTTTAGCCCGACTTTTGCGTCATTTCCGCTCAAGCGTCACCGATCGGTGCCATCGGTCTGACACGCCGCCTATGCGAATTCGATTGCGTTGTCGCGAGCCGTGGCGTCTCCGGCCGACTCGTTCGTTTCAGTGTGTTCAATCAAACCACATTGTTCCAACACGATTGTCATGTGCATGTCATGACGCCGGCTGACCTTCAACAACACCACGTCGTCGTCATCGGCTTTTACGTGAATGGAGTGAGTCAGCCATCCGCGAACCAATCGAGGTGAGGAGCCACATTGCAGAACATGCCCGTCGCTTCCCAATCCCCATGACAGCGGCGACCAAGGTGTCGCGGGAGTCAACAACCATCCCTCGTCTCCACGACGCAATCGCAAACAACTTTTCGCGGGAAAGGGACCGACGGCACTTTGTGCAAACACGATCACACCGCGTGGATCCGGTGTCGCGAATCCGGGCCAAATTCTTGCCAGGACCGGGTCCAGCAACATCGTTCGGTAGAACTTCACCCGGCGGGCGGCCCAGCGAAAAATCAACGCTGCAACAAACAGGATCGCGAAGTTGAAGACGGTCGCCAGCGTGGGACTCAGCGCGTACACGGCCATCAAAGCCGCACAAAGCGATTTGTTGCAGACCTCAAAGATGGCATCGACGGTCGGAAACGGAGTCAGCCAAACCAGAAACTCGAAGAAGAACTTGACGCTGTTGATCACCAGCATGTTGACCGTCATCGCGACCAGCAACAACGCGTTGGCGGTGAAGCTGAAAATCCCCGCCGTATAGACCGGCATCGCTTCGGCCGCCAACTGAGCCTCGTCGGTTCCAACCGATTCCGCTGTCATCGAAGCGGTGATTTTGATCGCCAACAAAATGACGATGACTGAATATGCTTCCAGCTGATCCATCGCCTGAGCAAACGGTTTGCTTACCTTGGACAACCGAGGAACGCTGGTCAAAACCGCCAGAACGGAAAAGACCGCGAACAGCGGAACGCTGCGAAGTGGCCCGGCTGATCCCAACAGCGCGTTGTCGGTGATCCAGTCCGGTCCCCAGAGCGACAAACCCGATAGACAAGCAACGCCAAAGAAAGGCGAAAGCGCCAGCGGAGCGAGCGGGCCCAACCAATCCGCCAGGTGCAACTGATCCGCCCAAGCCGTCGCGGCGGCGATGTCCCGCGTGTCGAATTCTCCTTCTAGAGCATTCGGTATGTCATCGGCGTCAACTGCGGATCGGGTTCGAGAGAGAGAATCCGATTCCATTTCAGCGGTCTCATCGCTTGCCACTTGGGCACGATCGCTCTGCCCGGTGGCATGAACAGCCAACCCGATGATCAGCACCACGGCCAATGTCACTTTTGCAATCCAACTCATCTCATTCCCTTCGGACTTCTCAATCAAACCGTGGGCTGGTAGCGTTTCGCATCATGAACAACGACGAAGTGAAACCACAGCACCTCTATTTGACCGGCTACCGCGGGTGCGGCAAAAGTACGCTTGCGAAACTTTTAGCGCAGAAGCTGTCGCTGCCAGCCGTCGACTTGGACGATGTGATCGAATCGACCGCAGGGAAATCGATCGCCGAAATCTTCGCGGAGGAAACCGAAGTCGGTTTTCGCGACCGGGAAGAAGCTGCGTTGGTGGAGGTTGCCAAGCGACCGACACACGTGATCGCACTCGGCGGAGGCACTATCCTCCGCGAATTCAACCGGAACATCATCGCAGGCTCAGGCTGGTGCGTTTGGCTGGACGCGGAACCAGAAATCTTGGTCGCACGGTTGGCGGGTGACTCGACCACTGCCGATCGTCGACCTTCGCTGACTGATCAGTCGGTGTTCGATGAAGTCCAATCGGTAATGACGAAGCGTGAACCGCTCTATCGTGCGTCGGCGAACTTGCGAGTTAATACCAGCCACCGGACCATGGACGAGATCTTGGCGGAGGTTTTGAAGGCTTTGCCGTCCAGCATCGGACGAGCCCCGAACTAGACCCAGATCGACGGTCTTGGAAGACCATCGTACGAGGCGGGGTTGTACGATGGTCTTCCAAGACCGTCGCTGGAGCGTGGATTCGACGGGTTCGGGAACCCATCCTACGGTCTAGACGTCAATTTCGCTGGCGTCTTCGGCTCGTTCCATGATGAAGCGGAACCGGGCCGATGCGTCGCGTCCCATCAAGTCGCTGATCGTACGATCGGTTTCCAAGTGGTCATCGATCTCGACCTTCAACAAAGTTCGCTTGGTCGGATCCAGCGTTGTGTTCCAAAGAACCTTGGGCATCATCTCCCCCAATCCTTTGAAGCGTGTGATCTCTGGCGTCGCTCGACCATTGTGCTCGGCCAAAATCCGCTCGCGGTCTTCTTCGTCGGCTGCCCAAAACGTTTCTTTGCCGATGTCGATTCGATACAGCGGCGGAACCGCGATGAACAACCGACCGTCCGCGATCAAGGCTGGCATGTGACGGTAGAAGAACGTCAGCAACAACGTTGTGATGTGGTGACCATCGCTGTCAGCATCGGCCAGCAAGATGATGCGGTCATAACGCAAGTTCGCCAGGTTGAGCGACGGACCGATGCCGCAACCGAGAGACGCGATCATGTCCTGAATTTCTTTGTTGTCCAGAATCTTCTTCAGCGTCGCCGACTCGGTGTTCAGCACCTTTCCTCGCAGCGGGAGGATCGCTTGGCAGTTTCGGTCGCGGCCTTGTTTGGCACTCCCGCCTGCCGAATCACCTTCGACGATGAACAACTCGGACTTGCCTTTGCCTCCGGACACGCAATCCGAAAGCTTGCCTGGCAACAACGTTCGCTTCGAACCACCTTTTCGCGAAACCGCTTCGCTTGCGGCACGCGATGCGGCGCGAGCTCGTGCGGCGGCGACAATCCGCGCGATCACCGCATCGGCGACCGAGGGATTGTTGTTCAGCCATTGTTCCATCGCACTTCGGACACCTGATTCAACCAACCCGTGAGCTTCGGGGTTGTTCAAGCGATCCTTCGTTTGACCTTGGAATTGAGGCTCGGAGACAAAGATCGAAACAATCGCGATCAATCCTTCGCGGATGTCTTCGTGCGTGATCTTCACACCGCGAGGAGTCAGGCTGTGCGTGTCTATGTGGTTTCGAACCGCTTTGACAACGCCGCCTCGAAAACCGTTTTCGTGGGTGCCGCCGCTGCCGGTTGGAATCCCGTTGACGTAGCTGCGCACATGTTCGTCAGTCGATTCCGTCCACTGAAGGGTGACTTCGACCCGGTCGTCATCATCAACCCGGTAGGTGAACGGTGCTTCGTGAATCGTGCGAGCTTCACGTTCCTTAATGACTTTCCCAAGGTAATCCACGATGCCGTTTTCATGCAGAAACGTATCGCGGGTCTTCGCGACTTCGTCGATGTAAGTGACCTTCACACCGCGATGCAGAAAGCTGGCCGTTTCCAACCGCTGCTTGATCGTGTCGCCGTTGAACGTCGTTCGCGGAAAGATCGTCGGGTCGGGCGTGAACGTGATCGAGGTTCCCGTTCCACGAACGGTGCCACGGAGCTTCTGCAGCTTTGAAGTCGCTTGACCACGACTGAAAGCCATCCGGTATTGGACGCCATCACGTTTGACAATCGCGACGAGTTCTTTGCTGAGCGCGTTGACGACCGACGCACCGACACCGTGCAGACCACCAGACGTCTTGTAGTTATCGCCTTCGAACTTGCCGCCGGCGTGCAAGACCGTCAGCACCATTTCCAAGGCTGATTTCTTCGTCTTGGGGTGTTTGTCGACGGGAATCCCACGACCGTTGTCGCTGACCGAAATCGTTTCGCCGTCTTTATGTAGAGTCACCGTGATCTCAGACGCGTGACCGTTCATGGCCTCGTCGACGGAGTTGTCAACGATCTCCCAAATCAAGTGGTGAAGACCAGCAGAGCCGACACCACCGATGTACATGCCGGGACGCTTGCGGACAGGCTCGAGGCCTTCCAACGCGGTGATGTTTTTGGCGTTGTATTCTTTCGGTGCAACGGACATGAAGTGAAGACGTTGAAAGTCGAAGGATTGATTGAGTGAATGCGTTCAGGCTGGCCGCCCGAACATCGTTTGGCCACGCGAAATTGCGTCAGTCTTCAAAAACCGGAGGCGGCTCGATTGGGTCGCGAACGATCTCCGCGATCTTGCCGTTCTTTTGCAGTTCGATGCCGCGTCCGCCGCGTGATGTCGTTCGGTACTTGGCCGTCGAAACCGTTTTCTTCGCACCACGATTGGTCACCACGTTCAGCAAATCGCGGTCACCCGTCGAAGGTTTGAACCCGAGCAACTTGTCGCTCGCCGCCAACTTCAACAGCAGCACACCTTTGCCGGCGCCGGACAGATAGTTGATCTCATCGGCAGGACACACCATCGCTCTTGCGTCCGCAGAGACAGCCAAGACGGTTTCGGTTCCCACGATCGGAACAACATCGACGATGCTGGCCCCTGGTTTCACGCGAGCGAACTTGCGGCCGGCGCGCGTCGATGGTTCCGCAAATGGCTGCAAACCAAATCGCAAGGCATACCCATCCGTCGATGCGGCAAGTGCGTGCGTCGCAGGATAGTACTGGCCCTTGGGGTCTTCGCTGATGTCGCCAAGAATCCGCGGGTCCATCGATAGAGCCGCGATGATTCGTTCGCCGTCTTTAAATTTAAATAGCTTCTGAATTGGCTCGCCAAATCCCGTCGACGCAGGAATGTCGATCATCCGCGCGGTGTAGCAAACGCCCAAACTGCTGAAGAACGCGAGGGTGGATCGCGTGTTTCCAGCGACACACGCCAGCACCGCGTCGCCCTGACGCAGACGACTCTTGGACGGATCGGCGATCTGTTTTTGCCGTTTGACCCAGCCGTCGACGGTGACCATCACGTGGCAATCTTCGGCGACGATGAAGTCCTCTTCGGTGTACTCCACCTCCTCCGTCGGCACCACGATTGTGCTGCGTCGGCGACCTGCGGGAGTGTTGCCGTAGTCTGAGATCAGTGACTGCAGTTCTTCTTTGATGATCGCCCAACGGCCGGACGACGTGTAATCGTCGCGGTCATCTGCGAGCAACTTGTTGATCTCGTCGACGCGTTTGCGTTTCTTTTTCAGTTCGTCCAGCACGACGTTGATTTCCAAACGTGCCAAGCGATACAGCTTCAGTTCAAGAATCGCATCGGTTTGTTCCGCGTCGAGTCCGTTCGAAGCTTGCCTCTTGCGACGTGCTTGGGCTGGCGTGAGTTCCTTGACTGGGAACCGCTTCATGATCTTTTCCGCCGCGTCGGCTTTGCCTTCGCTGCTGCGGATGATTTTGATGATCTCGTCGAGAGCATCGAAGATCAACGCCAAGCCTTCGAGGATGTGAATCCGTTTCTCGAGGGCTCGTAATTCGTTCGTCAATCGCGCGGTCAGCACATCCAAACGGAAGTGCAAGAAGTACCACAGGATCTCTTTCAAACCGAGACGCTTTGGTGCACCGACTTCTGGATTTTCCGTCGGCGTCAAACAGGTTAGGTTGACGTTGAAATTGGTCTGCAGCGGAGTGTGCTTGTAGAGATACGCGAGCACCTTGTCGGCGTCCGCGTTCTTCTTCAGCAACAGATCGACCCGAATGTCTTCGGTCGACAAGTCGCGAACTTCTTGCACGAGAGGCAACTTGCTGCTGTAGACCAGCTCAGCAATTCGCTCCACCATCGCGGCTTTGTTGACGCCGAATGGGATCTCGGTGATCCGGAGCGTGTCGCCCGTGCGAGACTTCTCCGCAACCTCAGCAACGCCACGCAGCTTGATCGTGCCAGTTCCCGTCGCATAGATTTCGCGAAGTTCTTCTTTGGTGTTCGTGATGTGCCCGCCCGTCGGGAAGTCGGGACCTTGGATCGCGTCGCCGGCGACCAATTGGTAGTCCTTGATTTCCGGATTGGCCAGCAACTTCAAAAGCGCGTTGCAAACCTCTTTCAAGTTGTGCGGCGGGATGTTCGTCGCCATCCCGACCGCAATTCCCGTCGCTCCGTTGACCAGCAAGCTGGGAACACGTGACGGCAGCACGACGGGTTCTTCGCGGGTGCCGTCGTAGTTTGGTTTGAAGGCCACCGTTCGGCTGGACAGATCCGCCAGGACCTCCGACGCGATTGGCGTCATGCGGCACTCGGTGTATCGCATCGCAGCGGCGTTGTCGCCGTCGATGCTGCCGAAGTTGCCGCTGCCGTCGATCATCGGCATCCGCAGAGAAAACGATTGGCTCATCCGAACCAGCGCTTCGTAAATCGAGCTGTCACCGTGGGGGTGATAGTTACCCATCACGTCGCCGACGACCTTCGCACACTTTCGGTGCTTGGCAGTCGCGTCGAGCCGCTGCTGCGACATCGTGTACAAAATCCGCCGCTGAACCGGTTTGAGTCCATCGCGGACATCCGGCAGCGCTCGGCTGGTGATGACCGACAGCGAGTAATTCAAATAGCGATCTTGGGCCGCGAATCGCAGCGGAATGTTCTGAATCTCCGCCAACAGCGATTCATCGAACGGATCGGCTTTGCCCCGTTTGGAGCGACTGGATGCGGAACTGGATGTTTTGCGACGTTTCGCCACGCGGAATCAACCTAAATCGTTGGGGACGTTCGTTGTGAGGAGCTGAGAACAGGAAGCGGATGAAAAGCGGACTTGCAGATCAGCCTGCGAGTTTGGGGGTTATAGCGACCGCGGGGTTGTTAGCGAAACCGCGGATTACTGCGTTTGATTCGCATCGGTCGCCGAATTGGTTTGGAAAAGCTCGTCTGAGCTGGGCGAAACGTGCCTCCTGGGCGAACTTCCCCAACTGTCGCGATCATCACGCCGCAACAGTATCGGCTGTTTTTCCTCTCGATTCGCGTCGAAACCAAAAGCCAGACACCTGGTCCGTCGTCGTTCGAGGAGGAACGCGAGATGAAGCGAAATTGGAAAGCAGCCGTAGCGACGGCCCAAACAATCGCCACACAAATCACCCGCCGCTCACGCACCGTAGCAGCGATCGCCATCGGCACCGCTAGCATCACCTTGCTGGCTCCCGCCGCGATGGCACAAGGCGAACACATCGTCAGCTCGCGAGTCGTCAGCGACACCGTCGTCGGCACCAGCGAAACCGGCGGCTGTGCAAGCGGCGATTGTGGTGGAGCGACCGGCGAAGTCGCCGTGCAAGGCCGCGAGTATGGACAGCCCGACCTGTTCTACAACTACTACACACAAGGCCCGGCCAACGCAGCGAACGCACAAATGTACGTGTCGCCTGTGCCGGTTCCTCCAAATGTCGGGCAGACCTACCTGACGTATCAGCCTTTCTACCCCCACGAAATGCTTTATTGGCACAAAGACCGCTACCACAACTACTATGACAATGGTCGTGGAATGAACCGAACTCGAGCGATCTATTACAGCCCACCGGTTCGTCAAGCTGCCAGCAATTTCTACTGGAACACGTTGCGTTTGCCTCGCTGATCCAGCCACCTGACTCATTGGTAGAACGGACTCCCCCTGTCCGTTCGTCGCAGCGAATTGTTGCTACCAAATCCACCGTCCTCGAGGATCCCCGAGCCATGAAACGCATCGTCCTTTGTCTCGCCGCCTTGGCTGCTTTCAGCGGCTTGGCCGGTTCAACCGAAGAAGCCCAAGCTGGTGACCCTTACGCGGTGACCCAAGTTTGGAACCACAACTTCGCTCAAACACGTGCTTGGCACGGAAACTACTACTACGCACCGTACGGGCAACCGACGGCACTGGTCGTTCCGCCAACCGCACACCTTCGACAAACGTATTCGTGGGGCGTCAGCCAAAACACGAATCACCCGATTTATCACCAGTACGGTCGCAGCGCCAGCACACCAGGGGCTGCTGCTCCGGGTCGTTTCCAACCGACTCCGAACTGGCCAAGCCACACGGACCAATTCGGCGTGTACTACGTCCGAGGCCCTTGGTGAGCAATCACTTTGTGTGACACGAACAACTGCTGATTCACTAGTGCGGCTTTGACCGTTTCCAGTATCAGCAACGACGACATTTCGGGACGGTGTTCCCGCCGAGTCGCCTCGTCCGGGGGTGATTTGGCGGAGACACCGTCTCGTTTTCTATGCGCCAAGCGAAGCAGTCGGCCCAGTTCGACCTTCAAACATCGCGGCATGCGCTGACTAGTAGCGATGCGGTGGCCTCACGCAGCATGGTCCGAATCGCCCACATCCGGCGCATTCGGCAAATCTCTCTCAGACCGCCTGTTTTCCCGTCGCTGCAGGACGGTTGTTCAGTGCTCCGGCTGCCGACACGTCGATCGCGACCTAGGTTTCAGTGTCACAATCCAGCGATTGCGCAATTGAACGCGTTCGACACCGAACCGAGAAATTTCCGTCGGACATTTGATACACAGTCCGAGCGTCGAAGAGTGGACCAAACAGGCCGACTTTGCCGATGAGAAGATTGTTGGATTGAGACGAAAGCCTTTTCTGTCTCACAAATTCACGTGTTCCTTGGTGCGTCATGGCTCGTTTGCAATCATCGATCGGATTAGTCACCGGTACCGACATCGTCGGGACCGTCGACCAATTGATGGCGATCAATGCGCAACCACGCGACCGAATTCTGGCCAAAACAGAAGAACTGCTCGGCCAACAGCAACAAATCGCTTCGCTGACCGCATCGGTCATCGGTGTGCAACTGGCGGGTGATGCGCTCGGTTCGTCCGCGCTGTTCAGCAGCAAGAACGCGACGACATCCAACGAAGACGCTCTGTCGGTTTCGACACGCGATGAAGTCACCAATGGAAGCCACCTGGTACGAACGCTTCGTACCGCTGCCACGCACAGTGTTTCCTCCGCCCAAAGCTTCAGCTCATTCGACGAAGCGTTGAGCCTGGCGGGTTCGCTCACGATCAAACCCAGCGGCTTTGTTGACACCAAGGTCAGCCTTTCGCAACTGAACAATGGTTTGGGCGTCGAAGGCGGATCAATTCGATTGACCGACCGCAGCGGCGCATCGGCCGAAGTCGATCTTTCGCAAGCTCGAACAGTCGACGACGTTCTGCAAGCGATCAACGACGCTGACGTTGGCATCCAAGCCACAACGTCCGGCGGAAAGATCAAGCTGATCGATCAGACCGGCCAATCCATCAGCAACCTGAAAGTCGAACAACTCGGAACCGCGGAAACGGCAGCCGATCTTGGATTGCACGGAATCGACGTCGCCGCGAACAGCGTTGACGGCAACGACATCCCGTTGCCCGATGGCGTGGATTCACTCAACGGAGCCAGCCTCTCGCAACTGGGCGGCGGCAATGGGCTAGGCACGCTCACCAGCCTGGACATTCAAACCGGCGACGGCACATCCGCCAGCATTGATGTGTCCGGTGCAACATCGCTCAACGAAGTGATCGACGCGATCAACGGCAGCGGACTCGATGTCATCGCCCGAATCAACGACGCCGGCAACGGTTTGCGAATTCGTGATGTGTCCGGCGGTCCCGGTACGTTTGAAATCAGCTCGTCAGACGACACCGCAACCAGCCTTGGTGTCGCCGCATCGACGACCGACGACATCGTCGTTGGCAAAGACCTGAACCTGCAATCGGTCACGCTCGAAACAAAGCTCTCTGAACTGAACTCCGGCGACGGTGTCGGATCGGGCAGCTTCACGATCCGCGACAGCAACGGTGCAGTCGGCGGTATCAACTTGGCGGTGTCTGAGATTGAAACAGTCGGTGAACTGATCGATGCGGTCAACGCGTTGGACATTGGTGTCGAAGCCGCTTTGAACGAATCCGGCGACGGCATCGTGATCACCGACACCGCGGGCGGCGCCTCATCGTTGACGATCACCGATACCGGCGAAGGAAAAGTCGCAGCCAACTTGGGATTGGCGGGCACCGCCGACGCGGGAACCAGCTTGGTCGGTAGCGAATCACTGACCATCGAGATCACCGAAGACGACACGCTTGAATCCATCGTCGAAAAGATCAACGCATCTGATCGCTACGCCGATGCGTCGGTCGTGTCGAACTCAGACGGCTCCTATTCGTTGCAAATTCGCAGCAAAAAGGGCGGCGAAGTCGGACGCATCTCAGTGAACCTGGACGGCGTTGACCTGAACCTCCGAACAAATTCAAAAGGACAAGACGCCCTGATCTCCATCGCCACCGACGGCGGTACCGAACGCTTCATGACGTCGACCGATGGAGTCTTCGAGGACGAAATCAGCGGATTGAACCTGACGGTCAAAGAGTTGTCCGAGGATCCGATCACCGTCAACGTCGACGACGATCCTGACACGATTGTTTCCGCCGTCAAACGTTTCGCCGATCAATACAACAAACTGATCGAAAACATCGAAGAGGTCACTTTCTTCGACGCCGAAGCAAACGAAGTCGGTTTGCTGTTTGGGTCCACGGAAACGCTCCGCATTCAAAACGGCTATTCGCGTCTGTTGACCGGTACCGTTCCACTCAGCAGTGGTGATTCGATTCGTTCATTCAGCCAAATCGGCGTTCGAATGGATGAAAACGGTGAACTGCAAGTCGACGAAACAAAGCTCAAGGCGGCTCTCGCAAATGACATCGACGCGGTCGAGCAATTCTTCAATAAGACCAACGATGACGATGAGAACATCGGCATGGTGGGGCAACTGAAGAAGCTCGCTGACACCTACGCCGGTGCGGACGGCGGAATGCTGATTCGCAAAACGCAAACGCTCAGCGCCCACATCGAACGCAACGACTCTCGCGTTGAATCAATGAACGATTTGCTGGAATCACAACGGGAACGTTTGCTGAAGCAGTACTACGACATGGAACAAGCGATCGCGAAACTTCAGGCGAACACATCGTCGATCGGCGCGATCGAGTACATCGGCCCCGTTGGATCTGAGTGATCAAGTTCGCCGCAGCGATCAGCTTCAGCTAACGGCGGCTGAGCATCACGACCACGCGTGCCGCGATCGCTTCGCTGCGACCGACCGCGTCGACACCCTCTCCCGTCTTCGCCTTCAACCCCACTTGCTCGATCGTGGTTTGAAGCATCTCGGCAACCACGGCCCGCATCGAATCAATGTGCGGAGCCATCTTTGGTTTCTGAGCCAGGATCACGGCATCGACGTTATTGATTTCGTAGCCTGCAACCTGGACGCGGCGAAGAGCCTCCTGCACGAAGTCGCGACTGTCACGCCCGCGATTTTCGTCGGCATCATCGGGAAACAAACGCCCAATATCCGGTCCCGCAATCGCGCCCATCAAAGCATCGGTCACGGCATGCAACAACACGTCGGCGTCGCTGTGGCCAATCGCATGGAATTCGCCCGGGACATCCACGCCTCCAACCCGTAGCGGACCAACTGGGCCCAACCGATGCGAGTCGTATCCAAGGCCGATTCGAAAAGCGAGTGGTGGCGTTTTGGTCATCAATGGTACCGTCTGAAAACCTCATGGGCTGTTTCGGCGTTCGCCCCGGTTGGCCGAGGGACGGTGGCTGGCGCCAAAACAGCAAAAATGTCGGAAGCAAGTTGTCGGATTGCGCTGCTTGCGTGCTTCAACGGGCAGCCTCGCTTTTCCGCTGAAAGCCTAATCCTTGGACAAGAACAAACCATCCCCCGAGTTCTTACGTAACTGCCGAGCAAGGCTCGCTATCGCCCCATTTGTCGCTCATTTTTGATCCACCACGGGCCTTTCGCGAAAGCGCCCGATTTGGTGTGCTTTCTAGCTCATTCGAACGTTCTATATCCTCGGCTTTTCGCATGTTCGCTTTCTCGAACCCACTTTTTCGACGTTCGCGCAGACCAGCGTCCGCTCTGACCGCCACGATGCTGATCGCCGGATTGAGCCTGAGCTGCCAAACGGGCTTGATCGGCCAAGCCTTCGCCCAGCCTCCAGGATCGGAAGGGGCCGCCAGCGAGCCGGAATCTGCGGCTCCCTCGAATGAGGCCGCGCCATCGACCGACGGAGTCGACGGCGGGCGAATCAAAGATGATCCCGAGATGATCGCGAAAACGATGGCGGAGATGCCGGAGGACATCCGGAAAGACGCGGAAGAAATCTACGCGGAATTCCGGTCCACTCACGAAGAGCTGCTCGACTCCATGTTGAAGCTTCGCGAGATCCACATTCGGTTCAACAACGACGTCGATCGCAGCCGCGAAGCCACAAAGGCTTTCCGAGAACAACAGCACAAGACATGGGACTTGATGCAGAAGCAAATGGAAAACTCGGTCAAGGTTTTTCGTTTGCTACCCAGCCCCGAGGCGGCCAGCTACATGGTCACGATGGTTCAGCACCATTTCGACAATGATATTTACGACCGGACAACGTTCGAAGCCGCAGCAAGACTGATCGACATCGGCCAGAACTATCGCTACCTCTTCCTCACCGCCGCTCGCGCCGGCATCTCCACCGGCAACTTCGAAACGGCCCGAAAAGTCTACGAATCGCTCCAGCCCGACGAACTGGAGAAAGTCGACATGGCCAACAAACACTTCCTCGACTTGCTGGAGAAGCAATACAAAGAAGAAACGGAGCGGATGGAAAAGATCGACCGCGACGCGTTGCCACAAGTCCTCTTCAAGACCACACGAGGCGACGTGTTGATCGAGCTCTATCCCGGCGAGGCTCCATCGACGGTTGCCAATTTCATCAAGCTTGTCGAAGAGGGTTTCTACGACGGCATGGATTTCTCGCAAGTCGTTCCTAACATGCTTGCCTTGTCAGGTGATCCGACCGGAGACGGGCGCGGCAACAGCGGCAAATTCCTGATGGACGAACACGACAACGAGAACTCGCACCATGCCCTTCGCGGTTCGGTCGTGATGGCAAAAATTCCGATGGGCGAAGGCCGCTTCATCGAAAACTCGGCCAGCTCTCAATTCGCGATCTTCTTTCTGCCTGTCACATCGGCATCCAGTCAACAAACCGTTTTCGGCCGAGTGATCGAAGGCATGGACCGTGTCAGTGCCATGCGCCGGAAAGATCCTTCCAAGACCGACGAGAAGAAAATTCAGCTGCCACCCGATGCAATCATCTCCGCCGAAGTCGTTCGCAAAGGACCGGAATTGCCCGAACCAGAGTACGTCGACGTGGAAGCCGAACTGCGAAAAGCTGAGGAAGCTGGTCTGATCAAGCGAAAAACGCCGGCCAAATAGGCGATCCGTCGCCGGAATTGTTGGGTGAAGCCCGCCATCCGTTGGTTCGCAGGTTCCACCTGGGTTAAACTGTGACCAACACAACGCTGGCTCTCGATATCACCCGCTCCCACCTCGCCGACACCCCGCGTCGCTGTCATCCCACCTCGCGAACACTTCATGCCTGAACGAACTTCCGCTCGAAACGAGTGTCCGCCATCGAACCAGACGGCGGATCAACCGAGTCCCGCGTCCCAGCGGTCTGCCGCTTTGCAGCAACGAGCGAGTCGTCGTACGTTCATCCAAAGCGGCGGCATCATGCTGGCCGGCGGCAGTGTTTTGGGCACGAACCTGAGCGTTGCTCGTGGTGCTCACGCGTACGGCGATGACACACTCAAGATCGGACTGATTGGCTGCGGCAGTCGTGGCACCAACGCGGTGATCCAAGCCATGAACACCGACGGTGCCACTCGGCTCGTCGCGATGGCGGATGTCTTCGAGAGCAACGTTCAGTCCGCTTACCGAGCCATCAACAGTAAACACGGAAAGAGCGGATCGACCGGCAAACGTGTCGCGGTGGAAGGGGCTCGTTTCGTTGGTCTGGACGGATGGAAGCACGTGCTGCAAAGCGACGCTGACATCGTGTTCCTGACAACGCCTCCGGGCTTTCGACCGCTTCACTTCGAGAAAGCCATCGAAGCCGGCAAACACGTCTTCATGGAAAAACCCGTCGCCACCGACGCTCCCGGCGTTCGACGTGTTCTGGCCACCAATGAGATCGCCAAGCAAAAAGGTTTGGCCGTCGCCGTCGGTTTGCAACGTCACCACGAAGCTCGCTATCGCGAATGCATCGAACGACTCCACGCTGGCGCGATCGGTGAACCGGTCTTTGCACGAGCCTACTGGAACGGCGCGGGGTCTCGCCTGCGTTCCAAACCCAAAAACGTTTCCGAACTCGAATACCAACTTCGTCAGTGGCAGCACTTCAATTGGATCGGCGGCGATCAAATCGCTGAACAGCACATCCACAACTTGGATGTCATCAATTGGTTGCTCGGCGAACACCCCGTGTCGGCTCAAGGGCAAGGCGGACGAGATTCCCGATCCGATCAGAAACTCGGCGAAACATTCGATCATCACATGGTCGAGTTCACTTACGCCAAGGACGTGCGGTTGCTCAGCCAATGCCGCCACATTCGCGGCTGCTGGAACAGCGTCAGCGAACATGTTCACGGAACGCAGGGCAGTTGCGACATCAGTGCTGCGGTCATTCGTGATCCCAGCGGCAAAGTCATTTGGCAGAGCTCGCAGAAACCGTCGAAAGATCGCGGTTGCCAACAAGCCCAACACGACTTGTTCGCCTCACTTCGAAAGGGCGAGATCCCAAATGAAGGCGACTATGGCGCAACCAGCACCATGACCGCAATCATGGGACGAATGGCCAGCTACTCCGGCAAGATCGTTCGTTGGAACGAAGCTCTGCAAAGCGATCAAATGCTCGCTGATGTTGATGCGATGCAATCCTTGAACGACATCGCGCCGGTCCAACCTCTTCCCGACGGCAACTACGAAGTCGCAATCCCCGGCCAAACCAAGGTCATCTAAGCAGACTCCGCACGAGAACGATTGCTTAGATGCCGGAACCGTCCGTGTCGCAACGACCAGCCTCTAGCTGGCTGTTGATTGAGTCATCTACCGAATGACAACAATCAGCCGATGGGCGTTAGCGTGGGCTGTACAATCTTTGGTATGGACACCGGAATTGGCATGGATTCTTGAGGCGGTTTTCTGTCTTCGGTCACCTCTCCCCGGCGGAGGTCGTGCAGTTATTTGATGCCGCTTTTCGGCAGATCTACACACGACGCACCTCTCCCGAAACGAAGTTTGGGTAGAGGTCGAGCGACGCCGCTCAGGCGTACGCGAGGGTGAGGGCCGAGC
>NZ_DDGH01000001.1:97909-98073 GCF_002337565.1 Rhodopirellula sp. UBA1907 | reverse complement strand
GTTCGCAAATCCGATTTCGAATCCGACGAAGCCTATCGCGAAGCCATGTTCGAACCGTGTCGAAAGGCCGGAGCAACGCATGTGATCATGGCCGGCTTCCTGAAACATGTTTTGATCCCAACCGACTTTGAACATCGCGTCATCAATATCCACCCGTCTTTGCT
>NZ_DDGH01000001.1:3885-97699 GCF_002337565.1 Rhodopirellula sp. UBA1907 | reverse complement strand
AATATCCACCCGTCTTTGCTGCCCGCATTTGGCGGCAAAGGAATGTACGGTCGCAACGTGCACGCGGCAGCGATCGAGCGTGGGGTAAAAATCAGCGGCTGCACGGTCCACTATGTCGACAACCTTTATGACAACGGGCCGATCATCCACCAGAAGGCCTGTCCGATTCTGCCGACCGACACCCCTGATGACCTCGCGTCACGCGTGTTCAAACTCGAATGCGAAACCTTGCCCGAAGCCATCCGCATGATGGCCGCCTCGCAAGACGCCTGAAATCAGTCGCGGACACCTAATTCTTGCGTGAAACGACACGCATGAAACCGCGAGTTCAGACTCGCATCTTGATCGCAAATCTCACACCCCTCGACCTGGCAAGCTTTGCCGGTTGAGGCGTTTGATCGCATCCCGCGGATGCTTCTGGACGATCCGAACACCACCGGTCGATCTCCCCAAAGTGTTTGTCGGCTTTGTTCGGATTGTCCATGCGATTTTGGGTTGTTCAGGTTCACACGATGATGCTCATCATTCCTCGTCGTGAAACGCTCGCGATTCTTACGCTCTGGCTGGGCCTATGGAGTGGGTTCGCGCCCGCACGAAACTTGGCCGCCGACGAAGGTGTGCCGTTCAGTGGCCAGCAAACCTTGAGTGATGAAGAATTGCTGGAAGTCGGGCAACTTCTCGGTGTGGGAAATAGACTGTACGGACGCCAACCGGCGGCCTCCGTTGCAACCATTCAGCCCACCATTCCGCGGCGCCCTGATCGCTTGGTTGGTGCCGAGCTTGATCCGCTGGCGGCGTTCGCCGATCCATCCGCAGAGGCCGATCCGCTCGCGAATCTCGGTAGCAACGACCCTATCAAGCCGCCGGCAGCCAAGGATCCTGAGAAGAAAGATCCGCACGAAGGGCTATGGACGGAAGAGTGCTACCCGTCCGCTGAGTCATGCCGTGCTTGTCACCCGAAGCACTACGATGAATGGAGTGTCAGCAGCCACGCCTACGCTGCTGTCTCGCCAATGTTCCAGCGGTTTGAACAGGCGATGACAGAATTGACCGAAGGCACGGTTGGTTACTTCTGTATGCGATGCCATTCGCCTGTCGCGACTCAGTTGGAAATTCCACGCACGGTCAGCATCTTGGATCAACCACCCGTCGCTCGCGAAGGTGTGACGTGCATTTCCTGCCATCGAATCAATGAACACTACGGGCGAAGCAGTAACGGTGATCGTCGAATCGAACCGGGCAACATCCATGCTCCCGTCGGTCGAGGTGGCAACGGAGCTGGGTTGGCTGATGCCTTGGCCAATGCTGAAAAGAACAAACTGAAAACCCACGCTGGTCAAAAGGGACCGGGCCAAGCGATCCACAATGGTTCGTACTTTTTCGAACCACTTACCAAATCAGACATTTGTGCGTCGTGCCACCAAGTCGCGGTGCACCCCGGCATCTCATTGGAAGTCGTTCACGCTCAATACCGCAGCAGTCCAGCAGCAAAGTGCGGAATCTCCTGCCAAGATTGTCACATGGGAGCTGTCCCTGGGAAGGCGGAAGGCTACGAAGAGTGTCATGTCGCGGAGCTATCAGGCAAACCCTACGGTCAACCCAAGAAGCACTCCAATCATACGTTCTGGGGTCCCGGCTACTCGATCGCTCACCCGGGCATCTTCCCACACAATCCCAAGGCTAAGTCGTTCACACCACGCCAATGGCTGTTGTTCGATGACCGCGCCGGCTGGGGCACGGAAGAATTTGAACGCAACGTGCCGGACGGCATGTACTTCCCCAAACCCTGGGACAACGCGGACGATCGGCGTGATGGTCGCAAAATCATCGATGTCAATGTCGCCAAGTTGAACGAAAAACGCGGCTATTCGGCGATGACGCTGGAAGCCGGTGCCCAGATCAGCGATCCGGTGTTCTTCACGACACCTCAAGTTGGTATGCCGCTCAAATTGGGCTACCGAGTCGACAACATCAGCACGGGTCACAACTTGCCCACGGGTTCACTCGGTGCTCAACCACAACTTTGGCTCAACGCCGTTCTGATCAACCCCAACAACCAACGCGTTTGGGAAACGGGTTACTTGGATGCGAATGCTGACCTCTGCGATATGCACAGTGTCGAAGTGGCCAAGGGGCGGATTCCCCGTGACAAAAACTTGTTTAACTTGCAAACCAAGTTTTTAATTAACAACGTCCGTGGTACTGACCGCGAGGCTGCGTTGCCGTTGAACTTCAGCCTGGACCAGCTCGCTTTCTTACGACCTGGTGCATTGCCAATCAGCGTGCTCAACCACCCGCCGTTGATCCGTATGGAAGCTCACAGCATTGCTCCCTTGGACCACCGCATCGCCAAGTACACCATTCCGGCCGAAGCCTTCCGAGTCCCGGGACCGTACCGGTTGAGCGTTCGGATGCGAAGCCGAACCGAACCGATGTACTTCATGCGTCAGATCAACAGCACGCCGGACATGATTCGTCGAATGAACGAGCGGATGATTGACATCTGCCATGACTCGCACACGTTCATGGTGCGTTGATCATGTTGCGATTCAATTCTTCGTGCCAATGCACTTTCGCGTTGTGTGTCGCCGTGTTTGCAGCGGCGATGACGCCGGCGGATTCGCTTGCGCAAACCGTTCGTCTTCGCCCCCAACGTTTACCACTCGTCCAGCCGGAATCACCAGCGAGTCCGCCAACGACGATCGCTGTGGACACGGCCGATGACTTGCCGCGTTCGCCGTTTCCGGAACGGCAGGACTTCAACTACGCCGGACACGCGAACGTCTCGCTTGGATCGCCATCCTTCGCGGACCATTCGATACTGGAAGAAGAATCCGCTGCTGACTTTGCAAAGTCGGCTGGTTTAGAAAACCTATCGCACTTCGCCAACGACTTCTCCCCCACTCCGCTACCGCAGGAATCGAACTGGCACGATGGATCCCGCGAGCAATGGGTTTACGACGCGAAAGCCGCGGTCCCGACGCAAAGCCCTTGGATCGAATGGGGACGAACGTTCTATGGCCCTGGCATCACGCCACGTGGCAAGAACTGGTTCGGCAGCACCAATATGGCCCGCCCGCAATTTTACTTGTACGGCGATTTCCGATCCGGAATCATCACCGGCCGCAACGCAGCGGGGCGAACCGACAATTGGGCCAGTCGTCTGAATTTGGACCTCGATCTACGCCTGACCGATTCCGAGCGATTCCATGGATTCATCGGGCCGCTTGATCGCAACGGTCAGTTCAATCGGGTGGACTTCCAAGATGGAAAATTCGACTACCAAGGTGTCTTCGATCCTAACTTTGTGACCGCATTCTTCGAAGGTGATCTGGGGGCGATGTGGGGCGGCTTTCATGGAAAGTCATCGCCCGCTGAGATGCCTGTGACGATCGGTTTGATCCCGCTGCTGTTCCAAAACGGGATCTGGATGGAAGATGCCGTGACCGGTGCCGCGTTTGCAATCCCGGCTCGTCATAGTCGGGCGCTGAATTGGGCCAACTTCGACTGGACGTTCTTTGCGGCAATCGACCAAGTTAACAGCAACGCTTTTGGAACGGACAAACACGCCGCCCAAGCTTTCGGCACCGCGTGCTTCATCGAAGCCTACGGCGGATACATCGAAGCCGGCTACGCGTTTTTGCGAGACCGCAATGACTCCCGTCGAAGCTATCACAACATGACGGTCAGTTTTACCAAGCGATACCTGGATCGAATCAGCAACTCACTTCGTCTAATTATCAACACGGGACAAAACCTGCCCGATGCTGATGTGACAGCTGACGGCGGTTTGTTTTTGTGGGAAAACAGCCTGATCACCTCGTCGCCACTGACCGTGGTTCCGTACGCCAACTTTTTCTACGGATGGGGACGACCACAATCCGTCGCTCGTGCGGGCGGAAGTGGAGGCGTCCTTCGCAACACCGGTATCAACTTCGACACCGACGGCCTGAACGGATTTGCGACGTTGGATCCAACTGGGTTCGACACAGTTGGCGGATCGATTGGGATCGACTTGATAGGCAATCAACTCGATCGCCAACTGCTATTGGAAGCGTCCTACCTCACCGAACACGGCGACTCCAACCCATTTGTCCAAGGTGACCAATTTGGACTCGGCACACGCTATCAATTCCCAGTTTCCAACCGCACACTGCTCCGCTTTGACGTCATGCATGGCTGGCGAAGCGATCTACCAAACGTGTACGGAACCCGAATGGAATACCGCTGGAAGTTCTGAGCTCGGCAATTGGAGTTTGAGATTTAACTTGTCATTTGATTGCCGCTCCACGACTGCGGCACGCGGACGTTGCCCAATCGAACCGCCTCCGTTTTCACCAAAGACAGCCAAGAGGTTCAGTGACAAATGAGACATTCTCAAATCAAATCCGCCATTCTCGGTGAGGACGGACATTCTGCATGAGAATCGATCTTCCAAGCAAGGAGATCGTTACGATTTGGTATTGCCTGATTGCGCTTGGCGGCACTGCATCTTTTTGCTTGCAAGAATTTGCAGGCATACCAATCCTACACTCCCTTTGGGTATCAATCCCCGCTTTCCTAGTCGCGGGACATTTCGCCATGCGTTGGATGGACCACGCTCTTGACGAATCCATTCGCCGCATCAAAACCCCCATTCAAGTCTCGAGCGTTGCAGGTCTTGGCGAACTACGGCAGTTCGCAGACCGATGGGAAATTGAGCTTTGCCCGGACGCTCCACATCTATCGATCATTGCCCCAACGATTTCGATCGACGCTCCCGACGAAGGGCCAACACCCGAGCAACTTGATTTGATTCGCCAACTCCCTCAACAGTATGCCAGCATCGAATCAAGAATCCGAGAAGAGTTGCAAAGTTACTTCGCGGACATGGGAGCACCCGAAGACTATGAGACCGTCAACTTCGGTAGCGTGGACGCACATATCCTTTCACCGGACGACGAGATCGACCTTGAAGTCTGGTACTCATCCATCCCAGAGCACGGATACATGGGATACTCCGTCTGCCTTCGAGACTGGAAGGTGCATGAAATCTATGGCGGTGATTGAGCCGACAACCGCCGAACCAGCAAACGCAACACTGGCTTCCTGCACCGGCTTGGGTGGTGAACACGCAATGAACTCTCCCCCGGGAAGATCACACGCACGCAGGCCTCGCAGCACTTCAACCGGCCAAAGAACTAGCTCGCATTGATTGCGATTTGGTCGAGTTCTTGACCACCTTGAATGACTCTCACAATGTCGATGTCTTCTCCGTGATGAAGTACAGCACGACGTAGTTGTCAAACCCGTTTACCAACTTCGCCCGCAGCCCCTTAGCATCGCTGCGATTGGTCGGCACGGCACCGCCCGCGTTCGGGAATTGCGAGAGCAATTCAACCGTCGATTCAACGGCATCGAGAAAACGCAGGGCGGCACCAAGATTGTTTTCTGCGATATTCTGTGAATGCCTGGCGATATCGTCGATCGCCAGACTCCTACGATGCAGAACCCTTTGATCAGGCATTCAGCTTCCATGCCTCGATCGTAAGCCGTCGCGAATCGCTTCGATTTCTTGGCAATCCCACGGTTCGCTTGGGCCGCTATTGATCCCTTCGACGGCGAGTGCTTCAACTTGCTTTTGGCGATCGCTGATTTTGGCAATCATCTGCGATACAAACTCGCTGACGTCGGCAAACCCATTCTTCTGGGCTCGTTCCGTGATATCCATCATCACGGCATCTGGCAAACTAACGGAAATCGTAGACATTTTCGTATCCTCTTTGTTGGCGGTGTTCCTAACTGTACTGCAACATGATGATGCCGCCGATCCGAAAGTTTTACCGGGGAAGTTTGGGACCGGCCCGGTAGGATGTATCTGAAACGCACCACTTTCCGGTGTTGCATCGCGTTTGCCACTTCACGCACTGCATTTCTCGCTATGAAACCCGACGATGATCTTTGCCTGTGTTTCCACGTCCCTCGGCGAAAGGTGGAACAGTACATCCGCGTGCAAAAGCCGCGACGTGCTAGCGAACTTTCGGAGTGTTTTGGAGCGGGAACCGGATGCGGTTGGTGCCGACCGTTCTTGCAACGTTTGTTTGAATCTAGCCAACCCGACGCCGAAGTCTTGCCGGATCCTGATCGATACCAAAACGATCGCACGACTTACCGCAAGCAGCAATCCAATGACGACTGAGTCGCGTTCGGCCCGAGTGCGTACCGCGATGTGAATCACCAACCGCAGAAACCGAACAATCGTCAAAAACAGCCAACTTGCTCTGTGAAGTTGGCTTGCCGACCCAGCGATGCACGACGGACAAATCGCCGCGTTCTAGCTTTCAATGCCAGTTTGTTCTTCGCAATTCTTCATTGATCGCAGGTGTTTCGGTTGAGTCATTCATCATCCATTTCAGATTCAGCAACCAACACCGTGGAACGTTTGGAATCAGAGGTGCGTGGCTATTGCCGACTCTTCCCGAGCGTCTTTCAAACAGCAAATGGCTCGACATTGACGACCGCGGAAGGTTGTCAGTTCATCGATTTCTTCTGTGGTGCTGGATCGCTGAACTATGGGCACAATCCGCCGGTGGTGAAGCAGGCATTGCTGGACTACATCTCTCGCGACGGGATCCAGCATTCGTTGGACATGACAACCGAGGCCAAGGCTCAGTTCTTGGAAAGGTTTGAGAAAACGATTCTGCAACCGCGATCGATGGACTACAAGATCCAGTTCACCGGACCAACGGGTACAAACGCTGTGGAAGCGGCGATCAAGCTCGCCAAGCAACACCGCAAACGTTCTCACGTGGTTGCATTCACCAATGCGTATCATGGCCATTCGCTCGGCTCATTGGCGGTGACGGGAAACCAGACCTACCACAGCGAATACTACGGTTCGCACAACAACGTCAGTTTTCTTCCGTACGACGGCTACCTTGGCGATTTCGACACGACCATCTTGCTCGAAAAAATGCTGACCGACCGTAGCAGCGGCATGCCGCTTCCCGCAGCGGTTGTACTGGAGACGATCCAAGGTGAAGGCGGGATTCACGTGGCCAGCGATGCGTGGTTGCAACGAGTCCAAACGCTCTGCCGCGAGCATAATGTGCTGCTGATTGTCGACGACATTCAAGTTGGCAATGGCCGGACGGGAGAGTTCTTCAGCTTCGAAAAAGCCGGCCTATCACCCGACCTGATTTGTCTTTCCAAATCGATCGGTGGCGGCCTGCCTCTGTCACTCGTGATGATTCGGCCCGAGTGCGATATTTGGCAACCGGGCCAACACACCGGGACATTCCGCGGTAACAACTTGGCGTTCGTGGCGGCAAACGCGGTTTTGAATCACTGGAACGATGCTTCATTCGTTGATGGTATCCAAGTCCGCAGCAACACGCTGCAAACATACTTGGCATCCATCATCTCGGAATACTCGGACGAGAATTGGGACCTTCGCGGCCGAGGCATGATTTGGGGACTGGACATTCGCCGTGGTGATCTGGCTCGCAAGGTCATCGACACCGCATTTGAAAAAGGGCTGCTATTGGAATCCTGCGGCAGCGATGACGAAGTCCTGAAGTTCATGCCGGCCCTGAACATTCCTGAGCAACAACTCCGCCAAGGACTGCAATTGTTTCGCCAAAGCTTGCAAACGGTGTTTCTTGAATCCTCTGGAACCAAATCAGCACTCGTGCCTTCAACCGGATCGCCAATCGCCTCGCTTGGCTCATCGATGGTGGTCTCATGAGGTCGGTTGATTCGATCACGCCATTCATTGATTTGTTTTGGCAGCAATGCGAAGCCACGCCAGACCGTGTTGCGGTCGTGCAAGACGATTGCTCGTGGACCTACCGCGAATTGCTCTCGCAATCTTGTCACGTCGCCGACTCACTGCGAACCGCCGGCGTTCAGCCGGGCGAACGAGTGGGAATGTGCGTCGACCGCAGCCCCATCGCCATCGCGTCAATGCTGGGAATTCATCTGGCCGGCGCGGCCTTCGTGCCCTTGGATCCGGAGTACCCCGCCGAGCGACTGCGTTTCATGTTGGAAGACGCGAAAATCAAAACGCTGATTGGTCACGGGCAATATCGTTCGTTGTTCGATGCCAATGACTCCACAACTAGCTCGACGAACTCGGGCGCAACTCTCAAGTGGGTAGACGCATCGGACCTGATCCGTGATGGCATCTCGCCCAGCTTCCCGGTTCGCGAAAACTATTTCAAACTGACTAGCGAGCAACTCGCCTACGTCATGTACACCTCGGGATCGACGGGCAATCCCAAGGGCGTGTTGATCAACCACGCCGCTTTGACGACTTATTGCGAAGCGGACATGCAAGTCTACCGCTTGCACGCGGACGATCGGACGTTGCAGTTCTCAACGCTCACTTTCGACATCGCGATCGAAGAGATCTTCCCACCGTTGTTGTGCGGCAGCTGCGTCTTGGTACGGCCGCTCGAACGAGCCGATTCGGCCAACGAGCTTTCGCACTTGATCGACACGCTCCAAATCACTGCCGTCCACTTGGCAACCGCCTATTGGCATCAATGGGTCGATTTGATGGTCGCCACCGACTCCCAAGTTCCATCGAGTCTCCGCTTGATGGTTGTCACAGGAGAAAAAGTGAGCGTCGATCACTATCAACGCTGGCAAACCATTTGCGATCACGACGTGCTGTGGTGCAACGCCTACGGACCGACCGAAGCCACCGTCACCGCGACCGTCTTCGTACCGGAAGCTGACTTCTCTGCCGCCAACATGCCGATCGGAAAACCTCTGCCAGGCTACTCCGCCGCCATCTTCGACAAAGACTTGAATGAAGTCGCCGTTGGCGAAACCGGCCAACTGTTCATCGGTGGCCCCGCGTTGGCCGACGGGTATCTCAATCGGCCTGAACTGACACAAGCCGCCTTCATTGAACGCGAAGATTCAGATGGTGAAACGCAACGTTGGTACCGAACCGGAGACATCGCACGCTGGATGGACGATGGCAACATCGACTTTGGCGGCCGAGTCGACCATCAGATCAAACTCGGATCGTACCGCATCGAACCCGGAGAAATCGAAGCCGCACTGACTTCGATTCCCGAAGTCAAAGAGGCTTTGGTGACCGCGGAAACACTGGACGGGCAAACCACTTTGCTCGCACATATCGGATTGGGTGCAGACGCACTGCCTGCCAATAGTATCGACAAGGAAGTGTCGAACGAACTCACCGCGACTGCGGCCGAAATCGCCAAACAACTGCGAGACAAACTGCCGCCCTACATGGTGCCGACAGGATTTGTCTTCGTTGAGCATTTCCCAAAAACGATCAACGGCAAAATTGATCGTGAGAGCCTTCCGGACGGCAGTCATGCGGTCGTGGCCCGCGAACAAGGCCTTGTCGCGCCTCAATCGGAGTTGCAGAAACAACTTTGTGAGATTTGGAGCTCGGTCCTGCAGGTTCCGCAGATCGGAATCGACGACGACTTTTTCCTGCTAGGCGGCAGCTCGTTGCTGGTGACGCAGGTGGTCGCGCGGCTGAAGAACCAATTGGGTTTGGAACTTCCCGTCCGGGATTTCTTTGCCAACCCGACAATCGAATTGGCCGCACGGCACATTCAAGCGCTGTTGGGCGACGAATCGAAGACAGCGGACGAAGCGACCGCAGCGATTCAATCTCAGCGAGATCGTTTGCCGGTGATGGAAGCGTTCTTTCTACCGAGCGGTTCACATGACCTTTTCGCGGTTCATTACTCGCCACCCTCGAGTCAAACCCGACGAAATCGAGCGGTTGTTCTGTGCCATGCCTATGGCCATGAGTACGCGCGTAGCTATCGAAATCTGCAACAGCTTGCGGTGCATTTGGCTCAACAAGGCTTCGATGTCCTGCGTTTCGATTACGCCGGAACAGGCAACTCACACGGCAACGCATTGGAAGCCTCGCCGCATGTGATGATGAAAAACATTCGCGATGTATCGAATTGGATGCGGCAGAGACATGAGCTTGATTCGGTCTCACTGATCGGCATTCGTCTGGGTGCAACCTTGGCGGCATGTTCAGCAGCTACCGGCATTGACCAACAACTGCTTTGGGACCCCGTCGTTTGTGGAGAGACATTCCTTCAAAGCCTTGATGAGTTGCATGCAGAAACACTTAGCAATGAAATGCGTTTTGCACGACCGCGTCAATCCAGTTCGATCGACCAAGCCTACGGCACACGACTGAATCACGTCATTCGCCGACAGCTGAGCCAGTTGAAGTTGAACCTTGGCGACTCGCAGGATGATCACGCAACCACGTTGCTGCTCAGCCGAGATTATGTGGTGCCTGGAATCGATGCCCCACAGTCATCGATCAATGGTTCCGTCATTCAAATGGACGACGAAATCGGCTGGGACCGTCCCGAACTCAACGAGTCAGCGTTCTCGTCACCCGGTGCAATTCGGCATATCACAAAACTCTTAGTCGATGAATCCGACGCCGACTGTGCAATCGAGGTGCAATCATGAACCCAACCAACACACCCACGACTTCATTCGCAAGTCCCACCATCGTGCCAACGTTGGTCCCGTCAAAGCAGCGGGCGGCGAAACGAGAGCACGCCACCGCAGAACAAGCGGTCGTCTTCGGTAGCCAAAATCATTTGGTCGGCATCTATCATCCAACCACCAATCCAGTCGACGCCGAAACGGCAGTGATCTTTATCACGCCGGGAATGTTGCACAACGCCGGACCATTTCGACTGCACGTTGACATCGCACGCCAACTCGGTTGTCGCGGCGTTGCATCCTTCCGGTTCGACTTATCAGGTATCGGTGAAAGCTTGCCGGTGGGTGCCAGCGGTCGTTCGATCGATCGAGCCAGCGATGAAATTCGCGAAGCAATCGATTGGCTTCAAGAACAACACGGCATCCAAAACGTCATCCTCTTCGGGTTATGCTCTGGAGCCGACGATTCGATCCACGCAGCACAAAAAGATTCGCGAGTATCTGGAATTATCACGATGGATGCGTGTGGATATTCCACGCGTCGCTTTCGTTGGAACCGCATTCGACACCATTACGTTCCGCGACTTGCCTCGCTGGACGCATGGAAACGTTTGAGCCGACGGATCCTTGGCAAAACCTCCGCGTTGGCGTGGTTGCTGCAATTGCTACCCGACTCTTCCGGCCCCGAATACTCAACCATGCCGATGGGATCTGATTTGCGTGAGTATCCCGCTCGCGAAATTGCGGAAGTGGAATTTCAGAGTCTGGTGGATCGCGGTTGCCGACTGCACATGATCTACACCGGCGGAGCGCTAGAGATTTACAACTACGCCGAACAATTCTTTGAAATGCTGCCCGGTGTTCGCTGGAACGACCAGGCCACCGTGGATTTCTATCCCGAAATGGATCACGTCGCGATTCTTTGCGAAGACAGGAAAAAAATCGTTGATCGTGTGACGGAACGGGCGGTTGAGTTTGCTCAGCAAGGCTGAGCGTGAACGTCGACAGCGGGCAGATCCCCTTGCTTTTTGACGCTTGATGACGAACGATGAAGGAAGCGGAAGCTGCTGAGCTTCCGAAAACGTTGGTCAAGGAATGGTTGGATGTCTCGTTTTTTCTTTGGAATGTTGACCGGTGCCGTACTGATGTACGGTTCGATGCATTACCACTTGGTACGTGGTGAAGAAGGATTTTTCCTGGTTCCGAAGATCAGCAACAACCTGCAAGACGTTTACGTCGACATCCGCGACTACACGCTTGATGATTGGAAGGAGCACAAACCGTTGGCTGCTGCGATCATGAAGAGCAATCGCTCCGAATTGCTGTCCGACTCAACCCTGACCGGATTTCGCGAAAACGTTCATTCGTTGGTCGATGGATTGTTTGACAAGTGATGCAACCGTCACGACCGCTTCATTGAATTCGCTTGCATCATTCGTGTCATTCACGACAACGCGATTCTGAGCCGTATCGTTCGAGCCCGACGGCCGACCCAGTCGATGATTTCCAGCAGCGCTCAGTTCAGAGCGTAGGCTTCACGCGTGATGGGAATGATCGCAATGGACATGAATCGAAATCGGTACTTCATGATCGGAGTCCTGCTGATATTGCTGGGCGTCCAATTTCGAATGGTCGACTCGTTTGTTCTCAATGAACCAACGACGCGAGCGATGGCGAAGATGTCAAAGAAGTCCAATGTGGTCGCACAAGATTCGTTCAGTAATTTTCTGATGCAGGTGCACCCGAAACCAACCAAACGAGTCCACCCGCCACGCTGGTTGGGATTGGCGATGATCGCCGTCGGCACCGTTGTCAGCCTGCACGCGATCGCCATGCCTCGAGAGTGAACGACTCTTTGGAAATGAGCGCAAACGCCTTGTTGATGACAGCTTCGCACCTCGCGTGAAGAGATCAATCCATGCCTGACAAACGACTGACACAAGGGAACTCGATCGCGGACAAGCTCATCACCCCCGTGATGCTGGCCGTTTCGTGCGCTCTTTGTTTTGGCGTGGCCACGGTTTCGGCGGCCGATCCAGTCGGGGCAGGGCAATCCAGTTTCAACCGCCAGAACGCGCCGTCCATGTCCAATGGAGCGGCGGGTGTCGGTGATCCGTTGACGACCGCGGGAGTGATCTTGCGAGAAGGCACCCGCGTCGGACCGGTCACGGGACGCTTCGTGCTCAGCGGCCATCGATGGCGTTTTCTGCCCGAGCAACCGGATTCGGTTCGGGAACAGAACTTGGACACGCTGGTCCAACACGGGCTGGCTCGCAAACCCACCCAAGAAGAAGCAACGCTGCTCGGAAAGAAGCAACCGATCGGTCGTGGGATTGGAACCTTTGATTCCACCAACCTGGAAGATCCTGACTTGCCAATCACCCCGGCCGCCATCGCGGTGCCGATGACCTTGGTGACCGAAAACCTAATGCTTGACCGAATCTCACGGGCAATTGAGGAAGATTCCAACGACGATCGTTGGACCGTCACGGGTTACGTCACCGAATTTCGGGACGAAAACCGTTTGGTAATCGAAACCACGGTTCGAGCCCCCATGGTCCCCCAGTCCAAAACGGTTCTCGGCGGACGTTGAATTCATCTGGCGACGCATGGCGAATTGCGTCAAAATCCCCACATATCGCCCACTTCGGCGATGCAAGTTCGAGCTGAGCAGGAAGTCGCCAGCCAAACCACTCAACGTCATGAATCCGGGTAGGAAACCGTGAAATCGCGTCTGCGTCTGATGCGTCAACGTGCTCTCGACGCGATTGCTTACGCGATGGTGCGTTTGATCGTTGCGTCCATCCAAGTCATGCCGCTGGACATGGGCGATCGATTTTGCCGCGTCGTGGCAGCGATCTTGAGCGGCCCGCTACCCATTCGAAAACAAGTCATCCAATCGACGCTGGCACAGGTTTTCCCCGACCTGCCCGAACAGAAGCAAAAAGAACTGACCTTCGCGATGTGGCATCACTTGATGCTGATGGTTTGCGAAGTCGCCTGGGCACAGCGCCGATTGCATCGCAGCAACTGGCACCGACACGTTCGTTTCCATGGTAACCGGACGATGTTGCAACACATGTTGATCGACCGCCCCTCGGTCTATGTGACCGGTCACTTCGGCAACTTCGAAGTCGGTGGTTACACGATGGGGGTGATGGGAGTTGGCACGCTGACCATCGCCCGGCGACTGGACAACCAACATCTGCATGAATGGGTCGAGGACTTTCGCAGTGCGAAGGGCCAAAGCATGGTCGACAAAATCGGGTGCGCACCGATCGTCGAAAAACACTTGAGCGAAGGCGGAATGCTTTCTCTGTTGGGCGATCAACACGCCGGCGAGAAAGGGTTGTGGACCGAGTTCTGTGGCGTTCCTGCATCATGCCACAAAGCTCTCGCTCTGTTTTCACTGACGGCGAACGCTCCGATGTTGAGCGTGTACACACGTCGCGTTGAAGGCAAACCGATGCAGTTTGAATCCGGATTGCTGGGCGTCGTGGACCCGGCCACCGGTTCAGAGAACGGACAATCCGTTGGCCAACTGACCGAGTGGTACAACGAACAACTCGAAACGATGATCGACCTGGCACCCGAGCAATATTGGTGGCTGCATCGACGCTGGCGGAAACCTCCTGAAAAAGTTGCACGGCGGTTGGCAAAGAAGCGTGAAAAAGCGTTGCAAGCCAACTCGACGTCAACGGCTTCGACATCGCAGGCCGCTTGAACGGCACTGCATCCGAGTTGACCAGGTCGAAACGCGGACTCAATCCGCCGAAGTCAAAAATTCAGTCGTGAAGCAGTCTTCCGCTTTCACGGCATCCGCGTCGACCAACTCCAGTTCGGTCATCTGGTCGACCAATTCTTTCCACCGCGTTTCGCTCATCGAGCCGACTTCGTCGCTGTTGCCAGACGGCATTGCCAACGGAATCATCTGTTCGGCTCCAAAACGCAGTGCTTCTTCGGTCATCCCATGTTGATTTGCATCGAGAATCGCCGCGTTCGCTTGCTCAGGTGAATCCAAGAACTTCTTCCAACCCGCGACTGTTCCTTCCACCATCGCACGAACGACTTCGGGAGATTCTCGAATCATATCGCCGGTCGTCACCAAAACACTCGAGTAAGGATTCCATCCCAACTCACTGACCATCAACGTGCGAACCTGCAGTCCTTGTTGTTCGGCGATCAATGGTTCGGCGACACTGTAGGCTTGCACCGCGATTTTGGGATCGGTCACCATTGCCGCGATGCTGTTGTGGTAAGGCACCTGACGAACATCATTCAGATAGCCACGCTTTTCGAGAAACGCGAGATACGCTCGGCCGGCTTGGCGTTGCAACGTCAACCCAGACAGATTCTCCAGGCTTTCGACACCACTATCCGCTCGCACGAGGATGCATCGCGGGTGGTCCTGAACGGCTGCCATGATGGCAACGACGTCCGCACCTTGAGCCCGAAACAAAACCACATCGTCCGCATTGGTGATCGCGAATTGGCTGCGTCCCATCGCCAGCTCGGGTGCGATCGGGGTGGCGCGTCCGCCTGGTTGGATATCAACATCGAGTCCCAGCGAATCGTAAGTTCCATCGACGACTGATTGATAAACGCCGCCGTGCTCCACTTCGGGGTACCAATTCAACTGAACCGAAACACTGCGAATCGAATCATCTGAATCATTGCCAGATGAGTCTGCTGATTTCTGTGAGCAACCGATCGCGGCCACAAGCAGTAAACAGCCAACGGACGACCAACTTCGCATCCATTCAGACGCACGAAAGGTTGCAGAGTGGGCTGGCGATTGCATCGGTGAACTCAATTCACGAGGAGGTATCGTTTCAAAAACATTCGACTCAGTAGATTCACTCCGCCAAAGAGAATCAAACCCAACAACGTAGAGACTGCCAAAGCTGCCATCAATGCGTCCGTCATCGTCCGGGCTTGCCAGCCCGTCATCACGGCGCCGAGCCCCTCATAGTCAGCCCCGTTGCTGACAAAGAACTCCGCGACAATTGCACCGATCACGGCCAACCCACTGCTGATTCGTGCACCGAGCACCAAAAACGGAATGGCGGTTGGGATCTGGACGCGACAAAGTCGCTGCCATCGCGTGGCACCATACATTCGCAGCAAGTCATTGTGTTCGGGACGAACCGAGGTCAGCCCCGTGGTCACGTTGTTGACGATCGGAAACAAACAAATGATCACAGTCGCGATGACCGCGGTTCGAAACTCGTAACCCGACCAAATGACCAACAGTGGAGCGATAGCGACGATGGGGACAGTTTGCAGAAACACCACATATGGAAAGAGCGCACGTCGCAGCAATCGTGACTGACTGAACAAGATCGAGACGCCGCCACCGATGATTACCGCAACGAACAAACTGACGGTTGCGGTCCACAGTGTGATCCAGCCCGATTTCAGCAAGACATCCCGATGTTGCCACCCCGCTTCGGCAACTTGCCAAGGCGTGGGCAGGAGAAGCTTCGGCAAATCAAAGAGCTTCACGACAAAATGCCAAACAGCGATTCCCAAGGCAGCAACCGCAATCACCGCGAAGGCGGTCCAAGCCATCTCACGCCAACTTTGGGCATTCGTCTGAGAGCCTCGTTGCATCTCGTTGCTCATGAGGACGCCCTTTGCGAGTTGGACGACGCAGCGTTCTCAAGAGCATCGCTGACCTTGCCAAAAAACTCTGCAAACTCGTTGGTTCGTCTCAGGTCCTCGTGTGGCTTCGATGTCGAAAGCGGATTGACCATTTCGCTGACGATGCTTCCGCGATGCATCACACAAATACGTTCACTGAGCTGAATCGCTTCGGCAATGTTGTGTGTGACCAAAACGCTGGTGAATCGATGATGCCGCCACAACTTCAAATACAAACGGCCGAGTTGATTCCTCAACATGTCATCCAGTGCCGCGAAAGGTTCATCGAGTAGCAAGAACTCTGGCCTCGTCACCAATGCTCGGGCGATTGAGGCCCGCATCTTCATGCCACC
The DNA here is from genome assembly GCF_002337565.1 of Rhodopirellula sp. UBA1907. Taxonomy (NCBI): domain Bacteria; kingdom Pseudomonadati; phylum Planctomycetota; class Planctomycetia; order Pirellulales; family Pirellulaceae; genus Rhodopirellula; species Rhodopirellula sp. UBA1907. The sequence continues at coordinate 81,251 of NZ_DDGH01000001.1, read as the reverse complement.
GGACAATTGGTGAGGATAGCGCGTCGCAGCTTCGGTCAGTTGCACTTCCTCGATTGCGGCCAACGCACGTTCCCGCAGTTCTTTCGCGGAGGAGCGTTCGCGACGCCGCCCCAGGGTGAGTGGCAGAGCAACGTTCTTGAGCACGTTGGTCCACGGCAACAGGGCAGGTTGTTGAAAGACAAACGATGTCGAAACCGAGCGTCGATCAGACGCCAACGGATGCCCTTCTTCGTGAGCTTCGTCATATTGAGTATTTCCTACAGCGTCTTCCTGTTCGTTTTCGCTGCTGTGCTGGCTCGGATTGCTTCGCTGGCAGACACCGCTGGTCAGTGGCTGCAACCCGGCAATCACCCGAAGCAGGGTGGTCTTGCCACATCCACTCGGGCCGACAAATGCCAGCCTTTCTCCTTGCCGGACGCTTAGATTGATGCGATCGAGGGCGCACACGCCGCCGGGATAGGTTACCGTGGCATCGCGGCAAACGACTGCGGTGCCAGCATCGATCTTGTCGGGTAGGGCGTTCATGTCAATCAGAGTTTAATCATTCGACAATGGACTCTGACAGGACGTTTGGTATCTCGCCGACGAGACATCGCACGACGAACAAATGAGACCACTTGGACGACATCTCTGAGATGGTGACATTGGGGAAGGCATTGGAAATTCGATGAAGACACTGGAAGTGCATTGTTTGGGAACGGCTGGGTATCATCCCAACGAATCTCGTCACACATCGTGTTACTTCCTACCGAAGTCCGGCGTGCTGCTTGATGCGGGCACGGGAATCTTTCGCCTACCCAAGCTCATCGAAACCGACCATCTGGATATCCTTCTCAGTCACGCACATCTCGATCATGTCGTCGGGCTGACGTTCTTGTTGGATATCCTGCATCAGCGTCCGGTGAAGGATGTTTGTGTTTGGGGTCAGCAAGACAAGCTGGCAGCCATCCGAGAACACTTGTTCCACGAGAGCCTTTTCCCGGTTGCGATCCCGGTGACGTGGAAAGCGATTGACGATCACTCCACATGCGACCTGCACGGAACGGAGATGACTTGGCGACCGCAAGAGCATCCCGGTGGATCGGTGGCTTATCGGCTGAACACACCGCGGCCAGATTCTTCTCCGTCGGATCCACCCGCCACATTGGTCTATGCAACGGACACGCTTGGCGAAGACGATCCGGAATCACTTCAATGGATGTCGGGTGCGGACTTGCTGATGCACGAATGCAATTTCGACAATCAAAATCAGAAGTGGGCGGAGAAGACCGGGCACTGCTATTTGCGAAAAGTACTGGACATCGCTGGTCAAACCAAACCGCGACGTTTGTTGCTCACGCACATCAATCCGATTGCTGAATTGGATATCGCAGACGAAGGCCAATCGCTCGACTGTCCAATCGAAATCGCGACGGATGGCTTGAGCGTCGCGTTTTGATATTGATCGCGTCTGTGATACTGATCGTGTGGTAGTGATCCTCGCTACTACTCAGACGTGATCAGGTCGCTGCCGTTTCGCGGCGAGCCTCTTCGACACGGTACATCTCACGCCAAGGCAATTGGATGCCACCGTCGATCGTCAACGTGCTGCCGGTGATGTATTCACTGCGAGGGTCACACAGAAACACTGCACCGCGACCGATTTCGCGAATTTGACCAAGACGTCCCCAAGGCAACTTGGCCCCTTCGGAACGCAACGTTTCTTCTTTGAAGAACTTTCGTTCGCCAGGCGTGTCGATCCAACCCGGGTGAATCAGGTTCACGCGAATTCGTTTCGGTGCGAGTTCCACCGCGGCTGTCCGAGCCATTTGATCGTTCGCGGCTTTGGCCATGTTGTAAGCCATCGCGCCGGGCATCGGCATGTGCGCGTGTGGACTACTGATGACAACAATGTTGCCCCCATTGCCACCATCAACCATCTTTTGGGCGCCCGATCGAACGAGATGAAAGGCGCCCCACATGCTGACATCGATCGTCCGTCGGAACTCCTCCATATCGGATTCCAACATCAAATGCCGATCGCTGTAGGCCGCATTGCTGACAACGATGTCCAAACCGCCCATTTGCTCGCACGCGCTGGAAACCATGTCCTGGACTTGGCCAGCATCCGAGATATCAGCCCCGATTGCGAACGCGGAGACGTCCATCGCCTCGCACTCTTTCACGACGCTCTCGGCTTCCTCGGGATTCGAATGATAATTTATCGTAACCGATGCCCCCGCTTCAGCCATCTCCAACGCGATTCCACGTCCGATTCCGCGCGAAGCTCCCGAGATCAGTGCACGCTTCCCCTTCAACGGTTGAGAAGAATTGGCGGGCGGGATCGAATCGGATGATTCAGCGGACATTCATTCAACTCCAGGGGCAGGGCAATGGTCGGAAAACATTTCCGGCAAACAATCAAATTTAAAAGCTCTCGGAGTATAGCGAATCGTTCACAATGTGTCTGATGCTCGGGCGAAATCGACGCCAAACTTTTTTGATCCGCTTGACGCTACACACTCTGAATCGTCAATCTGCATGCATCCCATCGCTCATCGTGTTCGCTCAATCGATGGAGAGCCCAGCGCTGAATGACTGACGATTCCGGTTGTCACGCACGACCGATTCGAACAGCCATTTGCGATCCTACCCACCAACGATGGCCAATGACAAACGATCCTAGCCCCCATCAGCCTGAAACGGAATTCACCGGCTCGAAATTGCTGCCAACAGACCCGTTGGTCGTCATTGGGTGGCGTGAGTGGGTTGGATTGCCAGAGTTAAAAGTTCGGCACGTTAAAGCCAAAATCGACACCGGCGCACGATCCAGCTCGCTGCACGCGTTCGATATGGAAACGTATTTCGAAGCCGATGTGGAGCGGGTTCGCTTCTCAATTCACCCCGTTCAGCGTCGTGATGACCTGCACATCGAAGCCGACGTGCCGATTTTGGAACGTCGGCATGTCCGCAGCAGCAACGGGAACGTCAGCGAACGGATCGTGATTCGCACCGCACTGGAAATCCTACGACGCCGAGTGATGGTGGATTTGACTCTCGCCAATCGTGACTCAATGGGGTTTCGTATGTTGGTGGGTCGCGAAGCGATTCGAAATCGATTCTTGGTCGATTCCGCCGCCTCGTTTTTAGCTGGCCGCAGAAGACGCAAGCGTCCCAATGGGACGCAACCACCATTGAAGTGAATCGCCGTAACGTGACCGTCGCACTCGGTCGAAGATAGACATTGCCTCTGCACTCGCATCGGTGTGCATCCTATGCCGGGTCCTGAGGCCACCTTCAGCAACCTCACAGCTTCCTGAGAGAAAACCCTTGAAACTTGCCATCCTGTCATGTTCGCCACGTTGTTACAGCACACGACGATTGGTGGAAGCTGCCGAACAACGCGGCATCAAAGCCAAAGTCCTGAACACGCTGAAGTTCGCGATCGACTTGGCCGAAGGTGAACCCGATCTCTATTATCGCAGCAAGCAGCTCAGCGATTACGACGGCGTGCTTCCTCGTATCGGTGCATCGATCACCTATTTCGGCACCGCGGTTGTCCGGCAATTCGAGCAAATGGATGTGTTCTGCGCCAACTCATCGGCAGGAATCAGCAACTCGCGGGACAAACTGCGTAGCTTGCAGATTCTGTCTCGACATCAAATCGGAATTCCCAAAACGACGTTTGTTCGCGACCGCAAAGACATTCTTCCCGCGATCGAGCGTGTTGGTGGATCTCCGGTGATCATCAAATTGTTGGAAGGAACTCAAGGCGTTGGCGTGATCCTAGCCGAGAACGTCAAGGTCGCCGAAGCAATCATTGAAACTCTGCAGAGCACCAAGCAGAACGTGCTGGTTCAACAGTTTGTCGCCGAAAGCCGCGGCAAAGACATTCGAGCGTTCGTGATTGGCGATCGCGTGGTCGCAGCAATGCGTCGTGTGGCCGTTGGCAACGAGTTCCGCAGCAATGTTCACCGTGGCGGTCAAACCGAAGCGGTGGTCTTGGATGAAACCTACGCCGAAACCGCCGTCCGGGCCGCTCAAATCATGGGTCTGCGAGTTGCCGGAGTCGACATGCTCGAGGGGGCCAACGGTCCGCAGGTGATGGAAGTCAATTCTTCACCGGGTTTGGAAGGCATTGAATCGGCAACCAAGCTCGACATCGCTGGAGCGATCATCGATTACATGTCCGCACAAGTTGACTTCCCCGAAGTGGACGTTCGCCAGCGTTTGACCGTCAGCCGCGGATACGGCGTGACTGAGTTGCACGTTCGCGATGGATCGGACTACGTCGGCAAAACCATCGACGAGTCGGGTTTGCCAGAATTGGACATCAATGTGCTGACGCTCTACCGAGGCACGACGGTGATCCCCAACCCACGATTAAAACGAACGCTGGAACCGCACGACCGATTGCTTTGTTTTGGAAAGCTGGAGGCGATGCGGGGCATGGTTCCGGAAAAAGTTCGCAAGCAGCGTCGTCCGAAGATCAAACGCCTACCCGATTCGGCCGCGACCATTCACGCCGAATCTTCTCGCGACGACTGATTTTCCACCGCGCCGCCCATCAACAATTCCAACCGCAACTGAAGCGGTTCTTCGGAAGTGCGATAGGCAAGCTCGATTGGCATGTAGCCCAAAGGCACTCCGGCGATGGAATCCGTCGCCAATTTCACGGCGTCTTTGTGAGTGCAAAGCAAACGTTGCGGCGGTTGCGGGCCGCCTTTCAACTTGGTGACCCAAGAACGCAATTTCTCACGCGTTGCTCGCTCATACGAATCATGGTCGGGCAGTCGAAGATGATCGACCACGATGGCACCACAATCCAGAACGGTTTGCTCAAACGCGTCGGGGTTGCCGATGGCTGATACCAATGCGACCGGTTGATCGACCAAAACCTCGATCGCCTCCCAATCTCCAACGGAACTCTGAATCGTCGACGGGCGGTGCTCCGTTTCGAGCACCGGGCAGTCCGGGGCATATTGAGCGATCGTGGACCGTATCGCCAGGACTTCTTCTGGATCGACTTGATCGACCCGGGTGATCAAAACCCAATCCGCGCGAGTGATGCTGTCGAGCGGTTCACGCAATGTTCCTCGAGGTAAAACGTGCCCATACCCAAACGGGCAAGTCGCATCCACGACAACAATGTCCAAATCTCTTTGCAGACGGCGATGCTGAAACCCATCGTCCATGACCAAGACTTCCGCGGCCAACTCTTCCACCGCGATTCGAGCGGCTTCGACTCGGTCGGGGTGCTGCACGTGCGGCACATCGGGTAAACGCTCTTGAAGCTCCATTGCCTCGTCGTTCATTCGGCCATTGCTGGCACCGTAGCCCCGACTGACGATCGTCACGCGAAAGTCCATCGCCCGAAGGCGTCGGCACAAATCCGCGACGACGGGTGTTTTGCCCGTTCCGCCGGTGGTCAGATTGCCGACGCTGATGACCGGTACCCCAGCGTGACAGGTTTCACGATTGCCGCTGTCGTATTGGCGACGTCGATGCCGGGCGGCGACGTTGTAGAATCCGCTGGCACACCACAGAGCCCCGCGAGCCATGGACGAAAAAGGATCTCGAGATTGGCCGCTCAACAGCGGTCGATAGTCCCAACTCATGGTGTCGATTGTTCCTCATTCTCAGCTGATTCGCTGATCAATGGTTTGGTATTTTTGCTGCCGGTGTTGCGGCGACCACCGGTTAAATCATCCGTCAGGGGCGATTCGGACTGACTCAGTATTTCATCCGTGCTTTGCGGGTCAATCTTCCGGCAAGCTTCCGTCAAAGTGTCAGCGATGTCGTCCAACCAATCCTCCCACGTCTCAACGGTAGTTCCCTTGGGAGGCACATTCGCCATTTCGTCGCACAGCAAAATCATTCGCAAGCAATGCCTGAAAAGAATGCCTTCTTCCTTTTGAAGCTTTCTCGCCGTGACATACTTATTGAAGTCGCCCCCGAATTCCAGCAATTCGCCCACGATCCACACCGGGCGAACTCGCACGTCATCGACCTTCGGGAATTCATCTCGGAACAATCGCAGTAGCTTTTCGCCGATGGTCAGCGGCCACACTCGAGGTTCCTCGAACATCACTCGCCCAAACCCGCGATCCTTCACCTCTTCCTCTTCCTCCTCTTTGCCACCGCCCAGTTCTTCGATCGTTGCCAGCCCCCGCTGCAACAACAGCGCATCCAAACGATTTTGAGCCAAGGCGCCTGGCGGAACGATGTCATACGATGGCATGCGGGCAAATTTCGCGACCGAACCCGGCACTTCCAGCATGCTTTCCATCGCCGCGATGCGTTCTTGTTCATCGGCGTCCGCCAACTGATCCGCCATGAAAACGCCGAACAACGGATTGACACTTTTCAGCTGAACCAGCCGCTCCAGCCGAACGGTCGGCTTGGCAGTTTCCGGTCGGTAATCCTCAAGCTCGTAACCGCGTTTGGCGAGAGCTTCCGCGTCGTCGAGCGTCTGATTTTCCTCCGCGGATTCCTCGGGCTTCGTTTCAGGTTCCGCCGCCCGCATTTCGTCCAACAACTCACCAAACAGCCCACCGGTTGCAACCGGCTCGGGCTCATTTGTTCCCGGCTTTGGTTGCCCAGGTTTGGTTCCCTTGGGCGTGGGCTTTCGTTCGGCGGCAATTCGCGGTGTTGGATCCAACTCGATGTAACCGCCCGACCACATCGTGATCAGCATCCGATTGAGATCCTTCTGAGCCACCTCGATTCGCGAAGGCGTCATCAACCGGCGGCCCACCAAATCACGAATCGGCTCGACGTTTTGATCTTTGGACAACAAGTACGCGAGCAACCGCCAGGGAACCTTTCCACGACTGGACAGATCCGCCGATTTGGCGACCTGCAATTGCTCGAACTGAGTTTGCGTCCAATAAGATTCACCGGCCCGGCGTTTGGGCATCTTCTTCTTCAGTTGTTTTTTCGCCTTCAACAATCCCGGATCCTTGGTGTCCTCCGGAATCGAATCGTATTTTTGACGCCATCGATTGATTTTGACGTCGTCCTCATGAGCCAAGGCGAACACGTAGCCTCGATCATCAAACTGGGGGCGGCCGGCACGACCAAAGATCTGCTGCGCCGAAGCGATGTCGACCAACTTCTTTTTGTCTCGTGGCCCCTTCAACAAACTCGGCAAAACCACGCTACGTGCTGGCAAGTTGATTCCGGCTGCGAGCGTTTCAGTGCAAACGCAGATGCTGAGCAGCTTCTTTTGAAACAACTCTTCGACGATGCGACGATAGCGAGGCAGAATTCCGGCATGGTGAACTCCAACGCCTCGCATCAAGATTTGCTTGAGCTTTGGTCCAACGCCATTGGTGAAGTCGGAGGCGTTGAGAATGTCGGACAGCTCCTTTTGGCGTGCTTTGTCGATCAGCGATTTGCCTTTGAGCATTTCGGCATTGGTCCAGCACATCGATCGACTGAAACAAAACAGCAATGCTGGAGTTCGACGTTCTTCGTCGTCGCCAGCGGAGATTTTCTCACAGAATTCGTTTAGCAAATCGTCTTCTACCCACTCGTACTGCAGCGGGACCTTTCGCTCTGTGCCTTGCACCAACTGCAGATTTCGACCGTGAGCGTTTCGCAACCAGCTCGTGAACGCCATCGAGTTACCGACCGTCGCACTCAACAGCAAAGTTCGAACGTGCTTGGGTAGCAATCCCAGCGTCAGCTCCCAAACCACCCCGCGTTCGTAATCGTTGAACGAGTGAAACTCGTCCATCACCACGCACGTGACGTCGTCGAACTCGAAAGCCTCCGGGTTGAGCAAACGATTGAGCAAAATTTCGGCGACAACCACCAACACCGGAGCGTCCGGATTGACGCTCCGGTTGCCGGTCACCAAACCAACTTGGTCCGCTGAGAATCCCCACCGCACGGCCGACTCTCTGAGTTCGTCCAGTTTTTGATCGGTCAGAGCGATCAACGGCGTCGTGTAGTACATCCGTTTGCCGGTCCGCAACGCTTCGTAGACAGCAGCCTCGGCGATCAACGTTTTCCCGGTGCCCGTCGGCGCACACACGAGCACGCCATGCTGAGCGGCAGGCCCGCCTTCGGTCGGTTGCGTATTTCCGGTGAAATACGCGAGCAACGCTTCCTCTTGGACCGGATACGGCTCGTAAGCAAGCAGTTCGAAATATTCCTCCGCCAGCGTATCTCGATCGAGATCAGGCTCGACCGTGGCGGGGCGGGGGGGCAGGGACTCAGGTGTCGAAGACGAGTTGGCGTTCATGCCGTCTTTGTATCACAACATCGGCAAATTGGGGCTGGCACAACGACCAGCTCCCCGCCTTCGTCTCGCGACTTTAACGTTGGTTTGAATCGATAGAGCCTCAATCCCTCTGCATCGCCACACTTCGATCGCGATGGTGCATTCAACACCGAACACGCAAAGCGGTTGCTCACCGACACGTGCGTTCGTCCGATATCGATCGTCAAAATCAGTAGATTCAGCCCCAATGCAATCGAAGCGTTTGGCGGCTCGAAGGCCCGCGTGCTCCTGGACGGGCGCCGTTTGAAACCAACCACCCCTCAAACGCCTCCATTTTCGGTACGACCATCACCAGCCCGTTCGGGATACCGCTCCCTCGGTTTGATTCCCCTCCGACCAATGTGGTTTGAAAGAATCCAAACCTAGGCTCACTGTGAGTCTTTCAAACAAGGGGGCAATCTTTCATGAAGACTAATGGGGCATCTGCGCGGGCACTTTCGCTCAAACAGAACATAACACTGGTGATCATCTTCGCAGTGATTTGCGTTGGCACGACATCAGCCAGAGGAGCATCGCCGAGACCACTGGATACGACACCCGTCGATGCGCAAGCGTTGAGGTTCGGGATGTCGACCGCATTGAGCGGACCGGCTGCTGAACTCGGCATCAACATGCGGCATGGAATTCTGGCGGCGTTTGATGAGGCGATGGCAAAAAACCGTCTTCCATCGAAAACGCTGCAGCTCATCGCACTCGATGATGGATACGAACCGGCACGCACCGCTCCGAACATGCATCGCTTGACCGATGAGCACAACGTGCTGGCGGTTATCGGCAATGTCGGAACCCCCACCGCCATCACCGCCATCCCGATCGCGCAGCAGACAAAGACGCCATTCTTCGGTGCGTTCACAGGAGCAAGCGCACTAAGGAAAACAGGGTCGGTCGATTTCGTCATCAACTACCGAGCCAGCTACGCAGAAGAAACTGCCGCGATGGTGGATGCCTTGGTGGCAAAAGGGATCAAGCCTGAAGAGATTGGGTTCTTCACACAAAACGACAGTTACGGTGACGACGGATTCTTCGGTGGCTTGGCGGCGATACGACGACACCAACCCGTCAAAGTATCCAGCGTTCCACACGGTCGCTATCGTCGAAACACATCGCAAGTCGAAGACGGACTCGCGGATCTGCTGATGCATCAGCCACTGCCAAAAGCCGTCATCATGGTTGGCACTTACGAGCCCTGCTCCAAGCTAATTCGGCTGGCACGCATGAACGATTTCAACCCTCAGTTCCTAGCGGTCTCGTTCGTGGGCGCCGATGCACTTCAACGATCACTCGGCGATCTGGCCAACGGAATCGTCGCGACACAGGTGGTTCCTCATTTCGACAGTGACCTACCGCTGGTCCGCGAATATCGCGACGCGATGCGAGATTACGATCCCAAGCTACCGTTGTCGTTCGTGTCGCTGGAGGGCTACATCGTCGGACGAATCCTGGTCAAGGCGGTGACTTCGATCAAAGGAGAGATCAGTCGTTCATCCATCTCAGCAGCACTGGAACAACTCGGGCAATTCGACATCGGCTTGGGCACGCCCTTGACGCTTGGACCCGATGACCATCAAGCCAGCAGCAAGGTTTGGCCCGTTTTGATCGGCGCCGATGGAAGCCAATCTCTCGCGTGGGAGGAACTGTTCCGTGAATAATCCGAATCACACCGTCCGAGAGACAACGATCCAACCATCAAGAAGCTCCCACGATGCTCAACGCCGAGTGCGTTGGCTCAGTGCGACCGCATTGTGCAGCGGCATTCTGTTCTTCGTCATCGCAACCGCTCTGTTGAATTGGCACGAAGACAGTCGTGCAAAAGCCAACGCAATCGAAGCCCAAGTCAACGAGGCGAGACTAGCGATGAGCCGAGCGACCGTCAGCCGCAATCACGAAGCAACCCAACTACTTTCGGAATCAACGGCGTTAAACAAGGACTTCTTGAACCGTCAATACGACAATTGGCGAGAAGAACTGTCACTAGTCCAAAACACCTGCAATTCACTCAATGCCGCTCTTTGCCTTCAAGGCGAAAAGCAGCTTCGAATCACAATGGAACCGCTGAAGGAATGGAGCATCGAAGCGGAAGCGTGGAAAAACCGAAACACCTATCTCACCGCAACGGCTCAACAGCGATACTCCGAATTGAACTTGATCCTCGCTGAACTGCTGCAGACGGCTGAGAACCAACGTGGCATTCAACGCCTACGTTTGGCACTTGGACTGCGAAGTCATCTTTCAAAAACCCCCAAACCGATTGCGGACATCCTGAAGGACTGTGCCGGTTCGACGCTGACCAACCAACTCAGCGGCGATATCAAACAACTTCGTTTCTACCTCAGCCAGCTAATGACGACTCCTGATGTCGATGACTTGGCAGACATGAGCGAGAATAAAATTCGCCCGCTCTTGTTGCGACTAAAAGCATCAACTGAAGAAATTGGGAAGCTGGACGTGGTTCAGCAAATTGAAACCACCATTTTCAACCCACTGCCAAGCAACATGGCCGATAGCGGACAAACGGAAGATTTAAACCTTGAATCGCCCGGGCTCCTCGCCTTGCAATTTGCACTTGCGGAAAGCAGATCGGAGCGTCAGCGTCTCAGCGAACTCGCAACGGAGCATGCGAACGTGCTCGAACAAGAGCGAAGCAGGCTCGCGATCGCCGGCACGACGTTGAAGAACCGATATGCAGAAAGCTTTGCCAGAGCAATTCGAAACGTCTGGGGAATCAACCTCGCGTCTGGAGCGATTTTGGGGCTGGTTTTCCTTATTCTCACTCGCAAAGTATCGCAAGACATTGCGATGCAAGTCGACGCGATTGACCAAACGGCAACCGACCTGGCAAACGAGCAACTCTTTCTTGGCTCCGTGCTTTCCAACCTACCCATTCCTCTTTATTGGAAGAATAAGGCTGGGGTCTACCAAGGATGCAGTCGCTCATTCGCCGAATGGATGGGCTTGTCATCGGAGGCCGACATCGTTGGCAAAACCGACAATGAACTTCCTTGGGAGACCGAAACTTGCGAACACAAAAACGTGCTCGAAAAATCGATCATGCATTTTGGGATCCCCATCAAGAACCAGGAGATGGCGAAGCAGCGTTCCGATGGAAAGTCGTTCATCGTGCTGGCCAGCAAGACTCCGTTGCGCAACCTTAACGGCGAAAGCGCTGGTTTGGTCGGAGCCTACATCGACATCACCGAACGCAAAGCGGCGGAAGAGCGACTCAATGGCTTGGCCAAAATTCAAGCGGAGTGCCCGAGCGAAATCTACGTGTTCGACATGCTGACCTTTGAATTGCTGGAGGTCAACAACGCCGCCTGCCAAAACTTGCTTGTCGATGAATCAGGATACCGTGGCAAAACCCTCCTGAACTTCTTGGACGAACCCAACGGTGAGAGATTGAAAGAACAACTCAAACCGATCATCGATGGTGATGCGGTCGAAACGGAATACGAATCAATTCATGTGCGATCCGACGGGACAAAGTATCCCGTCCACGTCCGAACTCTCACGATCGAACACAAGTCCAAGCAAGTTTTTGTAGCCTGTGCGTCGGACATGACCGTCTACAAGAAACTCGAAAACAAGCTGCTTCAAGCTCAAAAGCTGGAGTCGATCGGACAGCTCGCTGCCGGCATCGCGCACGAAATCAACACTCCCATGCAGTGCATCGGTGGAAACATCGATTTTCTACAAGAGCATTCGGATCGCTTGCTGACCGTGGCAGATACGTTCCGAGGATTGCTCGAGATGAGCCCGGGGGACCGGGAAGATCGCTTGGAAAACGTGGCAAAGATTCTCGAAACAAATCGTTTCGACTTCATCCGTTCACAATTCCCGATGGCGATCGAAGAGACCTCGACCGCGGCCAAACGAGTGGTCGAAATTGTTCGAGCGATGAGGGTCATGTCGCATCCAGGATCACAATCCAAGAGTGACACCGACATCAACACACTCATTCGCGATTCAAGCATTCTCAGCCGCAATCGCTGGAAGTGTGTCGCTGAAGTTGACCTGTCGCTTGATACCAACCTACCCACCATCGATGCACTGCCGGCTGAACTCAGTCAGGTCTTCCTGAACTTGATCATCAATGCAGCGGACGCCATCGGTGAAGTGACCGACAATGGACCCTCAGGATTCGGCAAAATTGACGTTGCGACGAGATTCGATGAACAAAACGTTTACATCGAAATTCGCGACAACGGGCCCGGCATGTCGGACGAGGTCAAAGCCAAAGCTTTCGAGCCATTCTTCACGACGAAGGAAGTTGGCAAGGGCACCGGCCAAGGATTGTCGATCACCTACGACGTCGTCACCAAACTGCATGGCGGGACCGTCGACATCCAAAGCGACCTGGGCAAAGGAACTCTGTTCACACTCTGCCTGCCGCGACAAACCGATGGCCAGGAACCGTCCGACAAACCAATCGCCGCCGTTCCCGGAACGATGGTTCCGAGTGAGTTTGCCTCGGCCAATGTTTAATCCATCAGACGGACAGTCACGCTAGTGATTGATCCAACGTGGCGTTGTCCAGTTGAATCAGCGGCCAAACAACTTGTCGATCCGTAGCTTCTCGAAGCCTTTGTTCAGACTGTCTTCGAGTTGCTGCTGGCCACGGCCAATTTGTTCTTGCAAGAAGTTCGCACCGGCTTCTTGAGCCGCACGGGTTCCCATGTCAGCCACAATCCGCTGGATCCCCGACGAATCCAAACGTGGCCGATCGAGGGTGCCGTTGACCGGAATGGTGATCGTTTGACCGGTCAGAGCACTCAGGTCGCTGCCCATCCAGGATGCATCCAGCGGAATCTGAGCAATCAAATCCAACTGCCCATCCATCGTCACTCGGCCGCTGGTGGTCACCTTGGCTCGGTCAATTTCTAAAAGCAACGCGCGGTGATCAACGACTCCGCCGACGACATTGAACTCAATCGTTTGTGCTGGCATCGTGATCAAGGTGCGACCACTGCGAGGTGGATTGGCTCGTGAACCCAACGCGGCAAGTGATTGCAACTGACGTGCACCCGCGATCACCTGATCGGCCAACGGTCCGGCGTTCATACGAACTTGATCCACTTCCAACCGTCCTCGGATCGTCGATTGATTCGGGTTGTCAATCGAAACCATTCCTTGTTCCAGCGTTGCACTGAACGTTCCATCGACTCGAGCCGCATCCGCTGCGATCGGGGCAATGTACTTCAGCCACTGCCCGGTGATCTCAGGAGTGAGTTGGACATTCTTCGCGATCGGACCCGGCTTCAAATCGATCCAAATTGCGGGGCGATAGTGAACGTCTCCAGCCAACAACAGTCTGCCATTCGCGGCTGAGTTGCCGTTCGCCGCTTGATAGGTCGCGGGATTGTTCGGGTCATAGTCCAACGGTGCGACAATCGGGCCGTATTGTTGTTCCACGTAGCGACTGGCGCCGAGCACCGGAATGGTACTGGGTGCGATCGAGACAACGGATTCGGTCATCTTGAATGGAACTTCAGCGGGTCCAAACCACATTCCCGCCGCGTCGACGCTTTCCCATCCCAAACTGCCGTCCACGTTGAACGAAACTTGATCCTTAGGCCCTTGCACATACTGCAACTTCAAAGGAGTCGGGTGGACTCCCTCGGCAACGATCAATGTGCCAGTCAAATCAGTGAGTCGCCGCGCGACTTCGTCCATTTTGAAATTCGCGGGGCCTTCCATACGCAACGATTGCTGCTCGCCTTTCCAATCGACGGTTCCCGAAAGAGTCGTCGCGAACCAGTCGCCGGCGATCTGCATCGCTTTGGCCTGCAGCGATGATTCCTGCATGTTCCATTCAGCCCGACCATCGATGCGAAGGTTAGGTTCGGCCCAAACAACACGCTTCGTGCGACTAAAATTGACAGATGTCTGCGGGACAGTCTCGACAAGTTCGAATTGTCGTCCGGTCAGATGCGAGTCGAGGAACAAGACCGCGGGGTCGCCGGTTGCCACAATGCTGCCTTCCATTTTCCCTCGCAGCAACCATTCACTGGATTCGGTGTTGCCCGCTGCCGCGTTGCGGTAAGCGACTTGTTGGACGGATCGCGATTTTGGATTGGGTTGCGATAGCCTTGGATCCTGCGGACGAGTTGCCATTCGTTCCCGCACGCTGCTTTGCAATCGTTCCAGTTCCGCTTGCCACGCAACTTCGATATCGGTCATCCCACCGATCCATTCACCCTGGATGGCGGCGGATGCGGCGTCCCCGGCAACCGTCATCGAACGAATGATCACGTCCTGCTGTGGGTAGCTCGCCTTGCCGTCAAAATGCAGCTTCACGAGTTGCTGTTCCCAAACCTGATCCGACAAGGGAACTTCCAGTTGTGTGATTTGGGCGTCCACCGATTCCAGCAACGCCGCACCGGACTGGCTCATGCCACCTCGAGCGTTGAACCGGAAACCGCCCTGAAGTGACTCGTAGCCGGTTGGCATCCAAGGTGCCAATGTCTGCGCGATTGCATTGAGCTGACCTTGTCCGCTCATTCGCAATGGAATCAATCGGTCGGCATCCAAACCAGAGATCGCCTGCACCAACTCGACGTCCGCCTCCAGCCCGTTGCCGAGAACATTCAGCTTTCCGCTGGTCAATTCCGATAAGTGTCCACCACCACTCGATTGCCAACGCCCGGTCACGTCCAATTGCGATCGCAACGAGGAAGGTTGAAAGCTTTGTCCAGGAGTCAGCTCGATTGCCAAACCTGTCATTCGTCCATCGCCACGCAAACGCCACAACCCGTCGTTCTGAGCGTTCCATTGCAGCCCGCCTTGGACATTGCCTTCCAACCTTCGTTCGTCCAAGTCAATCAAAGGACGCAAGATTCGGGCAAGCTTTCCAAAGTTAATGTCCACATTCGCCGATCCGCTTCGCAAGTCGCCCTGGCCATTGATCGCCGCAAATGGGCTTTCGAGTTCGAACTGCTCTGCAAAGAGTCTTTGTGAGTCGCTGGCAACGACCGCCAACACATCGATGGGGGCAACTCGGACCTCGCCTCCATCGGATTGAGCCTGGATGACACCGCTGCGGATGACCAAGCGACGACGCCGGACATTTTCGCCACCAAGAGCCGCGGACCGTCCGTTCGCAATGGGTTCGATGCGAGCCTCGACGATCCCATCGACCAGCGTGACTCCGTTTCGCAGAGGCAATAACTCTGGCAATGCGCGTCGCAATCGTGGCAGGTTCACTTGAACCGTCGCGGTTGCGTCCACTTGGTTCAGCCAAGCCAATGGATTCGTTGACGTTCCCGCCAAAGAAACCGAATCTGGGAAGGAACCGTTCATTTGCACGCTGGCAAAATCCGTCTTCGCAGCAATTTGCCGTGCGTTGACTCGTCCGCCACGAATTTGCAAGTCGCCGTCGAAAGTCGCCAACTCGTTGTCCCACAACTTCCGGCCGGTCTGAGCATCAGTCGCCACCAAATTTCGAACATACAATTGGCGTAAAACGAGATTGGGTTCCCCCGATCCGGTCAGGATCAGTTGTGTCTTCCCCGAGACGTCTCCCGTGATCGCCGTCGGCAATTCGCTGCTGGGAAATCGTCGTTGAGCCAAGGTGAGAACGGAAAGCGGCAGTGAGTCGGCGTCGATTTCAACCGCCAACTGCTCGCCATCGGCGGAAACGTTGGCTGGATCCATCGCTAACTTCACATGCCCAGCCAGCGACCCGTCGCCGCCACCAGGCTGGCTCAAAACGCCATCAAAGGTGACATCTAGCAAAGAAGCATCGAGGACCGCGTTCGCGTGGGATTGGCTCAGCGTCCATGTTTGGTTGGTCGATGCATCGGTCGCCTGGATCGCGAGATCTTGGATTTTGACCGTGCCTCGCGGGATGAAGTTGGATGGTTCATCAGTCGGGGCGAGAAGCTTTGCCAAATCCTGTTCGATCGAAGTGGTTCCGTTGTCGACTGTGCAAGAAAGTTGCACCCCTCGGACCAGCACCTCGCCGAATTGTCCCGTTTGAGGATCGCCCGACCAAAGGTTGCTCAGCGAGATGGAAGTTTGCAAATCGTCGACGGAAATCTCCGATCCACCGGTGCGTCCCACCAAGTGCAAACCTCGTATTTGCAGAGGCGTCAACCAACCAATCTGCATCGAGTCAACGTCCGCATCCAGATCGTACGAGTCGAGCGTTCGAACCAACAACGAACGTCCCATCGGCGAGTGACTGACGAGACTAGGAAAGGCACCAATGCCAAGAACGGCAAAAACGATCAGCACCAAGACCAACGTTCGCTTGCGTTGCAGTCGGCCCTGACGTCGACTGCGGGTGCGAACTTCTTGCGAACGTTCCATGACGCCTAGTTTGGCATCGAGGTCGTAGTTCCGGCCCGCTTTGCGTCGCATCGCCATCGATTCAATCCATGAAAAGTAAGCTCGCATCCTCTTCCAGTGTGGTGCGGCATGACGAAGCATACTCCTTTTGGACGAGCGACCCCAAGAGACGTTTTTGAAACCATCGCCCGCGTTCAGCGTCGGCGGGAGTCCGTCTTCATCCGTCATTGACCGAGCAACAATGCGATCACGCTTGAACAGAACGAGTTCTCATCGAGCATTCGGTCGGCGCATAAAAAAAGCTCCCGGAAAGTACGAGGTCCTAGGGGGGCGGAGGACAACGCGCTTCTGTTCCGGGAGCCGGTGGTCGGTTTGTTCGATCAAGTGAGCACATCCTTGTGATCACCAACCGAACGTCCGTCATTTCAAAATCCTAACAAGCGTTTTCAGGTCGATCCGTGACCATCAAAAACGTCTTGAGAATCTCGCAGCCAATCCTTCAATCAAAAACCAAAAGACGACCGATGCGAGATGCGATTTCAAAACATCGCACGTCGCAATCGGACCGGGTTGGAGGTCCGTTTGCGACGATGGGGGCAACTTAGCGGGGGCCGCTTTCATGGGTCAAGCCGAGTTCGTAAAAACTCTTTCAGGTTCTTGATGGTCCTTTGACTCCGAGTCATTTTGGTCCGGAGAATCGTTTAGAATCAGCGTGAAAACTTTATCGATTTTCTTTTCACTCCCGCCAAAGCCAACTCCTTCCATGCAGTTCTCTTCACATTCCAACACCGAGAAAAATTCACAGGTTTCTACGGGTGATCCCTCATCTGCCGTGTCACGTTCCGCCGAGTTGCGTCATCACTCTGCAGCGACATCGGATCACCGAGGCTTGATCAACGCGACTGGCTCAAGTGCTTCGGTTGGTCAATTGCTAGCAAACCTCGTTCGACGCTCATTCTGTCTCGTGCCGGTCGTCATGTTGCTGGTCTGCGCTGGCTGCCAGCCTCCTGCGGACACGTCAGCCGACTCAGGCAACAAAGAGTTGCACTTCGCGGTCATCCCCAAAAGCACCACTCACATTTTCTGGCAATCCGTCAAGCATGGCGCAGAGCAAGCCGGCGAAGAGATCGGTGCGAAGATCACTTTCCGAGGCCCATCGAAAGCGAACGACCGCGATGAGCAAATCAATGTCGTTCAAGGATTCCTGAATGCTCGCGTCGATGGAATCTTGCTCGCCCCCTTGGATGCCGACGCGTTGGTTCGCCCCGTAAAAGAAGCGAGCCGAGCTGGTGTGCCCGTTGTGATTTTCGACAGCGGATTGAACACCGACCCTGGCGATTTTGTTTCCTACGTCGCAACCGACAACTTCGAAGGCGGCAAACTGGCGGGCGAGGCGATGGCAAGCGTCTTGGGAGAAAAGGGCGGTGACGTGATCTTGCTGAGGTACGAACAAGGCAGCGAAAGCACTCACCAACGCGAAGAGGGTTTTCTGTATTCCATCGCCGAGTACCCAAACATCCGAGTTTTAAGCAGTGACCAGTACGCTGGCACCACCACGGAATCCGCCATCGACAAAGCCCAGGCGTTGCTGAACCGGTTTGGGGATGAAGTCGACGGAATCTGCACCGTCTGTGAACCAACTGCAGAAGGAGCCCTGCGTGCTCTCCGCGAAAGAAACTTGGCCGGCAAGGTCAAACTGGTCACGTTCGACAGCAGTGACTCGCTGAGAGATTCACTGTCGGCCGGCGAAGTGAACGCGATTGTGCTGCAGGATCCTGTTGCGATGGGCTATCAGGCGGTCAAAACGATGGCCGCTCATCTTCGTGGCGAGACACCGGAACAGTTCATCGACACGGGGGTTTTCGTCGCGACGGCAAACAACCAAGACGACGAAAACATCGCTCGACTCCTCCGCCCGGCGGTCTCGGGAGAGTGATTCCGGTTGATGCAGATGCGTCTGCGGGTCGTAACCCAACAAAAATTGCGTTCCCGCCGCATCTGATCAGTGTTGCAAAAGACGAGTTGAGGATAGACTTCCGGGCATGAACAGAATGAGAAATCAACGCCCACCGCGTACAGGACGCGGATCACGACCAGCTCGCTTCGAAGAACCGGTCGACACAATTGCTCTGCTAGAATCCGTTGGCCCGGTGGAAACCCCGCCAGAAATGGATTCCTTTGACGAATTGGATTTGTCACCGATCATGCGTCGAGCGGTCAAAGACGCGGGATTCACAACCCCGTCGCCCATTCAGGCCGCATTGATCCCGCACGCTTTGAATGGCAAAGACGTGATCGGCCAGGCTCGGACGGGAACCGGCAAAACAGCCGCGTTCAGCATTCCGATCCTCGAACAGCTCGATTCCCTAGAAGATTGTCGCGACCCGCAAGCGATCGTGATCGTCCCGACTCGCGAATTGGCTGACCAAGTCGCCGCGGAAGCCGAACGGCTCGCTCGCGGAGTTCCGACGGAAATCGCCGTGCTATCCGGCGGCAAAAACATGAACCGCCAGCTACGCCAGCTGGAAAATGGCACTCAACTCGTCGTCGGCACCCCCGGTCGTGTACACGATCACCTGCAACGAGGAACGCTGCGAACCAACAACGTGTGGTGCGTGGTCCTGGATGAAGCCGACCGAATGCTGGACATCGGATTCCGGCCGCAAATTGAGCGAATCATGCGGAAGTGCCCGCGGAACCGGCAAACACTGCTGCTGTCGGCAACGCTTCCTCCGGTCGTTCGCCGGTTAGCAGAAAGTTACATGCACGAACCAGTCGTGATTGACTGCTGCCGTGACGAAATGGCGGTCGACACGATCGAGCAGCGGTATTTCACCATCGCACAAGACGACAAAGTCAGATTGCTAGAATCGCTTCTGAAACGCGAAAACCCTGAACAAGCGATCATCTTCTGCCGGACAAAACGCGGAACGGACCGTCTGCACCGGAAGCTTTCCCATGAATACGGAAGCGCGTGCGGTGCAATTCACGGCGATTTGCAGCAACGCGAACGCGACCGAGTTCTCCAAAAACTTCGCGATGGCAATCTGAAATTCCTCGTCGCGACGGACGTCGTGGGACGCGGAATTGACATCAGTACGATCTCACACATCGTCAATTTTGATGTCCCTCAAGATTGCGACGATTACGTCCACCGTGTGGGCCGAACTGGCCGGATGGGCCGCGATGGTGTCGCGTACACGTTCGTCGTTCCTGGAGAGGGCGACATCCTGACCAGCATTGAGCAACGAATCAATAAATTGCTGATTCGGGACAAAATGGACGGTTTTGAATCGCCCGCCGAGAAGGCTGCAGCGGTTGCCGCAGCGGCACCCGAGCCCGAGAAAGAGCTACGGCGCACCCTCAATCCTATGACACGAAAACGCCCTCGCCGGCGCTGATTTCGTTCAGGGAACTTTTTTGCAGACCCAACGTCCAACTTGACGCAAGAATGTGTCGATTGTGACGGCTGTGAGTTGCGAGACCTCTGACCCACCGTTCCCGCCCCCTCTTGTGGGTGAAATTCTCGGGTCGATTTCGTCATCAGAACCGGTGCAACCGGCACATTTATCCAACGAGTGAACGCTGCGGTAAGTAGCGATGACGCAAAAATTTGCGACGTTATTTACCCCAACTATACTCGTCGGACTGATCGCGCGAGCCACGCCCCAATTGCCCGACATTGATGTCGGTGCGATCCCCAGCAACGCCGTGAGATCAGCCTTGTCATCCACGACTGATCTTTGATTGGCCGCAATTCCGCGGTCCGTTGAAGCTCCGAGATTCACAACAAGTTCGGCGGATTGGGTTGGAAATTGGCTGTTTCGGAAGCCAACCAAGACCCAATCTCTGGTCTGCCTAGAAGGTTCGGTCTATGACCTCGCGTCAGCGAAACACAGTGTCTCCGTCCACGGAAAATGCCTCCACCCGCGATCGTGCGCCATCGGTGCCAGCTCGTCGTCGGTCCAAGACGTCCAAACGCGGAGGCGCAAGTCGCCAACAGCGTCGACGTCACTTGGTCGAGACGCTCGAAGCTCGGCAGTTGCTGGCTGGGCCACAACTCATTGGGGTTCAACCCAATGAGGGCGACCTGATCGACGATGGTGCCGTCCGCCAAACCGCCCCTCGCGTGTTGACGTTCCGTTTCGACGAGAACCAACAGATCGACCCAACCACGCTGGGCGGCGTTGAGATCAGTCGCGCCGGTGGCGATGGCGACTTCAACGAAAAGATCGTGATCGAACCGGGTTCGATCACGTTGGGCGATCCCAACGAAAACGAGATCATTGTTCGCTTTGCCGAAAACCTGCCGGACGATGACTACCAAATCAAACTGTTTGGTTACGACAATCCCGATGAAGACATCGTCGGCATTCGCAACTTGAACGGGGAACTGTTCGTTCCAAACGAAGCCGGTGAGCGTGTCCAAACAATCGACTTCGATTTGGACCTGGGTGCACTGATTGAATCGGTCGTGCCGCAACCGGTTGTTCGCAATGCTGATGGCAGCCTGACGCAGAACCGCAACGAAATCGTTGTTTACTTCAACGAAGATCCGTTGTTCGTCGAAAACGATGCCAACGGCAATCCAACCACACGATCGGCCGAAAACCCTCGTTTCTATCAGTTGCTGCTGACCCAAGACACGGTCCGCACCACCGACGATGTCGTTTATCAACCCGCCAAGGTTGTTTACGACCAAGAAACCTTCACGGCTCGTTTGTTCTTCGACACGGACGACATCAACGATCTGAAGTTCGAGCAAGCTGTCCTGACTGCTCAGGACGCATCGCAACTGGCACAGCTCGAGGCCGCCTTGGTCGCCGGAACGCCTTCGGTGGCCGAAGCCGAAGCCAACTTGGCCGCCTTCAAAGATTCATTCGCTGTTCCCGTTGGTGGCGGCACGTTCCGACTGCGTATTGGCAATGCCATCAGCAGCTCGGCTGAACTGCAGCTGCAACCTGCTGAAGTCATTCCTCGTCCGTTCACCAGCGTTGCTCTGGACAACAGCGGCAGCGAGTTCTTGATTCGATCGTTGTTGCTCGGCGAAGACCAACCCGAACGAGCCGTGACGTTTGTCAATTCCGCCGCGGGTGGATTGGCAGTCAGCTTGGACGCCAATGGCCGCGTCGTGGTCGACTTTGGTGGATCCACACCGACGGTCAACGATTTGCGAGTCGCCGTGGCAAGCACGCCATCCGTCGCCGGCTTGGTTGAAGTGGACCCCAACAGCTTTGGTTCACTGGCGTTGCCATTGAGCTTGACCAACAAAAGCGATTTCAATTTGGTCGGTTTGGGCGGCACGCTGACAACCTCGTACAACCTTGGCGAACTCGGTTCGACGGGTGAACTGTCGAGCGTTTTGATTCGCGAATCCATCTCGCCGATGCCGTTTGACTTGGATCTTCCCGGTGGGAATGACGATCCCGGACACCGTCAGGTCGACACCGCCTTCCAAGGCCACCTCAACCCGTTGTTCGGTGCTGACTCCGTCGATGGCATCACCGAGATTGCCTACAACTTCGAGTCCAACGTCGCATCGACCGGCGGCACATCGTTCAGCAACCAAATCACCGAACGCCAACGTCAACGCGTTCGCGAAGTGTTGGACCTATGGTCCGCAAAAATCGGTGTGCAGTTCCGCGAAACGGTTTCGGAAGGCATCACGTTCGCCGTCGGCGACAACGCTCGTTTGGCGAGCTCGGTCAGCTTCAACGTGATCAACGCGAATGTTCGTGTTGACGAAACGTTTGCTGATCCAGCGATCGTCTTCAGCAACCAAGTCACATTCGGCACAGCTTACGGCGAAGACTTCACTCGCAAAGCAGCCGCCGGCGTCGGTTTGTTGCTCGGATTGGAGTTCGCACCTGAATTGCCACCAGAGACATTGCTCAGCGGTTCGTTCGCATTCTTGAACGACACAATCAATCCAGAAACCGAAGCCGACCTGAAGGATCTGGAACCAGTCTTCCCGGGCAACGCAGATGTGTTGCACGGCCAGTACCTGTATCAACCTGACAGTGTTGATATCGACATGTACCGTTTTGAGGTCAACCTCAACGATGCCGATCGATTGGGAACGTTGACCGTCGAAACTTTCGCAGAACGCCTGGCTCAATCCAGCTTGCTCGACACGACGTTGACGTTGTTCCAGGAAGTCCCCGCATCGGCAACTTCCGACTTCGACTTGGGTCCATCGTTGTCGGTTGAGTTCTTGGCCATCGCGGCTGGTGCCGAAGGCAATCAAACTCGAATCGAATTCGTTCAAAGCGACCGCGCCGCCAACGATGATGCAGTCCGTGTGCTGCGTCGAACCGGTGATGACGGCCAATTGTTGGACAACGTCATCCTGCTGGACGTTCCCCGTCGCAGCAGCGTGGGTGAAGTTCCGGTGTCCGCATTGATCGATGCAATCAACAACGACTCGTTTGCTTCATCGCTGGTTCAAGCTCGCTTGGTCGAAGGTAGCGACACAACCGACATTTCACGACCGAATGAAGTCCTGGACTTCTCGCCGATCAGTCTCGCTGGCGGTGGTTTGGAACAGCTCAGCCGCAACGACGACTACTTCAGTGAAGACTCGTTCCTAACCGCATCCTTGGGAGCGGGAACCTATTACATCGGTGTCGCCGCAAGCGGAAACGATGAATACAACCCATTGATTCCTGAAAGTGGTTTCGGCGGGCGAACACAAGGTGAATACGAACTTCTCGTCAAGTTCGACCCCAACGTCGATGAAGTCAATGTGCTTCGCGACATGGACCTCGAAGGCAACAATGCCGGCGATCGAATTGGTGTTCCCGGAACGCCACTCGATGGTGACGGTGACGGAGCCGCTGGCGGTTTATACCAGTTCTGGTTCCAGACTCGTCCTGAAGAACGAATCTTGGAATTCGAACTGACCGGCAACTCGATCACGCCTCACCAAACGATTGAGGTCATCAGTGGAACGGGTGCTCGTCGAGTTTATGAATTTGTGCCGATCGGACAAAGCTCGACCGTCCCAGGCAGCGTCGTGGTTCAGTACAACGCCACCGTCGGTGCGGGTTCCCCCGCAGCGGGCTTGGCGAACGAATTGGCGACCTCCATCAATCTTTTGACGGGTGTCACCGGCGTATCGGCCGAGGTAATCGGATCGGGTGAATTGGTCCAGTTGTCGGGCGAACGTTCCGTCGAAACGTCCACCAACTTCCGCGGCATGACCATTCATGGTCGTACGATTTTCGTCGATAAGATGGGTGCGGCTCAGGCCGACGGCAGCATCGATTCGCCGATCAACAACATCGCCAGCGACGATGTGCTCAGCGCGTTTTCGGTCGCTCGATTTGGTGACCAAGTTCGCATCGTTGGCAACGGTGGCATCGATGGCGACATCGAAACCGAAGCGGACAACTTCAGCTATCAATTCGGCATCACCGAAACCGGTGGCCAAGTGCTGGAAGACGGCCGCAACATGGAAGTCCCGCAAGGCGTGACAGCTGTCATTGACGCGGGTGCCGCACTGAAATTCCGCAGCGCTCGTATTGGCGTCGGCAGTAGCAGCTTGCAAGTCGACCGCAGCGGATCATTGCTGCAAGTCTTGGGCACACCTCGATTGGTTGAATTGTCGACCGACAATGACGTCAACGATCCGGCCTTCGATCCCACAACAACTCTGTTGACGCACGTTTCCGATGCGACCTCGGCGTATGACAACGGCAGCGTGATCCTGACCAGTATGCGGGACCGTGGTGTGGATGTCGCTGCGGCTGGCATCGCTCCGGCAGCGGGCCCTGGCGACTGGGGCGGAATCGTCTTCCGCAGTGACTTTGATGCGGTTCAAGGTCGAAGTTCGCTGGAAGACGAAGGCATCTTCGTCGACCGTGTGAACCATGCCGAAATTCGCTTTGGCGGTGGCAGCAACTTGCTGATCGATTCGGTTCAGCAGTTGGTCAATCCGATCACCATGATCGGTCGACGTCCTACGATTTCGTTCAACGACATCACTCGAAGTGCTGATGCTGCGATCAGCGCTTCACCGGACACCTTCGAAGAAACCACTTTCCAAGGTCCTAAGTTCCAAGTCGCTGGACGTTTCATCGCGGATTACGACCGCGTTGGACCGGACATCTATTCGAACCAATTGATTGATAACAGCATCAACGGTTTGTTCATTCGTGTTCAAACCACCGCGAACCAACCACCTCGTGAGTTGACCGTTGCCGGTCGATTCGACGACATCGATGTGGTTCACTACTTGGCTGAAAACCTGTCGATCGTCGGTACCCCCGGCGGTAGCATCGAAGACGGCATCCGTCCCGATTTGACCAGCTCGGCCGGCAACGTGAATCTCGGCGGCAACTTGGAGCAAGGCACCTACAACTATCGCATGACGTTCGTCGACGTGTTCGGCTTTGAGTCAGCGGCTAGCGATCCGAGTGGCGATTTTGCGGTTCCGTCGACATTGAGTGGATCGTCGATTGAACTTCGCAACCTGCCCGCCATCGGCGGCGTCAGCAACTTCGTCGCCCGTCGTTTGTATCGCAGCATCCCGGGCACGAACGACTACGTCTTCGTCGCTCAGCTGGATGCGACACGTCAAACCTTCGTTGACACTGGCGAACAAACTGCTGCCAACAGCACACTGCTCGATCCAGATCTGGATGGCGTTCGCGGTCGTTTGGACGCTTCGCTTACCATCGATCCCGGTCTGATTGTCAAGCTGAACGGAGCACGCATCGAGCTTGGCCACGGCACTCAGTTGTTGGCCGAAGGTACGGCACAACGCCCGGTCATCTTCACCAGCTTGCTGGACGATCGCTTTGGTGCTGGTGGAACGTTTGATACCAGCAACGACGCGGCGACTGGCACGGTGTTCGATCCCGATCGCGGCGATTGGTCAGGTATCTACGCGGGTCCAAACTCGCATATCAGTCTTGATTCAGCGACGATCGCTTATGCCGGTGGCGTGAGCTTGATTCCCGGTGGTGAAAGCCGCGGCTTCGTTCCATTGCAGCTGCAACAGGCTTCGGCGCGTGTCGTGAACTCGCGGTTCGAATTCAACGACGATGGGCAAGATGGTGCGGGCGATGTCGGTCGATTCGGCCGCCCAGGCGTTACGCCTTCGACGATTCACGTTCGTGGCAGCCAGCCGATCATTGTTGGCAACGATTTCGTCGATAACCGCGGAAGTATCATCGACATCGACAGCAACTCGATGACAGCCGAACGCATCATCGATCTTGGTCGCCAAACCGGTACAGTCGATAACTTCTCCGAACTGGACGACAACTACGGCCCATTGATTCGCGAAAACCGCTACGAAGTGGTTGCCAATGCAGCGGCGGGTGAACGCCAGCTAAGCGGCTTGGAAATTCGCGGTGGCCAACTGACAACCGAAAGCATCTGGGACGATACCGATATCGTTCACATGATCTTCGACAGCATCGAAGTCGGAAACCTTCACTCCACTGGCGGACTGCGCCTGTTCAGTCGTGCGGAAGAAAGCTTGGTCGTCAAGCTTTCCGGAAGCGGCACTGCATTCAGCCCAACAAGCGGAACCGGATTGACCGCGACGGGAACGATCGGCGACATCGACGATCGCATTGGCGGTACGGTCCAAATCATCGGTATGCCTGGATCACCAGTGGTCTTGACCAGCCTTGCGGACGATACCGTCGGTGCGGGTCTTATGCCAGATGGCACGGCGTTCTTGGACACCAATGGTGATTCCTTCGCGAGCCGTCCCGACACCAATGATTGGCGAAGCATTCTTTTCGACGAGAATTCGAATTACACAAACATCGAATTCATCCTGGAACGCGAACTGAAGTCGGAAATCAGCCCAGGCCTGAATGGCTCGGTTGTCACCGCTCAAGCTTTGGGAACCCTTGCTCCGAACGAGTTGTTCAGTGACGAACAGAATCGCTTGGGCTTCGAAGTGGAAGGTTTCCTTTCGCAAAGCAACGATGTCGACACCTATGCATTCACGGGCGAAGCAGGAACTCAGATTTGGGTCGACCTCGACCACACATCGTTCACGCTGGACACCGTGTTGGAAATCCTTGATCCCGACGGAAACGTTATCGCTCGCAGCGACAACTCCTTCGACGAAGTCAATGGCGACGCAGAAGTGGCCATCCTCGACCCAAGTGCTGAAGGCTTGGCCGGATCGCTTCAAGCGAATTCGAACTTCGATGGATTCATGGACTACGACACGGTCAATCCACGTGATGCCGGTCTACGAATCACGCTGCCAGGACCTATTGGCAACTCGTCGAATTACTTCATCCGAGTTCGCAGTGCGGCAGTCAATCCAGACGACGCCGAAGGCGGCCTGACCCGTGGTGGCTATCGCTTCCAAGTTCGCTTGCGTGAAGAGCAAGAGTTCAGCGGCAGCATGGTTCGCTTCGCAGACATTCGATATGCGAACAACGGTATTCACGTCCGCGGTGCCATGGCGAATTCGCCACTTTTGGGTGAAGCACAAGAGAACGAGCAGTTTGGCAACACGTCCAGCAACGACATCGCGGTATCCGATCTAGATACGCCTGGCCAACGGGCACAGTACCTCGGCAACACCTTGGAAAGTCGCAACGGCGTGCTCAGCGTCGGCGGCTCATTGGACACCGTCGCAGACATTGACCACTACCAAATCGATGTGCTTGGATCACAAGGTGCGGTCAGTCGTGACACGTTGATTTTCGACATCGACTATGCCGATGGCTTCAATCGTCCCGACACCATGCTGTCGATCTTCTATGATCCCGATGGCGAAACTGGCGATGCTCAACCACGATTGGTTGCGATTGGCAACGACAGCAACATCCTGGAAGACCAATCCATCCAGGGTGACTCGCCAATTGATTTGTTGCAGCGAGGAAGCATTGACAACGGGGACGCTTACATCGGTCCTCTCGCGATGCCAGGTGGAGACGGAACGTATTACGTGGCCGTCACGGGCGAAGGAACGACACCGGATGTTTTGTCCGATCCATTGGTCCGTTTGGAACCAATTGATTCCATCTTGCGAATCGTTGACGACCAAATCGCCAACAGCATTCAAACGACAGCGGATGCACCAGTCGAACCATTCTTCATCGACACGAGTGTGTTGCCATTCGGTTGGGCAACGACGCTCAACCGCGCACGTGACGTTGGACACAACTCCAAGCAAACCTTCAATGGTTCGCGAAACGTGGATTTGTTCCCCGACAGTCTTCAGTTCGAGTCAGAATCCAACAACTCGCTGCTGACTGCTGACAACCTGGAAGCCAACCTAGGCTGGAGCCTGAACGACGACCCCAACGTCGGGAACTTCTTCGGAACAAACACCTCGCAGCAGATCCCGCACACCAAGGTGCTCGGAACCACGATCAACGAAGTGGTTGATGTGTTTCAGTTCGTTGTCCCGGTCGATGGCTCGCGTGTCATCTTGGACATCGACAATGGCTTCATTCCATTTGCCTATGACGCCAACCCAGGCTTCGGTGGCATCGATATCGATCCGGACATCGAAGATTTCGAAAGCGACAGCGTCGATTTGAAACTGCAGTTGCTGGATGCCTTCGGCACCGTGATTGCGACGAATTCATTTGCGCCAACCAGCTATGGTGCCTTGGGAAGCACAAGCGATCCATTGAGTCTGTTCAGCGAAGACCCTTACATCGAAACGTTCTTGCAAGCGGGCGTTTACTACGTGGCGGTCTCACCAGAAGCGACCGCCTACGACCCAGCGAACCAAGTGTTCTCGCTGGACGTTGCCGATCGCCCACAGCAGGGCACCTATGAACTCAACGTTTCGGTTGAAGACCATGTCACCAGTGGTGGCGATCCGAACAATCAATCGTTGTACTTCGATCGCTCTGAGATCCGGGGCGATCTGGACAGTGTGGCGTTTGACTTGTCGGGTTACAGCGACGCCGACCAACCTTACCTGTACTTCGACTATCTGCTGAGCGACATCGGGGATGACGAAGTTCGCGTCATCGCTCGAAGTGACCAACAGGGCGAGACCGTTTTGGCTGGTAATGCTGCGGGCATCGCTGGCACCAATGGGTCGCTTTTGCAACAAGACGCTTTGGAAAACTGGTATCAGGCTCGATTGGACCTCGGACAATTCGCGGGTGACTCCAACGTTATCATCCGCTTCGAATACGACACCGACCTGGCTGCCGGAACCGGCCCAGTCTTCGGCGGAGAAGGTCTGTACCTCGATAACTTCATCGTTGGCTTCGCGGAGCGTGGCGAGTTGGTTGTGGGTGCTGCATCAGGCCGCATTGGATTCACCGGACAATCACAGTCTGTCCTTGGCGAATACCAACTCGAAATCCGTCCTGGTCAGGAATACACAACAACGACTTCGGCAACAACTCAGACTCCGACAGCCACGTTCGACACAAACGAGCGAATGGCCCGGACGATGACGATCGTTGCACCTCACCCGTCGCAATTGAGCGACGGGGACACCTTCACCATGTCGGACAACGTCCGCAGCGTGACGTTTGAATTCAACAGTTCCGGTTCGGTTCTGGCTGGTAACATTCCAATCAATCTTGTTGGCGTGACCACCCAAATCGAAGTGGCTGAACGGATCCGAACGGCGTTCAACCTTCCAGCCGTTCAGGCACTGATTCCGATCCAAGCAACGGATTCATCAGGTGACACTACCGGTGGAAACAACGACATCCGGATCAATTTGTCCGCGGCTGTGGTTGGTGACTTCTACAAGGTCGACAGTGTTGCCGATGTACCAGACGCGGCCGATCCAATCGTACCGACAGGAACGCCATTCCGCTTGCCAGCGATTTACACCGAGTTCATTGGCGATCAAAACGTTCAGCGTCGACAAGACCAAGTCTTCATCGACTCGAACAAAATTAGCGATGTGCATGCCATCGGTATTTGGAGCGAGCCTGGCGATCGTGGTGTCGACCCTCAAGACATCAAGACTCGCTCGCAATTTGCTTTGGATCTGGGGAACTTCTTCGGATTCAACAATGACGATTTCTTCGCAGGAGAAGAAAATCCTTATCTGCAACAACCGCCGATTGGCAACACGACACCAGGTGGTGTTCGCAATCTGCCGACGTTGAACAACTCCGTCATCGGTGGTTTGGCTCCTTCGGTCACGATCGTAAACAACACGATCGACAGTGCTGGCTACTCCGCAATCAAGGTGGATGGCGAAACGCGCCCATGGCAAATCGATTCGTTCTTCAGCGGTGACTTCCTCGGTGACATAGGCTTCGGCGACTTCATCGCAGATGGTTTGACGATGACCATCGACGCCGCAGGCACGCGAGTCACCTTCGAATTCGAAGACATCGGCGGTGGCGTCGTGACAGGCGGCGGTAGCGGTGTGATTGGTGGTGACGGATACGTCGATGGCCACGTGCCAATCTACATTCGCCACACGGGTCAACTCTACAACCCGCCAACGATTCCTCAGGCGGCACGCCGTGACTACGCTTACACCCGTAACGAAGCGATGATGGCAATCTACCAAGCCATCCAGGGCAGCATCTTGATGACCAATGACATGGTTCAATTGGTTCATCCAACAATTGGGCCATCCATCCAGTTCGGCGATGAATTGGAAGAGAATCGCTACCTCAGCGACATCTCGTTCCCAACCGCAACGGTGTTCTTGGAAGGTGTAACCGGCATCTATTTCGACACTTCGTTCGCCAAAGGCGGTGGAAACCCATTCGTTGCCAGCCCAGCGGCCGTCGCGGAAGCTCCACAACCTTTCTCGCGAATCGTCAACAACACGATTTACGGTCAGGATGGAACTGAGTCGCAGTTCTCACAGGCCGCGATCATCGACGGTGTCGATGGAGACGACACCATCAGCGGTGCTCGTGACACGAAGGTTGGTCAAGCCCACAACGGTGCCTACATCACCAACGGAACGATTGGCAACGGCAACTCCTTGTTGACCGCTCAGCAAGACGTTGACTTCTATGAAGTCGAACTTCGTGCGGGCGATCGCTTGACGGTCGACATCGACACGCTGGCAGCCGCCTTGGACATTCCTGAAGGCCCCGATTTGGTCCTGCGATTGTTCGACTCAAACGGCGTTGAAGTGGCATCCAATGATGCCGCCGCAGCTCCGTCTTATCTCGAAACGGCAAGTGATCCAACGCAGGAAGACACCTTTGTCGACACAGGTATCGATCCGGTCGACACTGCCGACGATACCCAGCCAAACCTTCGTGCGGTCGACCCATTCCTGGACTTCACCGCGACGGCCAAAGGCACCTACTATGTTGCCGTTTCATTGCAATCGAACGGCGAATACGACCCGAACGCATTGTCTGGCCGGGCTAAAAGCTCTGACACGACCGGTGACTACACCATCGCAATCGAAGCTTATGCGGCTCGCGATTTCGTGCTGAGCATCGACGACCAAAACCTGGCCCGAAACACAGGCAACTTGGGATCGACCGGCGATGATTTGATCGGCACCTCGATCGTGATCACACAGATTCCTGATCGTCAGGACGGATTCGTTGCTCCGAACAGCACCAACTCGATGCGGTTCTTGTTCACCGACGGTGTCGGTGGCATCCGCACAAACGACAACGGTGAAACGGTTGTCAACGTTCCGTTGCAATCAGGTGATGGTTTCCGCACACCGGAAATCATGTCCGCTCTGCAAAACGCAATCAATGGAGCCGGAGTTGTTGACAACCCGACATTGACCAGCCCACCATTGCCCAACAACGAGTTCGACAACGGTCCTGATGACGATGACATTGGTGCCGTCGCAGGCCCGATCACCCGGGTCGAAGCACTCGCCCTCGGCGGACTTGCCGGAAGCGCAGCCGGACTGGACCGTTTCGACTTCCCAATTCCGTTCCCGTTCGGGACCGGCAGTGACTTCCAGTATGGGTTCGGCCACGATCGAACGAGCGAAGTTGACAGTCTCGGATTTGCCGGCACCACGACGTCAGGCCTAGGGACGACTGAACTTTACCTGCTGATCAAGAACGCGGCAAAGGTCGAGATTATTCCGCCAGAAGGTGGCACAACTCCATTGCGAATGGATCCTCAACCAGGCGTTGAGATGGACCAACTGCTACCTGAAACTGGCGTGATGTTGACCGGAGGTAGCAGTGCGACCTTGATCAACAATGTGTTGGCGAACTTGAATCAAAGCATCGTGGTCGAAGAAACCCAATTCCGAGGTTTCAGTCACCCAACCGACCCAGATGAACACATCAAGCCATCCGAAGTGGTTGTCACGAACAACTTGTTCCAACACGATCAACCACAAACGACGGTGTTCCGTCAGAACATCAACAGCGTCAACAATGGCGGTGTTGGCCTGACGACCGATGCTCGCACCGGTCCTAGCAGCGTCAACGGCGGCACCGATGACTTCAACATCACGTTGGGCAACAACGATGTGCTGTTCGTCAACGCCGATGGCGACAATTTCATCCCAGCGTTGTTCTCACTGGCGATTGACAGTGGTGCCAGCTCGGTGGTCGAACGTGACGCGTTTGGTGGTGTGAAAGAAAGCGTCGGTCTGGGCACCAGCAACATCCTCGCACCAAACCGCGATGGAAACGGCGTGCTGCGTGCGGATAACGATCTGGCCGCTCCTCCATCTGGGGTCGGCGGAAGCTTGTTCATCGACCGTGGTGCAAACGAACTGGCCGACTTCAACGGCCCAGTCGCTACATTGCAGGATCCGCTCGACAACGATGCCGAAGGTCGCGACGGCGATCGCTCCGACAGCTTCCTGCGATTGACCGGCGGTAACCAACAGAAATTCACCATCCAACTGCGTGACACAGGTGACTCGTCCAATCCATTCTCCGGGATCGGAATTGACGATGACACCGTCGTGGTGGCTGCGATCAACGGCTTGCGTCCCGTGGGCGCCAATGTCGCCGTCTTTGAAAATGAGAAGTTGTTGACTGAAGGTATCGACTACACCTTCGATTACGACAAAACAAGCAACCTGATCACGCTGACACCGCTGGCCGGTGTTTGGCGAGAAGGGAATGCTTACAGCATCTCATTGAACAACCGTGACCGCAGCGTCATCGTTGCTCCTGATCCAAGCGAAGTGCGTGACGGACAACAAGTCAGCATCACTGACTCA
The DNA here is from genome assembly GCF_002337565.1 of Rhodopirellula sp. UBA1907. Classification (NCBI taxonomy): domain Bacteria; kingdom Pseudomonadati; phylum Planctomycetota; class Planctomycetia; order Pirellulales; family Pirellulaceae; genus Rhodopirellula; species Rhodopirellula sp. UBA1907. Next base: position 48,600 of record NZ_DDGH01000001.1, on the reverse strand, counting down.
GACGGAGGCACGGTCGTCTTCGAATTTGAGTCTGGCTATCAACTGTTCTTGCCTGAAACGTTGACGCTGGTCGTTCCGGAAGTCGGCATTGATGCCGGCGGCCTCAGCGATGGCGACTCGTTCCGTATCGGCGATGGCGAAAACGACACCTTGGTGTTCGAATTCGATCGCGATGGAACCGTTTTGGGCGATGCGACTCCGATCATCCTTCCCGATTCCCAAGTCGATACACCGGAAGGTCGTCAAGAAGTCCGTGAGCGAATCGCTCGCGACATCGAAACGGCGATCAACACGGCACTCGCAGCCAATCCAAACTTCGAAGTCGAAGTCGTGGTTGATGGCGATCGAGTCATCCTCGGTGCTCCCGCGGGATACACCGTTGACACCTCGGCGGGTGGAATGGAACAGGATGCCCGTACGCTGGCATTGCAAGCACCTCGTGCCGGAACCGCCTTTGGTGGCGTTCAGGTCGGTGACACATTCATCGTCAGCAATGGCAATGTGACTCGTACCTTCGAATTCACCGAAGACGGAACACTCAGCGATCCGTCCTTCGTTCCAGTCGTGATCACGGTCGCTCCAAACGAGTTGACCTCCATCGAATTGGCTCAGGTAATCGCGGACACATTGTCTAACTCGGCACTCGAATTGGTTCCGACTGTCGTCGATGATGCGGTCTACCTGAATTTGCCTTCGGCTGGTTTCGTCAACATCAGTGCGGGCCAACTGACCGCCATCGGACTCAGCCGTCCGATTAGCGACGGCGACATCATTCGCGTGACTGAAAGCCCCGCGACGGTTTCAACGTCGATTGAGTTGGGAACCGCCTATCCAGCCGGCTTGGCCGTTTCTGACTTCGGTGCAACTCTGGACAACAGTGTCTTCGTTCTACAAACGAGTGCTGGCGATCGAGTTCGAGTTCAAATCGACGCCTCCGAAAACGATTTGATCCCGACGCCAGGCAGCTTCGCTCTGGACATCACCGAAACGGTCACCGACGACGTCGGAAACGAAACCTTGGTTCTCGTTTCGCGAGATGAGTTTGCTCGCCGACTCGCCGGCCTGCTCCGCAACGCCGGACTGAATGGCGATCCAGTCGCTCAAGATCAGTTTGTATTCCTGAACTTGCCAACCGGCGTGACGGCGACGTTCCAAGCCGATTATGGCGGGTTGTCGTTGAGCGAAACTTCCGAGTTTGAAGTTCGACGCACGTTGGAATTCGACTTGGTCACGCAGGATGAGAACGGACAGGACACCTTTGACGGTGTTGAGCCTGGCCACTTCCGCATGCCATTCCGCTTGACCGACACTGCCAGCGATTTGGCTGATGCGGTCCGAAATGCACTGAACAACTCTGCCGATTTGATCAACGGATTGGCCCCGGGTTCGCGAGTGGTCGCTCCCGGTCAGGTACAGGTTGAGTCCAACGAGACGGTCAACGTCAACGGACAAGACATCATTCCTCAACCGGCCATCATCACGGTCACCGCCGGAAGTTCACTCGAGGTTCGTGGCGAACCCGGTGTGACGGAAAGCAGCACGGTTCAGGTCTTCGGACCATTGTTGCTGACGATGCCAACCCTAGGCGGATTCAGCATCACCAACGGCAGTGCGTTGATCCTGCGAGACGACGCGGGCAACGACGTTGTGCTGCAATTCGTCTTGCCGACGGGTCTGAACAACGTCACCGCTGTGCCGGGTGCGATCTTCGTGCCTTACGACTCGAACCAAAACGGTGCGACGTTGGCAGCGAACGTGGCCGCGGCCATCAATGCCTCGCCTGCTGACATGACCGCCACGGTCAACGCGAACAATCAAATTTCGCTGGGACGTATCGATCGCGATCGCGTTGACAACAACGGTTTGCCGGGTCTGCTCGTTCCGGGCACTCCAGGCATCTCGGTCGACCGCGGTATCGTGGCCGATGGAGAAGTGTTGCGATTGCGTCAGGGCGACGTTGACATCTCGTTCGAGTTTGAACTCAGCGATGGTGGTGGCGGAGTTCGTGCGGGCAACATCCCTGTGACGTTCAACTCCAGCAGCTCGATCGGTGAGATCGCTCAAAGCTTGGCAGCAACGATCAGCAACAATCGCGGTGGTTTGCGATTCGCTGTGGATCCCGCAACGGGTCAAGAGTTGATGCCAGTGGCCGACGTGGAAGCTGGAACCGTTCGCCTGAACGATTTGCCGGGCACGCAGGTCGACATCTCGGGCTCGACCACACTCAATGTGGTTGGTGTTCCTGGTGGAGCGATCGCGATCCCGATCTCGCCGGACAACAACTCCGAAGACGTCAAACGAAGCATTCTTCGAGCCTTGCAAGGAGTCAATCAACCGGGGCAACCCGAGACGACCACGTTGCAAGCCGAAAACCGCGGTGGTTCGACCTTGTTTGTCGAGAACGCTTCAATCATCGATGGTCCGGTCAGCAACTACTACTTGCCCGCCATCAAGGATCTGGCTGGCAACCCATTGGCACCGAACCGAGAAGATCGCTCGACCCAGTTCACTATCTTGATGCCCGGCATCGGACTGGACTTTGGCGACGCACCCGATCCGGTCGCCGGTATTCCAGGTCGTTACCCAACGACTTTGGCTCAAGATGGTGCTCGCCACGTAATTGGTGGTGCAAACAATCCTGTCTTGGGAAGCCGCGTTGACGCGGAAGTGGACGCTTTGGCTGTCCGCACTGCCGACGGTGACGACTTGACCATCGATGTGTCTCCGCTGACACCAGCGGGCGGCCCATTGCCTGCGACGCTGTTCTCCAACACCATCGTTAATGGCGACGTTCGCATCGCAGTGAACCCATCGGACTTCTCTTCGCTGAACCTGTTCGATGGCGAAACGATCACGTTGACGGTCGGCGGTGTCGAAGCAACGTTGGAATTCGACGTTGACGGACGCTTCGAGGAAGACAACTTCGCAATCTCGATCGATGCCCTCGATGAGAATGGTAATGTCGACAACGCGTTGATCAATGAAGAAGACATCGCGGCAGCAATCGTCCGAGCCATTGATCAAAGCCCTCTTCGTCCTGCAGAACGCTCGATCTTGCAAGAGAACGGGGTGTTCGTTGTGAACTTCACCGGCAACGACGAAGACGGTGTGAACTTCTCCAGTGCGACCAACCCTGGCGGAATCATCAACCCAGGCGTGATCACACCAATTGAAGTCACCGCTTCGCCAGGCAGCGTGCTGCAGGCGTGGATCGACTTCAACGCCGATGGCGACTGGGATGACGCTGGCGAGTATGTCTTGCAAGACGTTCAGTTCGAAAGCAACCCAGAGACTCCTGGGCAAATCACTCGTCAGTTCGTGATTCAGTTCCCCGACACGGCTCCAGCCCCAACGGCCGGTGTGAGTGCGACTTACGCTCGATTCCGAGTTTCAACCGAAGGCGGATTGTCGCCGAGTGGTTTGGCTCTGTCCGGTGAAGTCGAAGACTACTTGGTGACGTTGTTGCCAGGTTTGCCACCAACCGTGGATGACGCCGCAGCGAACCGCAACTACACCGTTGCCGAAGGTGCGACGTTGCAAGCGATCGATGCGTCGGGAACATTGACGCCTTCCATCGCCAACGACAATGGTCTGCTCAGTGCAGTGGTCGAGCCTGATGGGCAAGACGTCGCAATCTTCGCCGACGACATTGGGTCAAAGACGATCTACGACGTCAACGATGCAACGCGTGTTGCGGGCGTGGTGAACATCGCCGTCGACGGAACATTCACCTTCGATGCCGATGCGGACTTCTCTGGACAAGCGACCTTTGTTGTGCGTGCAACGGATGTCGCGCCCGGCAACCCTGATGGACAACTTGTCAGCTCGCGAGCGATCACGGCGACCATCACGGTCACTCCGGTCAACGATGCACCGACCTTGCAACCTGGTGTTCAACCAAGCGATGTCTTCACGACGGAAACAATCCTGGAAGACAACGTTGTCAGCCAGGAAGATCAAACTTCGCTTGGTCCAGTGGTCTTCTCCGCTGCTGATCTGATCGATCCGTACTTTGTCGCAGGCCCTGGTTCGGAACCGAACGAACAAGAGTTGTTCTTCCAGTTCGCTGGCACCGGTTCATCCGCGTTCCAAACGACGCAGGGCGGAACGTTGGCCATCACCAACAACGGCCGAACGATTCAGTACACGCCTCCGCAAGACTACAGCGGAGCCACACCTGACTCGTTCATCTACCGAGTCGCGGATCGTGAGGCACCGGGCCAAAACGCGATTGTCAGCGCAACCGCCGCCACGGTTGGTCGCGTTAACATCGTGATCACTCCGATCAACGACAATCCTCGTTTGGTGGACGACACATACAGCACCAACGAAGACACTCCGCTGACCATCAATGTTGATGGTGCCGACGGCATCTTGAACAATGACACCGCTGGTCCAATTGACGAGCAGAACGACGGCCAGCAGATCTTCCTCGTGCCCGGTCAGTTCCAACGTGTTGTCAACGGTCAAGTGATCAACAACCGCTTCACCGAGGCCGGTGGCACGGTTCGATTGGACGGCAACCAATTGATTTACACGCCACGTTCGCAGTTCAGCGGCACGGATCGATTCACCTATCAAGTTCAGGACTCCGAAGGTGGTGTCTCGACTGCGACGGTGACAATCAACGTTGGCAGCGTCAACAATCAACCTGAATTCATCGGTATCAATGGCGTTCAAGGTGAAACGACTCTGCGATTCGATGAACGCAAGCAGGCGGGCGAAGGTGTCAACTTTGACCTGAACGCTTGGTTCCGTGATCCAGATGGCGACACGATGACCTATGAGGTATCGGCGACGGGTGGAACATCCGTGATCAACCCAACGATCTTGGGCAACGAACTGAACATTGATTTTGTTCCGTTCCAAAACGGCGACAGCATCCCAGTGTTGCTCACCGCTCGCGATCCTTCCGGATTGACGACCAGTCAAACGATTTTGGTCACGGTCACTGGATCGCCAGACGCTCCTGTGGTTCAAGGCAGCTTGAATCCGTTGCAGATCATCGAAGACAACGTCGCAGTCGAAGACCTGACGCAAGTCTTCTTCGATCCGGATGGTGACACGCTGACCTACACGGTCACACGTCTCGGATCGATCGTGAATCCGACCGCGGCCCAAATCGCTGCTCATCCTTTGGTTCAGTCGATTGAGTTCTTCGGCGACTCGATGCGTATCACACCGAAGCCAAACCAATCTGGCCAGGTGACGATCGGACTTTCAGCACGTGACGCACAATTCCAGGCAACTCATCAGTTTGAATTGCAAGTCTTGGCTGCCGAAGACGCACCAACCGGTGTGGAAGATGCCTACGCGGTATCGCTGGGTGGCCGTCTTGAAATCAACGACCCTGCCTTGGGACTATTGCGAAACGACTTCGACCCGGATCTGAACTCGACATTGCAGATCGCATCGGGCTCGGTCACGCAACCGACATACGGAACGATTTCGCTCAGCGGAAACAACGACGGAACGTTCATCTACACGTTCAACCCTGAGTCCAGCTCGCTGAATCCGTTGCCAACTGGCGACAGCTTCACCTATCGCGTGCAAGACAATACGGGTCGACTGAGTCCACCGGTGACGGTGACGATTACCTTTGGGCAATCGGCCTACCAGAACCCATCGGACCGATTCGATGTGACCGCGGATGGATTTGTCACGGCGATCGACGCGCTCAGAATCATCAACTTGCTCAACCGCGACGACCTTCGTGATCCAAATGATCCGAATGCTGAATTGACGATCGATCGCATTCCGACTTCACCACCGGATTACTACGACGTCAATGGTGATGGTCGCGTTTCCGCCTTGGATGCGTTGCAGGTGATCAACGAGCTGAACACTCGTTCGGTCAGCGGTGCAGGCGGTGAACCATTGCTCGGTGACAACACAACGATTGTTTCGGGATCGATGGATTCCGCATCTGCCGGACGATTTGGCTCCACCCAAGCTGTTGCGTCTCCAGCGGCCACAACCGCGACGGCGGCCAACGCGGTACCAATATCCTCGGCCATCACCAGTTCCCGAACCCCGGCCGGTGAATCGACTGTCTCTGCGGAAGCGTCGTTGGACAATTTGCTCTCGGTTGGCTTCGACATCCAGTCGACTCAATCGCAACGCAACGAATTGTTGGCCAACGCACTGGCGGACGACTTAGAATCGTCATTGTCCGATTTAGGCACCGGATTGGATGGCGCGATTGACTCCGCCTTGGTTGATCTTTTCTCAGATGAAACTGATCGCAACTAGAATTTGCTGACCTGAGGGGCCCGAAAACGGGCCCCTTCATTGGCACCCCCCCTTATTCCCTCCCGTTTTTGATTCATATTCTGCAAGGCTTCGGTCAACCATGACCCAACGACGAAATCTTCGCCGGCGCGGCAGTTCTTCGACGCAACCTCGCCGTTTGCACCACCAAACACTCGAGCGACGCGAATTGCTCGCGGCGGAAATTGTCAGCGGGCCTCGTTTGGTCAGCGTGGCCGCGAACACGGGTTCGCAGTTCGATCTGAACGACAACAACGTTCTGTCGGTGGCTCCCTCCGAATTAACGTTCCGCTTTGACGGCGGATCGCAAGTCGATGGCAGCACGCTGGACGGAATCCGATTTGTTGCTGCGGGCGGGGATGGAACGTTCGACAGTGAAGACTTCAACAACCCGATCCAACCTGGGTTCTTGGGCTTTGAAGGCGATCAAAGTGGTGGCCGAGTCGTGGTGGCTCGATTCGCCGAAACATTGGCCGATGACCGCTACCGAATCGTGATCTCTGGTTACGACGACACGACCTCGGGAGTGGTCGCACTGCGTGATGCGTCGGGACAAGCTGTCACGCCGGCTCAACCGGACGATCCTCAGCGTCCCGCGGTGAACATCGATTTCGAAATCGAAGTTGGGCCGAAGGTGGTCGCAGTTGTTCCACAACCGATCACGCTCAATGGCACCTCACGAGTTCAAGCTCGCGACCAAGTGCACGTGTATTTCAATGACGATCCGTTGTCCAACCTCAATGCGGGTGTGGTTCGATCAACCGATTCAGTTTTGTTGCCAGTCGTCAATCCCGACTTCTACAAACTGATCTTCACGAACGACACGGTCGAGAACACAGACGATCCGGTCTACGCTCCGACGTTGGTCGAATATGATCCTGCGCTCAATCGGGCAACGCTGACATTCGATTCTGATCTGTCAGAATTGCCGGACGTCACGGATGGAACCACAACGTTGTTGGGGCCGCAATCCAACAGTGGCAGTGGTACGTTCCGTTTGCGAATCGGACGTGGCGATGACCTTCCGATGGCTCCTTCCAATGTCGCCGCGGTCGAACTACCCGACACGTTTACCAATGCGCAAGCACTGGGAACCAATTTCGGTGGCGGCTCGCAAAGTGTCTTGGTGGATGGTGGACTGATCCGCTCAACCACCGATGTGATTCCAAACTGGCCGGGCGCATTTGATGCTGCTGGTCTGCGAGAATACCGCCGCGAGTCACAATTGACTCAGCAAATCGATACCACCACCGGTATCAACATCTACCCCTACAACTTTGCTGAACTCTACGGCACAGGTACCCAGGGGCAAAAACTCTCCAACGCGATCACCGAAGCGCAGAAGCAACGCGTTCGGGAAGTACTCGATCTCTATTCCAAGCGAATGGGCGTCCAGTTTGTCGAAACAGAAGACAGCGGTTTGCAGTTCGTCACGGGTGACTTGCAAGCGGTCGTTTTGACCGCTGACACCGGTGCGGGTGAAGGCACGCCTTACAGCCTCTACCGCGTCAACGAAAAAGACCCATCGCGTGGCGTCTTGGTCATGGATGCCGGCGAACCATGGTTCGATGGCTATGGTTTGTCACCCGACAACCGTCCAAGCTGGTTTGTCGAAGCCCTGCGTGGCGTCGGCAATGTCATCGGAATCGGCGATTTGTTCGAGCAACCTGATGGCGTCGCCGCGGGTGGATCGAGCCCCGATGAACCCAACTCGGAATTCTTCAGCGAATTCGCCGGCAACTCGTTTCCAAACATACCGACCGAACCTGAATTCCTGAGCCAAAGCGACATCACGCTCGGCCAGGCGTTGCATCGTCCCGAAAGCGACGACGTCGACTTCTACTCCTTCAATGTCGCAGAAACCGGTCGCATCACCGCCGAAACGTTTGCGCAACGACTCGAAGACAGCAGCTTACTGGACACTCTCGTTCAGCTTTACCGCGTCGTTCCCGCATCGGGATCCAACCCGGTTTCGTATGAGTTAGTTGCTTCCAACGACGACTTCTATAGCAACGATTCGTTGGTATCCGTCGACGTCACCGCTGGCAACTACGTTCTCGGCGTTAGCAGCACCGGCAACGACTCGTACAACGGTGAAGTCGAAGGCAGCGCACTTGGTGGTCGTACCGAAGGCACCTACCAACTGCGTGTCACTTTCAAACCTGACAGTAACAATACCATCACCGACACAGCCGGCTCACGTCTGGACGGCGACGCCGATGGCGTTGAAGGCGGTGAATTCAACTTCTGGTTCCGCACCGCTCGCGAAGTTTCTGCGGCCGACGAACCTCGAGTGTTGTACGTTCTGAAAGACGCTGATGGAGACGACACCAACGACGGTAGCTTTGCGACTCCAGTGCGGACGATCAGCCGTGCATTTGAGTTGGCGGAACCGGGCGACATCGTCCGTTTGCTCCCAAGTGCGGGTGCCGACAATTTGATTTCCACGGTCGCCGACAACCCCGCCTACGAAATCGGGCGGGGCGGTACAGGCGATCGGGCTTTGGCAGACGGCGACGTCTTCGAAGTCCCCAAGGGTGTCACCGTCATGGTCGACGCGGGTGCCATTCTGAAACTGCGCACCGCGAAAATCAGCGTCGGTAGTGAATCGGTCGATGAAGATCGATCGTTGGCCGCCCTTCAAGTCTTGGGAACTCCGGTTCTCGTCGACTCCAACGGCGTAGCAACCGATGGTGGTCAGGTCTTCTTCACCAGTTTCGATGATCCGACCATCGGAATCGACAACAACCCATTGCCCACCGTTCCATCGACCGGACACTGGGCGGGTGTTGAGTTCCGCAACGACTTCGACTTCGCTGAAGGCCGTCCTGTTTGGGAAACCGAAGGGATCTTCCTGGACTACGTCTCGCACGCCAACATGCAATACGGTGGCGGCAAGATCGACACCAACGCGCCGGTCGTGACCCCTCTGCAAATGCACGAGAGTCGACCAACGTTGATCTACAACACGATCATGAACAGTGCTGATGCCGCCATCAGTGCTGACCCCGACAGCTTCCGCGAAACCAACTTTCATTCGCCCCGCTATCAATCGGTCGCTTCGTTCACCAGCGACTACGGACGGGTCGGTCCTGAGATCGCCGGCAACACGCTGATCAACAACACGATCAACGCCTTGTTCGTTCGCGTCGACACTCCCGCCGCCGGCCAACTGCAACCGATGACGGTCAGTGGTCGCTTTGACGATCACGATATCGTCCACGCGATCAGCGAAGTGTTGACCATCGAAGGCAATCCAGGCGGACCTATGTTGCTGGAAGAACGCCCCGATGTTTTGAGTGTCACAGTTCAAACTTCGACCGCCGGCGGTTCGCTGGCTGATGGGGTGTACGACTATGTGATGACCTACGTCACCGAGGACGGAAACGAGTCGTTGGCGAGTTTGGCGACACGATCGGTGACGTCGACAACCGGTGCGGTTCGACTGAGCAACTTGCCTTCGGCGCCTTCTGAGTTTGCCGGTCGAAATTTGTATCGTCGCGATCTGTCCGCTCCAGTTGGTGTCATCCGCTATGAACTAGTGATCCAATTGGATCGTCGCGCAACGTTCTATCTGGATGATGGAACAACCCGCGGAGGAATTCTCACCAGCGAGCAAAGCCCTGACCTAAGCGGAGTCACGACCAACATTGTTCCCAACTTGGTCGGAATCAGCGAACTGGAAGAGAACCAGGCTTACGACTATCGCATGACGTTCGTCGATCCATACGGCGGTGAGTCACGTGCCAGCGCCGCCAGTTCAATGCAAGTCGTCGCCCGCAATGACGGAATTTTCCTCGATAACCTGCCGGCCACCGCCGAAGGCTTCATCGGACGAAACCTCTATCGTTCCACACCTAGCACGGGTGAGTATGTCTTGGTCGCGCGATTGATGCTGGATGAGACCAGCTTCATGGATCGTGGACTGACAACGTTCGCGCCAACCTCGTTGCTCGGCGAAACGTTGGGCAACGATGCGGATGGTGGAACCAAACTGCTGCCACGCTATGACGCGCGTTTGACGATCGATCCAGGTATCGTTGTGAAGTCTGAATTGGCTCGTATCGAAGCCACATTTGGTGCAGACTTCTATGCTGAAGGCGACGACGGAAACAAAGTCATCTTCACATCGCGTGCGGATGACACGTATGGTGCCGGCGGAACGTTTGACAGCAACAACAACGGTGCCAGCACAGGTACCCCCGGCGACTGGGGTGGGTTGGTATTCCGACAAGACACGACGGCCAGCCTCGATTTCGCGGAAGTTCGTTTCGGCGGCGGTACCAGCCCCGTGGAAGGTGGCTTCACCGAATTCAACGCCTTGGAAATCCTTCAAGCCGATGTTCGTGTCGCCAACTCTACATTCACACGCAACGCGGATGGATTCTCCAGCAACAGCACGCGTGAAGGTCGCGGATTCAACGACGAATCGGTCATCTTTGTTCGCGGCAGCCAACCTGTCATTTTGAACAATGTGATTGCGGACAACGAAGGTGCCGCGATCAGCATCAACCCAGATGCACTGAACTTCGACGACGTTTTGGACACCGGTCGTGCCACCGGTCCAAGCAGCATCATCGCGACCGAACTTGACAACCAGGGCCCATTGATCGCGGGGAACTTGTTGGACCTCAACACGCTGAACGGTTTGCGTGTTCGTAGCGAAATCATCACCACGGACAGTGTCTGGGACGACACCGACATCGTTCATATCGTTGAAGGTTCGGTCGTCTCGATGACTAACCACTTCTATGGTGCGTTGCGATTGAAGAGCGACGTGGGCCAAAGCCTCGTCGTCAAATTTGGCCCGAACGGCACGTTGGTTGGTAGCGGACGTCCGCTCGATATCACCGATCGCATCGGCGGTACGTTGCAAGTACTTGGAACACCCGGCAACCCGGTTGTTTTGACCAGCCTGAACGACGAAACCGTTGGTGCTGGCTTCACACCCGACGGTCGTGCATTGCTGCAGACCGCGGCCAACGCCACCGATCCAGCTGCTGGCGATTGGCAAGGACTGCAGTTGCAGGCCTACGTTAACGATCGCAACGTCGCCTACGTGCTCGAGAACGAGCGTGCATTGGCATCTGACATCACCATCAACGCCACCCCAGATGATGCACAGGTCATCGGTGACCTCGCGCAGCACGAATACGCCGGCGATGAAAACGAACGTCTCGGATTCAATGTCCGCGGCACCTTGGCGACCCCTCAAGACCAAGATGTTTATCGCTTCACCGCAACCGGTGGCACCGAATTATTCATCGACATTGATGAAACGTCGTTCGGGCTCGACACGGTCGTCGAACTGATCAATGTCAACGAAGACGTCGTCGCCAGCAGCAATAACAGTTTCTCGGAAATCACTGACGCTGAGGTCTCAACGACCGACCAAACCAAACTGTACGCGAACCCCAATCTTCCCAACGGTGTTTCGGTCGACGATGTGCGACCGCTCTACCAATTGGGAACAGGTTCCGTTGAATCACCCAACGCTCTCGATGCCGGATTCCGGGTGGTCCTGCCAGGTGACACGCAGCGTGACAACACTTACTACGTCCGGGTCCGCACACTGAACCAAAAGACCGATGGCCAGTACCAACTGTCATTGCGTCTGCGTGAGACAGACGAAACCGCCGGTTCAACCGTTCAGTTGGCCGACATCCGTTACGCCACTGACGCCATCGCGGTCACGGGTGCTCCGCTGCATTCGCCGCTCGTTGGTGACGTGGGCGAAGCAGTCCGCTACATCGATCCGACGCCCGCGAACCGCAACAGTGGCGATGAACGCACACTGGAATCCGAAAACAACCGTCTCGGATTCACTACAGGAAATGCGCAGACGGTCGGCAACCTGCTGACATCTGACCGTGGATCCTTGGTCATCACCGGCGAAATCGGCAACATCGACTCAACGAACTTGGACGTTCGTATCGAAGACGTTGACGTTTACCGAGTCGACTTGTTCGCACAGCAAATTTCGCCGGATGTCTTTGACAGCGAAAACCGATTCGTTACCACGACGTTCGACATCGACTACGCCGATGCACTGGGCCGTGTCAACTCATCGATCTCGGTTTACAACGCTGCAGGGCAACTCATTCTGCACAGCCGCGATTCGAACATCGCCGATGATCAAGGACGTCCTCTCAACGGAGTGGACATGGAAAACCTGGACGGCGGTTCCGCCGGCGTTCTGGATGCCTATATCGGACCAGTGGAACTTCCCGAAGGAACTTACTACGTCGCTGTTTCTGGCGAGGTTGCCGTCCCAGAGGCCTTGGATCAATTCTTCAATCCAAACTCGGCCAACCCGCTGACCCGTTTGATGCCGATTAATTCCGTCCGGCGGATCGCAGAAGACACATTGGGCGGCAACAGCACGTTTGTTGACTCGGACGATTTTCGCGAATTTGAAAGTCGTTTTCTTGATTACACCGCCGAAGCTCCCATCGTGGATCCAATCTTCGACGACGTTTCGATCGTTCCTTACTCGTTCGACGACATTCGATTGTTCGTGTCTCTAGATGGTGCGATTTCTGGAAACAACAACAGTGTGCTTGTCAGCGTGAACCCATTTACCGGTCGAGTTGACCGTTTGATCGGGCAATCGGGCCAACCTACCGGAGACATTGCCATTCGACGTGACGGCGAGTTGTTCTCGTATAGCCTTGGGCCGCAAAGCGGACCAGAGAACAACGGCAACGTCGGTAACTTTTTGAACATCAGCCCATTCAACGCTGCTGCGAGTAATGTTGGCGACGATGGAATCACTTTCCTCCGAGACAACCAGGCTGGAACTGATCTGGAAGGCGATGATGCCGCTCAACTCGACATCAATGCGATGGCGTTCCCGCCTGGCCCGTCCACGACCAGCATCAACCGAACCGCAGTCAACGACAACGAACGATTCTTCTTGGTCGGAGAACGTGACAACAATGGTCGTCGTGGTGAGATTCCTGACGAACTGACTCGCAACATCCTGTATCAAGCAGTTGCATCGAACGGGCAAATTACGTCACTCGGCAGCACCAACGCCAACACTCACAGAAACTTCGATGGGACGATCCCCTATCGTTCGTTCTATGGAACAACCTCGGCGGACGTCGAGCATGGTGTGATTGACACGGGGTTCATCTATGACACCGGAGCAGATGGCGGTGACATCACCGGCTTGGCTTATGCACCGGCCGGCCTTGGAATCGAGACGTTCTTGGCGACGACCGATCTGGGTGGGATCCATGGTTTTGATCCCAACAACACCATTCCTGCCCCGCAAGACAACCTCGAACTGCAAGCCTACAACCGGGTCATCCCAACGACGTACTACGGTCGCGTTGTGGCCGACGCCAACCACTTCTCGGCGCCGTTCGACTTCAACACGGGCGAACGCTATCCCGTCTTCCAAAGCATGTCATTCGGACCGCAAACGGTCGAAAACGGTCGACTGCAGCAAATTATCTTTGCTGCGACCGATGACGGATGGCTATACGCGTTGCAATTAGATGGTCAAACGATCGAACCGGCCAACGTATTCTACAACGGTCGATCAGCAATCCAGATGCAATTCGACAGCGGACTAGCTGTCGGCGACGGTGCGCGGACTGTCAACGGAATTGCATTTAGCAACCTTGAGATCAACCCTTGGCACATCACCAATGACCGCAATTTGGATGAAGGTCAGGGAATCTACCCAGACGAAGATCAAACACGAATTCGCATCTTCGGTGGATCGTCACTCTATTACGGATTTGAAGTCACCGCTGACGCAGCTGACAATACGATCGCACGCGCCGATGGTGACAACCTGGGACAAATCGCACCGGGTGGTAGCCAAGGTTCGGTTGTTTCGCGTCCGTTCGACCTCAGCGAAATCAATCCGGCTGACAAGCCGACGCTGTACTTCAGCTACTTCATCGATGTTGAAGCCAACGACGATTATGACGCAGAAATTCCGCGGGCTCAGAATGATTCGTTCCGCGTATTTGGTGCTGGTGACGATGGCGAATGGAAATTGCTGGCCACGAACGACAACTACCGCGAAGCAGCATTCGCTGACGAATACGACTACTTCAACGAAACTGGCATCCTCGTCCAGGAGATCTTCGACGACGGTAATGACTGGCGTCAGGCTCGAATTGATGTCTCGCCATTGGCGGGCAATGAGAACGTTCAGATCCGATTTGACTTCTCAACATCGGGGTCGATGCGCACACACTTTGGTTCGATCAACGTATCCGGCACCGCTGGCAAGAACCTAGTCGACGGCGAAGTCATCTCCTTCCAAGATGATTTGTTCAACACTGTTCTCTTCCAGACAGTCGTCGGACGCGACGTTGTCTTCCCGACTGGTGCTGACCTAGAAATCGATGATCAGTTGTCGATCGTCGGTCCAAACGGCCCAACCACCGTGACTTTTGTCACCGCTCCGTCGGCAACGCCGAAGCCGTTGAATGAAGTCGTCTTCAACGTCGGCATGACCGCAGACGAAGTCGCGCGAACGGTTGTTGCTTCAGTCGATAAAGCACTCGCCCCCTACTTCGAGGGCGACGGGCGTGTCAGCTTCCGTGCCGCCACCGATGTCATCGTTGATGGCAACATTGCTGCAGGTCAGTCCAATCCAACTCAAGTCGATGTGACTGCCTCCCGGATGATCATCCCAACGGCACAAACTTTCGAAGCTGGCGAGCAAATCGAAGTCACCGGGCCGGATGGATTGGTGACAACATTGACTTACACCAATGTCGACAACTCCGTTGCACCAGCCACGTTCTTCCCTGGTGAAATCTACGTCGCTCCGTTCGACAGCAAGCAAGCAATTGCCCAGAAGATCCTGGAACAACTGCCAAACAACACACAAGCCTACGTCAATGGCTCTGGTGACATCGTCATCCTGGACCCTTCGACAAGTGTTGACTTCATTCCAGCACCAACTGGAATCTCCATCAATGAAGAAGTTGCCAACGAAGGCCGAATCGAAATCACCATCCCCAATGGTGCCTCGATCGCCAACAATGAAGACATCACCTTCGTCGATACCGACGGCAACGATTACGTCATCCGTTTCGCGGACGTCAACGCTCCTGACGTCGTAGGTGATCAACTGATTCCGTTCTCGGACGACAACGCCGGCACACCGGGTGCCACGCTGGCCGACCGAGTCTTCCAAGATTTGCCAACCCGTTTCGGTGCCATCCTCAACGGGAACGTTCTGTCGGTAGCTGCCAATGCAGTCAGCTCCAGCAATGCCGGAACATCATTTACGTTCAATACGATTGTTCTGACGGATGACATTTGGGACTTCGATATTCCATCGGGCGACCTGGTTCACCATGGTGAACAGATCACTCTGTTTAGAAACTTCCAAAGCACGACAATTACCTTCATTCGAGAAGGCTTGAATGTCCCGAACGCTGGCGATATCAGCGTCTACTTTAATGCCACATCCACGGCCGAAGAGATTGGTACTGACATCGTCTTGGCACTCAACGCTTTCGACGACAGCTACCAAGCCTACCTTGATCAATCCGGTGACGGGTTCCGTCTTGCCGGCAACCTCAACTTTGCAACGATCGGGTCGACCACGACGGTAACCACGCTCGTGCAATCACCGGTTTCAACCTACGCCGTTCCAATCACGCTTCCGAAGGGCAGCGAGATTGTTCCCGGTGAATCCTTCACCGTGTTCCGGAAAGACGACCCAAGCGGGGCAACGCCGGAGACCTACACCTTTGTCACCACACCGCCTGCGAATAGCTTTGAGATCTTCTATGACGTCAACGACACCGCTGACGCATTGGCGCAACGTGTCGTAGAAGCCATTAACGCTGAACTTCAAGGTGTCGTTGTCAACGATCGCGAAGTGCATCTGATCAATGCGGTTTCAGTCGAATTGTCCAATAACGATTCGCTGGTTGTTTCTTACGAATCCACCGTAAATTCGGACGTCAACTTCTTTGCTGACACTCGCCCAACGCCGATTCAAGTGACGGTGAATCAGACGGCCAATGAGGTCACTGAGCAAATGCGAATCGCCTTCGCGGAAGGCTTTGGTCGACTCGCATCTGAAGCGACCGGATTCAATCAAATCGCGTCTGCTGACCAATACCCAATCTACGGTGGCGACACGATTCGTTTGTACAACGCGTTCGCTTTGGACGTTGGATCCTACGGATTGTCTCAAACGGACACATTCTTCGGAACATCCATGCCCGGGGACGAATTTGGTGTCAGTGCATCATCGGGTTACGCAACCAATCAAATCCGAACCGCCGGTGCAGACGACAACCAAGTCGAGGGTGTTTACATCGATGACATCATCATCGGTTTGGCTGAACGCGGTGAAATGGTCATCAACGCACCGGTCAACAACACCAACTACGTGTTTGACCCATCCGTCTTGCCTGACACACACCCACAAGCTGAGCAACCAGAACGTCAGAACGAAACGCTGGTTGGTCCTTACTCACTGGAAATCCGCACGGCCGATGAGTACGGCGTTCCACAGGACTACGACCCGATCAACTTGGTGCTGAATGAACAATTCAGTTCCGGTCGTTCGTTTGACTCCAATGACCGATTGGTTGACGGAGCGGTGACTTTGATTGCTCCAGCCGGTTCATCGCTAATCGATGTTGGTACCAGTCTGGATTCGACTGTCACTGCGAGCGATACGTTTGTCTTGGACGACGGCACACGTCAGCTGACATTTGAATTCGATAGCATTCTTGACACTAACGGCGTCGAAACCGGAAACGTTCGAGTTCCTTACGATCCAAGCAGCACAGACCCAGCCGAAGTCGCCCGCGCTATTCGTGACGCGATCAACTCACCCCAAGTCCAAAACGTTTTGGCGATCACTGCCGCAAATGCGGACAGTGCGGAACGAGGTGTATCCAACTCGACTCGCGTTGAATTGTTTGGAAACGCCATCTCCGTCAATCCGAGCGGGGGCCGATTCATCAAGATGGATTTGGTCGCCGAAGAAACGGCATCTGGAAACGCAACAAGCCGTCGCATAGCGGTCATTGATCACGACGAAGACACGGTTCAGTATGTCAACTTCCAAGATCAACTCGCACAATCGTCCGTCACAGGTTTCGTGAACGGTGACGTCGACACTTTTGTCGGAGTTGGAAAAATCGGCGATGCGGTTAACACCGGTGTCAGCCCAGGAAACATCGTCGATGACTTGACGATTCTGCCATCCAATCCGTTGGAGGACATTGACTCGGTCCGCATTTATTTGTCGGCCGGGCAATCCGTCGACATTGATGTCGATTCGGCTGGTTTCACCAAAGCCGGCGATGCGTTGGAATTGCCGGTCATCTCGGTCCTCAAAGCGGGTGACAACTTTGACATCAATGCGAATATCCTGGAACAATCCGCTTTCGTTCCGACCACGGCACCGGGCGAAACCATCGGTGGCGCGTTCTTGAACTTCACCGCTACGACGAATGGTTTCTATGACGTTGTCATCAGTAACAGCGCCGTCTTTGGAGCCGGTCCGATCAGTGGCACTGATCAGCAATTTGGTGAATACCAGCTGACGATCCGTCCTAACGCCGATGCCTCAGCACGCGTTCCTGACCGCGACGTTTTGATGGTTGACTATCAATTCGGAATCACTGATGTGAACCGAACCGATGACCAGGGTCAGATCATCATCAGCAGCAACTTCATTTCCAACTCGGCCAACTACGGCATCTCGGCGACGTTGGGCGACCGCGGTCAAGGGAACACGACCAACGGTGCAACCCAAGACACGCTGCCTGGCTCCGCTCGCTTGCTCCGCAACGAAAACCCAACCGGATTGATTCCCGGTGCGGTCATCATCAACAACGTCGTGTCCAACTCGGGCACCGGTGGCATCCTGTTCGGCGGCGGAACCTTCGACGATGGCGAAAGCCCCGCGCCGAACCTGTTCGGCCGAATCGTCAACAACACCGTGGTCAACACGGGTGGTGGCGACGGAATCACCGTCAATGGACGTGCCAACCCAACGCTACTGAACAACGTCATTTCCGGATTCAACGTCGGCATCCAAGTCGACACGGCAACATCAGGAAACACCATCGTTGGTGGCAATGCGTTCCACGAAAACGGAACCAACTCGACACTAGCGATCGCCAGCTCGTCGATCGTCATTCCCAACGGGACACCGTTGTTCGAAGATCCATCGCGGTCGCTGTACATTCCGGTTGAGAACAGCCCTGTCATTGACAGTTCGTTTGCCTCGTTGCCTGATCGCAATAGCTTCTTCAACACCGTCAAGAATCCGGTTGGCATTTCCGCTTCGCCAATCATCGCACCCGCGTTTGACGCCTATGGTCAACCGCGAGTCGATGGCCAATCAAGTGGTTCCGGTGGTGCTGGATCCAACGTCTTCATCGACCGCGGTGCCTTGGATCGTGCCGATGACCGTCGTCCCGTTGCATTGTTGATTAATCCGTTCGATGCCGATGGCGTCGAAGCGGCTGCTCAGAACGTGACGATGGGCGACACCGACCCAGGTTCTTCCTTCGTTCGACTGACCAACCCGCAACAAACCGTTGAGTTCTTTGAAATTCAATTGGTTGACCCGTCGGGCACCGGTCCTGACCCAGCCACGATTACCGTCGACTCGGTCTTGTTGACCGAAAACGGCCGTCGTTTGCTGCCTGATCAAGATTTCACGTTCGGATACAGTGCCAACAGCCGCACGATCCGGTTGACTCCTCTCGCTGGTTTGTGGCGTCAGGACGCGGTTTATGAAATCACCATGAACAATCAATCGCGAATCGCGTTTGATACTGTCAGTGGCGATCAGATATCGGACGGCGATCAAGTCACCGTTCTGGATGCAGCCGGTCGACCGACCGTCTTCGAATTCGAGAGCGGCATTTCCGTCACTGTTCCACAAACATCCACGCTTACGATCTTGGATGTCACCAGCGGCTTCCGTGACCGAGATGTATTCACGATCACCGCACCAGATGGAACCAGCCAGTCGTTTGAGATCAACCTCACCGGATCCACTGCGTCTGGGAACGTTGCAATCAACTTGGCTGGTGTCGGCAACATCGCTGACATTCGCGATCAGATCCTCGCCGCGATCAATTCCGTCCACGCCGGATCCGGTCAAACCCACGCTCAGCGATTGGACTTGGCCCCGGTCGCCATTGGTTTCGACTCGATCCAACTCGGAACCCTTTCCGGTCACACGGTGACCATGGGAAGCAATGGATCGACGGTCGCGGGCATGGAACTCAACGGCACCACAAATGGTGTCGAGTCAGGGCAGAGCTTCCTTTACACGAACAATGGAACCACGGTTGAGTTTGTCTTCGATGACAGTAACTCGTTCGTTGAAACCGAAACCATGCGTCAGGTGCCGATCAGTCGCACCGACACCCCAGACCAAATTGCACAAGCAATTGTTGCGGCAGTTGGCGACGTGTCGCTAGGCTTGGATTCCGCTCAAGCGACCGGCGACGGCAGCGTCCTGCTCGGTGGTTTGGCGTCAGACGTTTTGGACGTCACCAATTCCCAACTTTCACGTTCGGGAATGCCAGGTGTCACCGATTCACTGTCACTGACAGTGCCTGCTGGACGAACCGGTGTCGACGTTGACGGCACAACGTTCACCTTGGACGTTGGCGGTGTCGCGACCACTTTCCGCTTCACAACAGACTCCTCGCTGACCAGTCCCGATCGTTTGATCTTGATCGGTGGCGGCGACGACGCGGCAACGCTTGCCTCGAAGGCTGCTGCCGTCATCAGTGCGGTCTACCCAGACGAACTGGCTCCGGTCGTTTCGGGCACCTCAATCAAGCTGAATGAAGCTTCATCGATCGTTCCTGCTGGTGAAGTTCGCACAGTCACGACGATCAGCCTCGAAACCAGTGGATTGGTGCAGAGCGGAATCAGTGGCGGTGCGGTACCGGTCGAGTTCTTGCCGTCGGCTACCTTCAGCGAAGCATCGGTTGCAGCCACGTTGCAACGGACGATTCTCAACGCAAACCTCGGCCTTGAAATCTTTGCACCGGGCGGCGGCACATTGTTGATCAATGGTGCCAATGCAGTTTCGGCTCAGTTCACTCGAAACGGTGTTGTTGATGTCACCGGATTGAGCATTCCTGCCGTCTCGGACTTGTCCGGTAATGCAGTCCGCGAAACGCGAGTGAATGACGAAACCCGATTCACCATCATCATGCCCGAAGTTCGCTTTGACTTTGGTGATGCACCGGCTAGCTACGCGACGTTGCTGGAAAGCCCACTGAACAGCTCGATCCCGGGCAACGGTGCTCGTCACGCGGTCATCAGCGATGGCACTTCGGTGCGATTGGGCAACAGCATTGACACGGAAGCGGACGGAACACCATCCAATTCGTCAACCAACGACGTGATCGGAGACGACGTCACGATTCCAATCTCGGCCAGTACTGCCGCTGCGTCGGTTTCGCTAGTGTTGGACACTGACATTATCGACATCGAAATCACGTCGATGCCAGCCGTTCGCGACACAATCACTTTGGTGATCGGAGCACAAACATTCACATTTGAATTCCTGGACGCGGCAACCAACCCATCACCTGGGAACATCCCGGTTCTCTTCAACACCGGTAACTTGCTACGAGAAATCGAAATCGCGTTGTTGACGGCGATCCGTCCGCAACTCGACTTCACCGGTGGCGGAGTGGATGCACTGACTCATCCAACCAACGCCGAAGGAATTCGCGTTCGTGCAATCGATGATGAAGACGGTGTATCGATCGTTCGCTTCGACGATGGACTGAACTTCTTCCGCGTCTTCGGTGAACCCGGTGCGGGCGGACAAGTCCTCACGTCACTGAACGCCGATCAGGTTCTTGGATTCTTGAACCCGTTCGATGAAGCCGGCACTGATATCGCCGTCGATGTCGTCGGTGGTGGTTTGCTGAACGGCTGGATCGACTTCGACCGCAACGGCGTGTTCGATGACGACGAGCACGTGTTATCGAACGTTCCTGTGACCACGGGAACCAACATCGTTAACGTCACGACGCCGTTGACCGTCGGCAACTTGCCGTTTGATACCTGGGCTCGCTTCCGGGTGAACGACGCCGGCAACATCGGGCCTGATGGAGTCGCGATTGGTGGCGAAGTGGAAGACTACCTCGTGTCAGTCCTTCCGATTCCATTGCCAGAACCAGAACCTCGTTCTTACACCGCGTTCGAAGACGCGACGCTGGACGTCGATGCATCGCAAGGTTTGATCAGTGCCGCCAACCGTGCCGGTCAATTGCTGCCCGTGCGTTACTTCGTCGTTGACGAACCTACCAACGGCACGCTGGAAATCGACACCGATGCTGGCGACGACCTGAACGGCAGCTTCCGATACGTGCCGGACCCTGACTTCTACGGGATCGACACATTCACCTATCGATTGTCGACTCAGCAAAACCTGGGCAACATCGATTGTGAAGTGGATGCCGGCGATCCGCCTGTGTGTGGAACCGTGACGGTCAACGTGGTGCCTGAGAATGATGCCCCCGGTGCAACGGACCAATCGTTTGTGATGGTCGAAGCAACCGCGACCAACGGCGGTGCACCATTGACGATCACCGCTGCAGAATTGATCGCTGGATCGACACCTGATGCCGACGCTCAGTTCAATCCAGCGTCCAGCACCGACGTGCAGGACGAACCCAACCAATCCGTCTTTGTGCATTCGATCACGGCCGGCGGAGTCACGATCAATAAAGACAACCGTTTCGCAGTGGCCAACACTCCGGAAGGTGGCACGCTGACCGCGGCGTTCAATCCAACGAACGAGTGGATCACCGAAGTCATCTACACGCCGGCTCCTGACTTCAACAGTGACAACGGAACCGTTGCCGGCGGCTTGTCCGTCGACGCGTTCACGTTCACATTGATTGACAACGGCATCTCCGAATTGCCTTCCGACTTGGAAGCCAACCTGAACGCTTCGCTCAGCCAAGCTGAACGGGATGTTCTCGGAATCGCCAATGGTGTCCGCGATCAATTCGATGCAATCGGACCGATTTCGGCTCCGGCCACGGCTCGAATTCGCGTCACGCCTCAAAACGACGCTCCAGTTTTGGCCGCCGATTACGTTGGCCTGACCGATGCCAATGGCAATGCGAACACGGATTACACCGGTTTCTTCACCGGTACCGTTCCGACGCCGACGGAAGACACCCTCTTGGTCTTCCCAACGGCCTACCTGACTCGCAACGACATGGCTGGACCAGTCGACGCCGCTGACGAGAACTCGGGTACAAACAACAACGACGCCCCCGTCGTTGTCACCGCTGTCGCATTGGTCGATCCAACCCAGGGCACATTGACATTGGATCCGAACACGAACGAAATCACGTTCTTGCCGGCTCCAAACGTGTACGGCGAAATCGAATTCACCTACACCGCCACGGACAACGGAGTCAACGAAAACACAGCCGTCGCTGACGTGAACGATGACACCGATCGTGGCGACCGCAGCCCCGCAGGGCTCTCGGTCACACAGTCGGCGACCATCTTTGTCGAACCGGTCAACGATGCCCCTGTGGCCTATGATCGCTTTGCAAGCACCGTTGAAGACACGCCACTGACGATCAGCGACGTGATGTTGCTCGACGGCGTGAACGTGACACCTTCGGCCATCGTGGCCACGACTTCGGGCGTCACCATGGCTGACGCAGACCAGTTGCGAGACGGTGAGACATTGATCGTCACTGCTGGCAACGGACGTCGAGTCGTCGTGGAATTCAACACCACCGGCATCGCTTCGATCGGCACTGATCGCGTGGTTCAGTTCGCTGATGATGAAACCGCCGATGTGCTGGCAACGCGTCTCGAATTGACACTTCGCTCACTCGGATTCGGTGGCACCGTCAATGGTGCGACCGTCAACTTCGACGCGTCCGGTCAACTCTCGTTCGTTCCCGGACAGAATGCTGTGGTGGTCGATTCCGCTGCGGGCCGAATCACGGTTCCCGAAGGTGGTTTGATCTCCGACGGCGAGATTGTGACCATCACGGACAACGCCGGCACACCGACTCGATTTGTGTTCACCAAGACCGGATCGGTTTTGGTCTCCGGTGCAATTCCAGTTTCGATCAGCGACTCCAGCACCGCCGAAGAGGCTGCCACCGCATTGGCCGACGCGATGTTGTTGGCTGGATTCGGTGCCGTCGAAACCGCTGGCACGCAGCAAGAATTCCGAGTCCGAATGGACAGTGTCGCATCGATCAGCGTCAACCGTGCGGCATCTGGACTGGTTCCCGACGGCTCTGACGTGATCGTTCCTGCCGGGAATGCGATCAACGGTGGAGACGCTCTCATCGTTGAGCTTCTCGATGGAACTCTCGTCGTCGCTGAGTTCCAAACCGGCACAACTTTGATCGACCCGAACGCGGTCCTCGTCCAATACTCGGCCAGCGACTCACGTGCGGAAATCTCCGCTGCATTGGAAGCCGCGCTGGTCAGTCGCAGTGTGAACGCTCAGTCGGTCACGCTGACCTCCTGGCAGATTGACACCGTTGACATCACGTCGGTTGATCCAACCGGAACCGCGATCACGTTCAACGGAACCGACATCGTCCTGCCTGTCATCGGTGATTTAGTCAGCGGCCAAACGTTCTCGTTGACAGACGAAAACGGCGTTGTGCGTCGCATCGAACTCAACACCACCGGCACGCTTTCGTCGGGCAACGACGCGGTCGTCCAATACGACGCGGCGGGTTCGATCGATGATGTGGCGACCACGTTGGCTGATGTCCTTCGCACGCTGAACATCGGTGCGACAGCATCCGGCAACAGCGTCACTTTGCTGACCTCGAATGCAATCACACGATCGTTGTCGCCAACCAGCATTTCCTTCAGTGGAACCAACATCTTGGTCCCTGCTGGCGATCGCTTGATTGATGGAGAGCGATTCGAAATCACCGACAACGTTGGAACCACACACGTTGTGGAGTTCAACCTGTCCGGGCAACAAACCGCGGGTGCCGACGTCATCGTGCAGTTCACGGTTTCCGACTCGTCCGACATCGTTGCGACAACCTTGCAAGAGCAACTGCGTGCCGCAGGCATTGGTGCATTGGCCGACTCATCCGCTTTGGGTGTTCCATCGGGCCAATCGTTGGTTTCACTGCAACTTGTCTCCGCGATTCGCATGGGCGAACTGACCGATGCCAGCGGAATGTTTGACAATCGACTCGGTGCTCCATTCAACGAAAACGAACAGAGCCTCCGAATCGTTTCGTTCTCGACTCCAGGCGGAAACGCGATCGAGATCAACTCGGTTCCCGCAGGTGCAACGACCGCGACCATCGACAGTGATGCGGGCGGAACGTACACGTTCACCGTCGAGACGATCCAAGTCGCGGGTCAGGACCGTCGCTACTTCAGCGGCGTGACGTTTAACCCAGCGGAGAACTACAACAGCGAACAGCCATTCGCCGCTCGCGAATTGTTGCTCTACACCGTGGAAGACGATGCCTTCACACGCATCACGTCGCCTGCTCAAACGCGTCAAGACATCAACGCGATTCGCCGCTCGGTCAACGCTGGCACGATCACGATCACCGTTGACGCGGTCAATGATCCGCCAGTCTTCACCAACGACCTGAATACGGTCGACGTGTTGGAACGCGACGACTTGAGCACGACCACCGTGCCAGACTTCTTGACCGAGATTTTCTCGGCAACCTCGACGGCTTCGGACGAGTTACTCGCACAGATCGTGACCGGATTTGAAGTCCGCGTCGTTGCTGACCCGAATGGCGTCTTGGCCAGCCTCCCGGTTGTGAACTACGTCGGTGGCGACACAGAAGCTTCGCTCACCGTCGCACCGAATCCCGACAAAGTTGGCCAAGCAACGTTTGAGCTGTACCCAATCGAAAGCGGAATCGCTCCTTCACAAATCCCAGCGACCACGTTTACGGTCAACGTTCGCCCGGTCAACGATGCTCCTCGCATTCGTCCTGGACTGACCGGCGACGCAGTGCCAAACGATCCGGATGAAGCCTACGAAATCACCGATGTCACGGACACCGATGGTGATGGTTTCGACGACCAAGCTGTGATCCGGTACACGCTGCGTGAAGACAACACCCAACCGACCGGCAGCAGCGATCCTGCAAACGCCGTCACAACGGGCAACTACTTCATCCCGCTGAGCCGCGCGATCCCAGAAGCCTTGGTGCAAGTCGGCTCGTATCAACGAATTGGTCTGTTGGACATCTACACAGTGGGTGCTGACAACGAAGACCAGTCGCTCAGCGTTGGCTTCCCGACCGGTGGTCCACAACAACTCGAATTGTTCGACTTCCCTGACCGCACCGTTTTGGGCGGAACATTGACGCCGAAATTCGAAGGCAACCTGTTGATCGGCTTGGAGTACACGCCTCCTGTGGACTTCAACAACACGATTGACCCGAACACACCGTTCGACTCCTTCGAATTCGAAGTCCGCGACGACTTCCCCGGTGACGGCGAAACCTATTCGACCGACACGGGAACACTGGTCCAGGACCGTCGCCGATCCACATCGATCGTTCAATTGAACTTGAACCCCGTCAACGACCGGCCTCAGTTCGTTGCGAACACGCTCAACTACGAAGTCGCGGAAGATGGTGCTCCACAACGGATCAACAACTTCGCCGTCGGCATCGCTGCGGGTCCACCATTGAGTGCATTCGATGAAGTCGACTTCATCAACGGCCAAGACGTTCGCTTCACCGTCAAAACGCTGTCCTTCCTGGATGATGAGTTGCAAGACTTCTTCATCGCAGGACCAGAAATCAGCGACAACGGCGTGCTGACCTTCCAACCTCAAGCCGATGTCTACGGCACGTTCGAATTCGAAGTGGTCTTGACCGAAATCCTGCCTGGATCAAACCAACAGGAAAACAGCACGCGTGGTGACTTGCGATCGTCCTTGCCGGTCACGCTGACCATTGATGTTCAACCGGTCAACGACCGTCCGTTCATCAAACCAGAGTTCAGCACACCTGGCACGAACCCATTGAACTTCTCCTTGTCAGAAGACGGCACGTTCGACGTGTTGGTCAACGGCGACGGAACTTCACCGGGCTTGCTGGATGTCTTCGATGTTGGTCCTGCCAACGAGTCGGCCGACAACACACCAGGCGGCAACCAAACGCTGTCTTTGACCACGCCAATCCCAGTGACCACCGCTGAAGGCGGCACACTGCAAAGCGTGACCGAGAACGGTGAGATCACTCGGTTCATCTACACACCGCGAGCCAACTTCGTCGGAACGGATAGTTTCATCTACACCGTCACCGACGATGGGGTCACGGTTCCCGTTGGCAACAACGGTGCACCAATTGATGAGCCTCGCATCGCGTCCGGCACGGTCACCTTCGAAGTCTTCGGCGTCAACGACGCACCACAGTTCAGTGGTGCTGGCGATGTGACCAGCAACGAAGATCAAAACGATGGTGGCGGCCGCGGAAGTGTTGTGATCGAGAACTGGGCAACCAACGTTCAAGCCGGACCTCCCGGAGCGGACGATGAAATTGGCGACGGCACCAATGGCCAGCCACTCCGATTCGAGATCATTCAAACCTCGAACAATCCCGAGTTGTTTGTCACTCCACCATCGGCATCGATTGATTCCGAAGGCAATGCGACTCTGTCATACGTGACCGCGGAAGACCTCAATGGTTCAGCCACCTTCACGGTGCAGTTGTTCGATGATGGACCAAACGACGCTGGCAACGGTGATATCAACGCGTCCACCGTTCGGACCTTCACCATCACGGTGGATCCGGTCAACGACGCTCCGACATTCACCGCCGGACCGACCGTTCGCGTCCAAGAAGATCGTGGTCCCTACACAACGCAGTGGGCCACGAACATCTCGCCTGGGCCGATCGACGAATCCAATCAGTCGGTTTCGTTCGAAGTCTCAACCATCAATGCCGCTGACACTGCCTTGTTCACTCAAGACGGACAGCCTGCGATTTCGCCGGACGGCATTCTGACCTTCACGCCAGCACTCAACGCCAACGGTGCGGTCGACCTGCGTGTCGTCGCTCGAGACAGCGAAGGATTGGCTGGAGCACCGATTACCCTGCGTGTGAATATCCAACCGGTCAATGACTTCCCATCACCGGCACCGGACAACTTCACCACCGATGAAGACACCGTTCGCGTGATCACCGCGGCAGAACTGTTGGCAAACGATGTTGATGTCGACTTGAACGATGCCAACCCAGATGAGTTGCAAATCGTGATGAACTCGCCGCAGCTCTCACTTCGAGGTGCGTTGGTGACGTTCGACCCGGTCACGCAAACCATCACGTATGACCCAACCGTCTCGACTGAGTTGCAAGGGTTGAAATCAGGTTCAGCACCGTTGAACGATTCGTTCAGCTATGCCGTCGCTGACCGTGCCGGTGCCAATGCGACACCAATCCGAACCAGCAATTCGGTCTTGGTCAGTGTCAGTGTCACGGGTGTCAACGATGGTCCAGTGACCGAGCCAGATGTGCCAACTTTACAAAGCCCTGGCAGCACTGTCATTCGGGTCTTGGACAACGATGTGGATGTTGACGGGGTCATTGATCCGAGCTCGTTGACGGTCACAAAGCAACCAGCGTTCGGTAGCGTTTCGATTGATCCTGTCGAAGGAACAATCACCTACACGCCGTTCACCAACTTCCCTGGCAATGACGAATTCCGTTACATCGTCGCGGATGATGAGGGAACGTTCAGCACCGAAGAAACCGTTACGATCAGTCCCAACGCGGCACCGGCCGGACGTGACAGTGTTCGCTCAGGCTTCCTGAACGAAGCGATCTTGATCGACATCAGCAACAACTTCACCGATGCGGATGGACTGGACTTCAGCTCAATTCAAATCGAACGTCAACCATTGGCGGGTGAAGTTCAAAACGTCGGTGATGGAACATTGCGATATGTTCCAGCGGTGGGCTACACCGGTCGCGATTCGTTCGACTACTCGATCGCTGACTCCAACGGCCGTCGCAGTGGTTTGGCTACCGTATCGTTGCAGGTTGTTATCAGCCGTCTGCAGAACCCAGACCTGAACGCCGACGTCAACGATGACGGTGAAGTTTCGGCCCTGGACGCATTGTTGATCATCAACCACCTCAACCGCTTCTCGTCGTTCCCTGCGGGATACACGCCGACGGTGGATGAAGATTTGGTGGTAACGCAAGGCGACAACGGTCGACCAAGTGCTTCGCAGCCGGGTCGCTATTATGACGTCAGCGGTGACCTGCGCATCAGCTCGCTCGATGCCTTGCAGGTTATTAACGAACTGAACCGACGCGACAACAATCAAAGCGAACCGCTTGGCGAACCTATCGTGGCCGCGAACAGCGTGGCGGCAACCGGAATGAGTGCTTCCGCTGCCGTTTCGAGTTCCGATGTCAGCACGAACGGGTCAGGCTCCACGGCCGCCGGTGAACCTCTGATCGAAGTCTTGTACGAAAGTGACAAGGTCATCGGCCAAAGTTCCGCAGACCTTGGTGACGACGTTCTCGACAGCATCGCTTCGGCCAATACAAACGGCGGAGAAGGCTCCTCAGGCAGCGATGACCGCAGCAAATCGCTGCAGTCTGCCGTCGATGCGGCCATGGCAAAACTGCTGTAGAGCCAAGACAGGAATCACTCGGCAAGCTCGTTGACGTTGACCTCAACGAGCCGATGCCAGACAATATCAACGACCGGCTGAGGTTGGGGTTTCCCCGATCTCAGCCGGTTTTCGTATCACGATTCTTTTGATCGCCACCTGAACTCATAGGTTCCCATGTCGACCGCTTCCACGACCGACACACAAACCGACGCTCTCCAATCCGACGACCTTGCCGCCCAGTGCGTTGATATCGCCCGTCGTGCCAAAGCCGCATCTCGTTTACTGGGGACTCTGGACACCAACGTCAAGGATCAATGGCTCATCGAATCCGCGGACGCCTTGATCGACGCATCCGACGCAATCATTGCGGCCAACCAACTGGATTTGGAGAACGCGCCAAAGTACGGCCTGACCGAAGCGGGTATCGATCGTCTGCGTCTGGACGAAGCTCGAATCGCCGGAATCGCCACGGGTTTGCGAGAAATCGCCTCGTTGAACGATCCCATCGGCGAAGTCCTCGATGGTTTCGCACGACCAGGCGGAATGCGAATCGAAAAGCGTCGCGTGCCCCTGGGCGTCGTCTTCTTCATCTACGAAAGTCGCCCCAACGTGACCGCCGATGCAGCCGGAATCTGCGTCAAAAGCGGCAATGCGGTGATTTTGCGAGGTGGCAAAGAGGCCGCTCACAGCAGCCGAGCGATCATCGAAGTTCTTCACGAAGTCGGCCGTCGCGTCGGGATTCCCGAGGATGCGGTCCAGTTGGTCGGAACAACCGACCGTGCCGCGGTGGGGCACTTCCTAAAGCAAGCCGACCACATTGATGTCACGATCCCACGCGGTGGCGAAAACCTAATTCGCCGGGTCGCCGCAGAAGCGACCATGCCGGTTATCAAGCATTACGACGGCAATTGCCACGTCTACGTGGATGAGTCCGCCGATATCGAAATGGCAGTCGATATCATTGAAAACGCGAAATGTCAGCGAATGGGTGTCTGCAACGCCTGCGAATCGCTGCTGATTCACCAATCGATCGCCGCCGAAGCACTCCCAGCGATCGCGAAACGCTTGTCCAGCCGCGGCGTTGAAATGCGGGTCGACAAACGTGCAGCAGCCTACGTTCCTGATGGCGTTCCCGCCTCGGACGCTGACTTTGCTGCTGAATTCCTGGGTCCGCAGATCAGCATCGCCGTCGTGGACTCATTGGACGCTGCCGCGGACCACATCAATCACTATGGATCAGGTCACACCGACGCCATTGTCACCAGCAGCATCGCCGCATCCGAGCAGTTCACCGCTTTGGTGGATAGTTCCGCAGTGATGGTGAACGCCAGCACTCGCTTCAATGACGGTGGAATGTTCGGTTTGGGTGCCGAAATTGGAATTTCCACGGATAAGTTTCACGCAAGAGGGCCATGCGGGTTGCGGGAACTGACCAGCTACAAGTACATCGTACGTGGGAACGGTCACATAAGAGGCTGAGGACACGATGTCCAACGAATCACTGAGTCAAAATCAAGTCGAGAATCTTCTGAAGGCCATGGAAACGGCCGATTTGGACGAGGAAGGTACCGGCGCACCGACCGAGCCCAAAGACTCTGCCGATTCCAAAGACGCCGAAGGCTCGACCGTTGGCGGTTCCGCCCCCGTCGTCGGTGCGGCTCATCCAGCGGATTCCAAGCCCTATTCGCCAGGTGTACCGGCCGGTGCCCGTGTGACGGCCTACGATTTCAAACGCCCAGAACGCGTGGGCAAAGACCAGATGCGGGCGATGCATTCGCTGCACGAGTCCATTGCCCGAAATTTCGGTGCATCGATTTCCGGTCTGCTGCGGACGATGATCGAGGTCAAACTGCTGAGCGTGGACCAACTCACCTACAGCGAGTTTGTCTTCAGCCTCGACAACCCAAGCTGCTTCAATGTCATCAAGCCGTTGCCGCTGGAAGGCCACTGGGTGCTCGATATCGCACCCGGATTAGCATATGCAATCATCGATCGAATGCTCGGCGGCGACCCGGTCCCTGGTGAAACGATCCGCCGTCCACTGACCGAAATCGAAACCCGGTTGATGTGTCGCGTTGTCGATCTGTTCCTCGAACAAATCGTGCCCGCCTGGGAAAACGTCATTCAGCTAGAACCGACGATCCATACGACGGAAAGCAACCCCCAGCTCGCCCAAATCGTTCCTCCCAATGAAGTCGCGATCCTGGTTGGTTTCGAAGTCCTGCTTGGTAAAAACCGAGGGATGATGAACTTGTGCATCCCCTTCAATTCAATCGAGAAATACAACGCCAAACTGTCTCGTAACGGATGGGTGGGCTACGGAAAAACAAACCCAACACCACAATCTCGACGCAAAATCGCCGGCAGCATCGACGCAGCTCCGGTGGATGTGGTGGTAACTTTGGCACGATCAAAGATCCGTACCAGCGATCTGTTAGACCTGAGTGTTGGCGACATTATCACAACCGAACAAGCCGCCAGCTCCGCTTTGGAATTGTCCGTTCAGGACGTTCACAAATTCGCCGCCGTTGCGGGTGCCTACAAAGGCAAAAAGGCGGTACAAGTTCAATCGACGGTCGAGCCGAAACATCTTGAGCCGGAGTTCGACCCGGAGGAAGAGCTGGCGAACGACTCATCCGCCCCCGCGGAGGCGGAACCTGTCGAAGATGAACTGGAAAACGTCTTGGACACGGCTCAAGGCAAAATTCCAACGGCAATGCAGTCACATGCGTCACCCCAAGCTGCGCCCACCAAACCGGCACCAACTCGCTGACTCGTCGCCGAGTCACCAACACAAAAGTTGCAGTCCGTCAGGCCAAAACGGTGAAGCTCTCGTGCCTATGCCCCATCCGCGGATCGCTCGGCAAATCAAGTGTTCGAACTGCGACCACCATTCATTGATTTCGTCAGCAATGCGAATCGTCTTATCTTCTGGCAACAAATGATTGCCACTTGTCTCTGTCCGAACATGACATGAGCAAGCAATCAGTTTGGACCAGACGGAGAGGCGATCGACGGTGCGGTCAAACCGCTCTTCTGTGCCGCTGACTCCGCGCGACGAAGCGCCGCCTCGACACGATCGAGCAATTCGTCAGACAGTTCAGGCGTCTGAGCCGTATCGCTGATACATGCGATGAATTCAGCACCACAGTGCTGGCATGCAACGGTACATCCGAGTAACGATGCGCGGATGTCGATTCGCCGCCCGCAGGTGGGGCAAGATTGATTGAATCGAATGGACATGATTAACCTTTCTACTTCCAGCCACTCGGCTGGTTAAATCCGTTTGACAGGGGGAATAATATCCACAAACCCTTAACAACGCAAACTCATTTCACGAAAGCTTCATATAGATGCTCAAGCTGCAACCATGGTAGCGCCGCCGACGGGTTCGGGCAAGGATCTAAATTGAGGAAGACTGCGTGAAGACGAACGCCCTAAATCGCCCCAAAACACTGTACGAACGAACACTAACCGACCTCGAAAGTATGGCTTTCCCCTGCTTCGCAACCGGCAAGACGGTTATCCTGTAGGGGACCTCAAAACGATGCTTCGACGAATGGATTTTCACGCTCAAGCCGGTTCCTATGACACGCTCGTCCCGCAGCCAGACGCCCATCATCGCTCTTTTCGCGACTTTTATCGTTGCCTTTTCAGGAACGAAAGCATCCGGACAGGACACCTCCGGCGAGGCTGATCTGGGACCGAAAATTCAATTCGAGACCATCGACGGAGATACAGAAACGGGACAGCTCAGCAACCTGACGGGTTCATCCCTTTCCGCGATTTTGGCGGGCGGTGAATCCAAGCAGTGGGATCTGACCGAGATTGCACGGATCAAGTTCGATGGATCGGAAAAGACAAACCCACCGACTCGCGTTGTTCTTCGTGGCGGCTCCGAAGTGGCATCGGCCGCGACGTCCATGGAAGACGAGAAGCTGCTGGTCCGCTCAATCGGCCAACCGCCATTCACCGTGTCCATTCGGTCCGTTCAATCAGTTCGGTTCCGAGCTCCTTCCGCCGCGACAGATACTGACTGGCTCGCTTTGGTCGAAGAACCGCAACGCCGCGACCGTTTGGTCATTCGACGCGAAGGAGATGTGTTGGATCCGATCGAAGGGACGATCTTAGAAATCAATCGAGACTCCGTTTCGTTCGACCTCAGTGGAAACATCGTTGACGCCCCCCTGAAGAAACTGGAGGGCGTGATCTTCTCCACGACCAGCGACCGCGAAACGGAAAAGCCCATTCGAGTCCGCGACCAACGTGGTTCGAACTGGATGGCCGATCAAGTCAACTGGAATGCCACCGACCGTTCGATTCAACTCGATCTTGGCAACGACATCACGCACTCCATTCCAGTCAAAGAGTTGTTGGAGATCCAGTTCTCCGGTGGCATCCTCTATCTGTCCGACGCAGAAATTGCTGAACAGCGTCAATCGGATTCACTCAAAGCACTGCTTGGAGACGACCTCGCCTCCACTTGGTTCGCGACCGAAACCGACACCAAGAATTTGACAACGGTTCTGTCTTCCGAT
Organism: Rhodopirellula sp. UBA1907; assembly: GCF_002337565.1. Taxonomy (NCBI): domain Bacteria; kingdom Pseudomonadati; phylum Planctomycetota; class Planctomycetia; order Pirellulales; family Pirellulaceae; genus Rhodopirellula; species Rhodopirellula sp. UBA1907. The sequence goes on along the minus strand of NZ_DDGH01000001.1, from coordinate 15,177 downwards.
CATGTCATCCGTATCCCCGAGGGATATCAGAAATTGGTCGCCGCCGTCCGAGTCGCATCGGAAGTGGACCAGTTCGCACCGCTGACGGTTTCGGTGTTGTTGGACGATCGCGTCGCTTGGACGCTCGAAATCAAAGACCGCAAACCACACGGCTTGATCTTGCCAATCGAAGACGCACGGCGGCTCACGCTTCGAAGCACCCAACCCGGGTCGGACGCATCCGAGACATTGCCGACAATCAACAACGCTTTGGGGCATCGGATCGAGTGGCTGGGTGCCCGCTTGTTAAAATAGAGTCATGCGTCGGTCCGGCGCTGCTCAGATGATCTTTGCAACGACGTCTCCACACTGAGAAGAACGATTCGCTATGCCATCTCGATGCCTCGATTCCGCCATGGTGCGAATCGGTTGTTTGACGCTTGCTCTTGTTGCATCAGCGACTTCGTTGACGGCCACTCTTCATGCCGAAGAGTCTTCACTTCTGCCTGACGAACAAAAGTGGATTGAGCAGTTTGAGTCCGCTCGCGTTGCCGGCATCGCAAAGGCCACACCTTCCACGGTCATGGTGTTTGTTCCTGGCGGCGGAGGAGGCGGAAGCGGCGTCTTGATCACTCCCGATGGCTATGCGTTGACCAACTTTCACGTCAGCAGTCCCGCGGGCACGTACATGCGATGCGGTCTCAGCGATGGCAAACTGTATGACGCGGTGGTTGTCGGTATCGATCCGGTCGGCGACTTGGCACTCATTCAGTTGTTGGGCCGCGACGATTTCACAACGGCTGAGTTCGTCCCGAGCCGCTCTGTCCAAGTCGGTGACTGGTGCTTCGCGATCGGCAATCCATTCTTGCTCGCGACGAATCTGCAACCAACCGTCACCGCTGGAATCATCAGCGGTGTGCGTCGCTATCAGTATCCTTCTGGCACGTTACTCGAATACGGCAACTGCTTTCAAACCGATGCTTCCATCAACCCCGGCAATTCCGGTGGTCCGTTGTATGACAACGACGGCGACTTGATCGGGATCATCGGGCGGGCTTCGTTTGAAAAACGAGGACGCGTCAACGTGGGTGTTGGTTACGCGATCTCGGGCGACCAAGCACAAAATTTCCTGGGGTGTTTGCACAGCGGTCGCATCGTCGACCATGCCACTCTCGGGGCCACTGTTGGCACGGACGAAGACGGCAGTGTCCGAGTCACCAACATCCTCAGCTCCAGCGATGCTTACCGACGCGGTCTGCGTTACGGGGACGAGATTCTCGAGATCGACGGGCAAGTCATCCAAACTGCCAACGATGTTCAAAACATTCTTGCTACGTTCCCGGCGTCATGGCGAATCCCGATCACGTATCGGCAAGAGGGAACGAGCGTAGAAACTCTGGTTCGTTTGGCCAGCGTTCACCGCGGATCGGAATTGCTTGAGAAGATGAAGTCGGCGTTGCCACCACCTCCCCCCGCTCCGCCAAAGCCACCCGCTCCGTCTGATCCCGAAGGAGACGCCCCTGACGATTCAGAATCGAACGATGAGACATCCCCGGACGGCACGGACAAACCCAAACCGGACGATGCGAAACCAGTGATGAAGGATGCGGCGGGCGAACCGATTCCAGTGGTGGCCGCCAAGCAGATCAAGATCCGTGAAGGCTATGCCAACTACTACTACAACGAACTGCACCAATCGAAATTCATCGAGCGACTTCGCCGACAATTCAAAGACGTCGAAGCAAATGATTCCGTTTGGCAGATCCGTGGCAAAACCATTCCCGTCGTCGATGGCCAAGAAGCCAGCGATTTTCAGATCACGATTGGCGACGGCCAATTCAAACTGAAAATTGGCGACGACGTTCAGCAACTCTCACGTGGAGACGAACTGCTGCAAGTCGTCGACGAACAACGCGACGCGGGTATCCTGGCATGCTTGAACGCTCTGCAACGCATGCTGACGCTCGGCCCCAAACAATTCGGCGACACTTACTACTGGGGCACCATGCCGCTATCCGGGCAGCGACCTCTTCGCGACACCGTCGTTGGCATCCATTCCGATCTGGAAACTCGATTCTTGCATCATCCACAATCCGAACGTTTGGAAGTGATTGAATCCATCGCTGGCAACGACACCGACCCCGCTGAACTCTGGTTCGATGCAGAAGCCGACGCACTGCCATCGACCATGCAGCTCCGCTATGGACTGACCACCGTTTTGAATTTGCAAATCACTGATTGGTCGGCCGGACCAGCCAACCTACCTCAGGTTCCAGTCGATGGAGATGCATCATGAGTTGCGTTTCAAAGCTTTCGCGAGTCACCACGGGCTCACGTCATGCCGCCACGAGCCCCGCGTGGTTGCTGCGTCTTCTACTGGGATGCATCACTGGGTCGTTGGTCGCATTTCTTACGCCGGAAAAGTTGTGGGCCCAGCCTTCGATGGCTCGCCCTTCCGACCAAGTCCAATCAAAGATGGTCAAGGTCTATGGTGCCGGCGGGTTGTCCGGACTGGAGGCTTATCAAAGCGGCTTCCTGGTTTCCCCAGCGGGTCACATCGCAACAGCATGGAGCTATGTCCTAGACGTGGATCCGGTCGTCATTCTCCACGATGGCCGACGATTCGAATCGAAGATTGTGGGCTTTGAACCGGCACTTGAGTTGGCGGTGTTGAAGATCGAAGCGGATGACCTTTCCTTCTTTCCCATTCCAGAATCCGACGACGTTTCCTGGGGCGATCCGGTCCTCGCGGTCAGCAATTTGTTTGGCATCGCAACGGGGAACGAACCCGCCAGTGTGATGCAGGGCCGAGTCGCGGCGAAAACCAAACTCGACGCTCGTCGCGGAACCTTTCAAACACCTTATCGCGGCGAGGTATTGCTTCTCGACTTGGTCGCCAACAACCCCGGTGCGGCTGGCGGAGCATTGGTCGATCCCGAAGGCCAATTCCTCGGCATGCTTGGAAAAGAACTTCGAGATCGAAAGACCGGCGTTTGGCTAAACTACGCCATTCCAGCTGGCGTTCTTCGTCAACCGATCGGCGACATCATCGCGGGTCGCAAAACAACGCTTCCTGATGAATCCAATCCGGTTCTTCCTCGCGAAAAATCTCACTCGCCGATTGGCTTGGGCATTGGATTGATCCCAGACGTTCTCGAAAACACTCCCGCCTACATCGACTTCGTTCAGAAAGATTCCCCCGCCGCTCGCGTGGACCTTCGACCGGACGATTTAATTGTCCTCGCCAATGGTCGCCGTGTTTCGCACCAGCGTGCTCTTCGTGATCTGTTAAGGCGAATCGACCGCCGCGACCAAGTCGCCTTGGTGGTTCAGCGAGACAACGAAATTCTTGACTTGGTATTACGTCCATGATTCGCAAATATTTCCCGGCACACCTGCAGCGCAGCTCCCACGTGAATCGCATATCCAATCCCTGTAAAATGCTGCTCGCGGTTGTCCTACTGTTTTGCACGACGACATCCGTACACGCCGATGACCCAACGCCCGCGCGATACCAAAGCATTCTGGCAAAAGCCGTGCGGCATGTTGCCGAGGACACGCTGCCCTCCGTCGTGACCATCGAAGTCATCGGTGTCATGCAAGCCAACGGCGAAGTCCGGCAAGATGCACCAACGTCGGGCGTGGTGATCGACGAGCAGGGCCATGTCCTGACGTCGTCGTGGGTGACGGGCGGTGACTCCGCTAGCATCATCGTCAACGCTCCAAGTGGCAAGCGTTACCCGGCCACAGTCGTCGCGAAAGACGAGCACCGAGACCTTGTGTTGCTGAAGGTGTCCTCTCCCGATGAAACATGGCAACCGATCCCTTTTCCAACAAGCGATTCAGCCAACGATCAAGTCGGGGGAACAATGGTTGCCGTCGCTCGTTACGGTGAAAACAACACGCCGATGGTGAGCACGGGAATCCTTTCCGCAGTCGGTCGACTTGATGGCACCGCGATCCAAACCGATGCCCGAATATCACCGGCCTTCTATGGCGGTCCCTTGGTCGATCTCAAAGGTCGTTTTCGCGGTGTCGTCATTCCCGCAGTCGGCGAGGGCGGCGCAGAAGACCCAACCGCTTGGTACGACTCCGGAATTGCTTTCGCAGTCCCCAGCTCGATCATCGCCCAAAAGCTGGACCAATTGCGTCGTGGTGAAAACATCCAACAAGGCTTGCTCGGCTTCGTTGTCGCGGGCAGCGACCCATATGCCGAAGGAACCGAACTGAGTGTCGTCCGCAAACGATCGCCCGCCGACAAAGCCGGACTGAAAGTCGGCGACCAACTGAAATCAATCGGCGGCCAAAGCGTCACCCGACGACAAGAAATCAAACTTGCACTCGGGCAATACGACGCAGGAGACGAAGTCGAAATCGAGTACGAGCGAGACGGAAAACGCATGACTTCCGCCGCGACGATGATTGCAACAATCCCACCGCTTCAACCACAGTTCATCGGCTTGATCACAGCGGATGAAGTGATCGAACAAACCGAAGAGGAAGACACGGATGCAGAATCGAGCTCGTCGACTGCAGTCATCGTTCAACATGTTTGGAACAAGTCTCCCGCTGACGGCAAGCTAAAGGTCAACGATCGTTTGATTCAGCTCGACGGTTCGCCGATCCTAGACTCCAACGCAATGCGACAACGTCTTTGGGCATCCGACCCCGATGTTCCAATCGAGTTGATGATCAAACGCGACGGCAATGAACAGGTGGTCTCGGTCGATCCTCTGACGCTAGATGGTTCCCTGGACCGCATCGCAGCTTTCGAGACATCCGAACCATTGCCGGCCGATGACTGGAACGTTGAAACACTGCAATTGCCTGACATCACCAACGCGGCGGCAATCTGGTTCCCCAAACCAGAACCCACCGTCGATGCACCCCCGAATGAAGCACCGACGATTCCGCTCGCTTTGGCAATCGTTCTGGCTCCACCCAAAGACCGTGATCCATCCGTGATCCTGGGCCCTTGGAAAGACCTTGCTCGCCAGCATCACGTCGCCGTTTGTGTGATCTGCAGCGATGGCGACGATCAATGGCGTCCCAACGAAGTGGATTCAATCAGCAAACTCACAGCCGCATCGCTGAAGCAATCCGGTGCATCGCCGTCCGCGGTCGCCCTGATTGGCGGAGGTGCCTTCATGATGGATGAGAAAGCCAACCCTGCTGATTCGATGGCTCTCGGTGCATCTCTCTCGACCGTGAACGTTTTCTCTGGCGTTGCGATCTCGAATGAGACCGAACCGCCTGCCGTTCGCCTACGAAAGGACGGACCGCCGCGGCTTCTTCGGGTCCTGATCCCGAGCCCTCCCGATTCGGAGCTACCGTTTTGGGCCGAAACACTTCGCCGAATTGGCTGCCCGCTGCAAACCACCTCCACACTCAACCGTGACCTGTGCCTTCAATGGACTCGATCCTTGTTGGCGATGTGATTCGCAAAAGAAAGCCTGTCGATCCTCCGTTTTTCGCGCAGAATGTTTCGGCCGTGGTCTCTGGTTAAATAGCTCCTCGGTCCGGAGCACTCGCCAAACACCTCGCCTCGATGCAGCGTCGACACATGAATTTCTTTCGAATGAACGGCCGTCGTTTCAAAGCCATCCGGCGATTTGCTTTGATCGCCGCCGTTACACTGGCTCCCGGTTGGGGCATTCATACCTGGTGGGGAACTTCCGAGAACACGACCATGGCTCAGAACATCAACGTTCCCCTGCCCACGCTCGGCGGGGCTCAATTGTGGACCGATCACGATTACCGGGCTGGCTACCGCATCCAGCAAAACGCGGTGACCAAGCACTGGCGTCTGCTTGATCCCAACAACGTTCGACGAGCGTGGGGCAGTCGTGAAGACGTCGACGAAGCACTCGACAAACTGCAACCTGAAATCGCCTCGCCATGCGATCGGCCGGTTGTTGTCCTGCTACACGGTTTGATGCGAACGGACAATTGCATGAAGTCGTTGGAAACCAAACTTCACGCCGAAGGCTACGAACAAACCATTCGGTTTGGATACGCGAGCACACGCGGCTCTCTGGCTGAATCAGCCGCAGCACTCCGTGAAGTCCTCGAGAATCAATCGCCGGAAGCTGAGTTCGCATTCGTCGGTCACAGCATGGGCAACATCATCACTCGGCATTTGATCGGTGATCTGCAGGCCGATGGCGATCCCAGAAACCTGCTGCCGCGATTGAAATCAATGGTCATGCTCGGCCCACCCAACCAAGGTGCCGCGATCGCGCGGCGACTCGCTCCCACCGGCGTGTTTGGTTTGGTTGCTGGCCCCGGTGCGATGGAATTGGGCACACGTTGGTCAGATGTGGAATCGCACTTGGCCACACCACCGTTTCCCTTCGCAATCGTTGCGGGAAAGGTCGCGACACCGATCGCGAATCCCTTGGTCGATGGCGATGGGGACTTCGTCGTCAGCCTCGAAGAAGCCCAACTGGACGAAGCGGAAACGGTTCACCAAGTGCCCGTGCTGCACTCATTCCTGATGGAAGAACCCGAAGTGCAGGATTGGACGATCGAGTTCCTCAAAGCTCATTGAATCTGGGCATTGAACCGACAGACTCAAACTCGCTTCTCGCTCCACAGCTTCAACAACTCAACCAAATGATTCGCGGAGATGACCATCTCATCTAGACTCGCAAATTCAAGGACGCTGTGGATATTGTGTTGACCGCTGGACAAGTTCGGTGTCGGCAATCCCTTCTCGGTCAATTGACTGCCATCGGTTCCGCCTCGAACAATCGCCGTTTGACAAGGCAGCCCTAAATTCTCGAACGCCTGTTCGGCCAACGAGACTGACTCGGGCAGCTTCGCCAACCCATCAGCCAGATTTCGATACTGACGTCGAACCTCACACTCCAATTGCATTCCCGGCCATGCCGCGGTGGCTTCCTCGGCCAGCTTGCGAACTTTGTCCGCGTAAACCGACAACTGTTCGCTATCAAAGGATCGCAGGATCAGCTCCACGCGAGTCTGCCCCACGCCGCCGACAATGTCATGTAGATGGATGAAACCATCTCGACCGTCGGTGGTTTCAGGAGTCTCGGAATCTCGGGGCAACGAAGCGGCAAAATCGGACGCCGCCCGCAACGAATTGACCATTCGGTCCTTCGCGATCGCCGGGTGGATGTTGTGCCCGCGAAAGATCAACGTCATCGCGTCAGCCGAAAACGTCTCAACATCAATGATGCCTTGCCCGCCACCGTCGACGGTGTACGCCACCGTTGCATCGAGCTTTTGCAGATCCAGCTTGTCCGTGCCGCGTCCGATCTCCTCGTCGCAAGTCATCACGACGCGAACCGGACCGTGTGGCACATGAGGATTCTCTACCAATGCCTCGGCGAGTTCCATGATGATCGCAACACCGGCTTTGTCATCACCGCCCAACAACGTCGATCCATCGGTGGTGACCAGAGTGTGCCCGATCATCTTTTCCAGATCGGGACATCCAGCGACGGTGATCGCGTTGCCACTGGGAAGCGATATGTCCCCGCCGCTGTACGACTGAACGACTTGAGGATCGACCGACTCGCTGGGTGCTTCCGGTGACGTGTCCATGTGAGCCACCAAAGCCACCGTCGGTGCGGTGCCATCGATGGTTGATGGGACGGTTGCTGTCACAACCGCATGCTCATCCAAAACCACATCGGTCAGTCCCATCTGAGTCAACTCATCCGCCAACATCTTCCCCAATTCGCGTTGGCTTTCAGTGCTGGGGTAGGCTTGAGACTGCGGGTCAGCGGCGGTGTTGATTCGAACGTAGCGGAGAAAACGTTGCAGCAAGCGGTCTTGGTTGATCATCGGACGCGAAGTCCCTCAATTCGAAACACGGCCATGTGAGATGCCCCATCGGGGCCCTTGCCGCCGGGGTATCGATACTTCTCAGTATCCAAGACGAACTTGCCTTCCACCATGATGGGTCGCGGCACAAAATCCGTCGTCCGTCCCGGTTGCATCTCAATCATCACGCAATCAAACAGCGCCGCACCGGGCCCGAAACAGCACTCCTGGTTGTCTCGCACCAAAACGAATTTGTCGATATCGGTTTCTTTGTACAACGTGCTTGGCAACATATACCCTCGCAGACGCACGTTGCGGCCATTCAAGAACTTCAGCTCTTTGGTCAGCTTCTCCTCGTCGAAGACCTCACCTTTTTCGATATCAAACGTCAAATCATCAAACGTGATATCTCCCTTGGCCAAATCCGCTTGGCTGCTTTTACGGACCTCGACCTTTTCACGCCCAGCGGCCTCACCTCGCATCGCCGCTCGACGCTGCTCGATGATTGATCGAGCCGTCGCGGTACGCTCCTTCTGCGTCCGAGAGTCATCCGCGACGCACAGGGTGGGAAGCATCGTTCCAACGGCCAGGCATCCAGCCATCGCCATCGAAGGAATTCGAGAATTCAGTTTCATCTGACGAGCATCCATCGTTCGTGGAAGAAAATTGCTGTGCCGGTCGTCTGCAACGCGATGCACCCATCGTACCAATGTCGGACGTGGGGCCCACAACATCAAAACGCAATCCGACGTGATCGTGCCAAATCAGTCGAACATTCACGCTCAGTCGATCATTCACGTCACAGCATCCAGCCGATCGATGTGCTGCTATTTGTACAGGTCGACCCGCATTTTGTAGAACATCGCGTTTTCAAAGTCATCTTTGCTCTGTGGAACACGATTGACCTTGAACGTGCCCGCCAACTTACGTTTCGTCAGCCCCGCTCGCACCGATTCGCCTGGCGGCAAAGTCACCTCAATCATGTCGCTACTACGAGGATCCCCGCCAAAACAACACGTGCCCAGGTCGGGAACCAACACGAACTGGCGAAGCATGCCACTGCCGCTGCTGGGGTGGATGTACCCCTTCAGGAAAATGTCTTCCCCATCAATTTTCAAGGCATCCGGCGTGGGCAAATCAGGCCCATTGGGCTCCGACTGCAGCTTGTAAAACGCCACGCGTTCATACCCCTCAGGAACTTCCGTCAGATACGTGTACGTGTGAAACACAAGGCCGCCCAGAAAAAGCACGGCACAACCTGCCACACCAACTTTTGCGACGCCCGCGCCGCTGTATTCGTCCGGGAATCGACTGATCGCTCGCAATGCAATCACGCCCGCCAAAATCCCAGGGACCGTCAGAATCAGCATCGGCGAGAAGGTCGGCATCAACCCGGGCAGCGACAACGCCAAGAAAACCAGCGACGCAATCGCGCCGCGGTTGATCGCTTTGTAGGGAAACTCAGCAGCGTCTGCGGCCCCTGAAAACTGGACTTCAGCGGACATAACTGGAAACCAACCAATCGTAGGAAGACAAAATCGAAGCGAAACGATCACCACTGTTTCGGTCAAAAAATACAGTGATACCCGGGTGCTACGACACGGGATGCCGGTGGGTTCGACATCGAATTGGGCCCATTCTTATCCCATGTCCACCGATTAGTGAAATGCCTCTCTCAACATCGCCAGACTCTTCGGAATGGCGGATTCGTGAGCCTCGCTGCCTTCGAATTCCAAGCTGATGTATCCACGATAGTCGACCTCCCGCAGAATCTCTGCCACCCGGTCGTAATCAATGTCCAGCGTGTACCAGGTGCCCCCACCAAAGTAAGTCTTGGCCTGAACAAACACCGCTTCGGGAGCCAGTTTCCGGTACTGATCGTACTGATTCTCTAGAAAATTGCCGGTGTCCAGAGTTGCTCGCAACCACGGCGAATTGACCTCTCCAATGACCCGCAAAACGCCGTCCGCGGTCCGCCCCAGCCCCCAATGATTCTCCAGCCCCATCACCACACCACACTTCTCGGCGACCGGCAGACACTTCTCAAATCCTTCCCGGACCCAACCGAAACCTTCCTCGTCGGTGTGCCCTTCCAAGGTCGGCTCGATGCCCTTGTTGGCCATCAATTCATCGAAGCTGCCCGACGTTCCCCAACGACCAGTGTTCACTCGAATCGTGGGAATCCCCATCGCATACGCCAGCTCGATGCAGTGGATCGTGTGATCGATGTTCTTTTGACGTTCAGCCGGGTCGGGCGAGACAAACGATTGGTGAGTCGACATCCCACACAGACTCAAGCCTCGACGAAAGGCCCGCTGCTTGATCCGTTGCAACGTACCGTTCGATTCGTCGGTCATCTGAACATGCAACACCTCCACCGCATCAAATCCCGCATCAGCGGCCAAGTCGACGCATTCCTCAATCGAAAGCTTGCTATCGTCGCGATACCGCCAGTACGAATAGGTCGACACCGCGATCGGATTGGGCTTCCGCGACGCAGCAGCTTTTTCTTTGTCAGAGTCAGCTTGAGCCAAAGCTACTCGACCGGAACACGCCGACGCTCCCGCCGCAGCAGCCACCCCTGCCATCCAAGCCCGACGTGACGCCTGCTTCTGCGGCCCAACTTCGTCGCGATTGCTGGAGACAACAGGGGAAGGTCGATTGGTCTCGATGCTCATAGCGGATTCCTTGAATGCATGAATCAGTGTGTAAGTGATAGCCCGCCAAACTGGCCCCGGTGCGAAGCCCAACCCATTGTAGCGAGCCGCACCGATCGCAGAACATCAACTCGAGTCGAGTCAGGACGCGAACTGACGCCTCGACACCACATCCACTTTTCGCGATCGCCCCCGCAACCGAGACAAACAACTCTGCAACAATCCAAGCTACGTGACGCACCCAATGCTCGTACTGTCCCTCCTGAAAAAGGGTCAAGACCTCACCCAGAGCCCAAGACTACTTCCCAGCGTGCCGCAATACATCCGAACGATCACCGGCATCGTTGGAATCAAAAACTTCCCTTGATCCGATCAGCTCGACCCGATCAGTTCGTCGGTCGCATCTACCAACAACGCCACCAGGAACCGTGCCATGTCCTCTGGCTCAGCGAACTCGCCGTTATCACATGTTCGTCAAAGTGCACACGGTTAAGCAGGTCGGCAGAAATGATCGGGCACAACCAAGTGAGCCGTTTGGGCGTTCGCCCCGGTCGGCGCTTGATTGACCGCCGCCAGCGCGGCACGTCTCATTAAATCAACAGCCCGGTAAGCCTGGACTGCAAGGTGTTTAGTGTTATGGACCCTAACCGTTTACGTTAGTTTTCGTTTGAACTGTGCTAACTCGCCTCGCTTGAGGTCGTGCAATTTTCTGACACCGCTTTTCGGCAGATTTCCATATGGCGCACCTCTCCCGAAACGGAGGTTGTACAGTCTTGAAGTGCCGCTTTTCGGCGGATCTACACACGGCGTACCTCTCCCGAAACAAAGTTTGGGGAGAGGTCGAGCGACGCCGTTCAGGCGTACG